>JAZTYG010000124.1:0-6314 GCA_045636845.1 Candidatus Scatosoma sp.
GTCGCTTGCGAAAGCAACTTTACCGTCAAGCAATTCGTTCAAACGAGCTGCAACGGGGGCAAGGGTCAACTTCTTAACGTCTTTCTTTGCTTTTTCCAAAAATTCTTCGGTAGCAGCAGCCTGTTCTGCTTCGGGAAGAGCTGCTACTTTACCTTTTTCTTTCTTGTTAAGTTCAAGCTTAGCGTCGAAAACGTTGTGGGGTTTGCCCATGTGGGAGCAAAGTACAACTTTCGCGCCCTGTTCCATCAAATATTTGATGGTGGGTAAAGCGCCGATGATACGGTTTTCATCGGTGATAACGCCGTCTTTCATAGGCACGTTAAAGTCGCATCTAACGAGGACTTTTTTGCCTTTTACTTCTACGTCTTTTACTGTTTTCTTGTTCATAGAGTTAATAATCTCCTTCGATTAATTTTTAGCATACACATATATAATACCTCTTTTTTTTATTTTTGTCAACATTATTATCAAAGAATACGCAAAATTCTTTATATATATTATACATTATAAATTATTTTCATATCCGCGCATACTTTTTCTTTTACCTACTTGACGAGCAGGGTGAAGGTGTGGTATAATAGCCGCTGAGAACAATTTATGGGGTGTAATATGAGCAGAGCAGATGAAATTTTCGCGCAAAATATGCAGGATATTATGGAAAACGGGTTTTGGGACACCGATTTGAATGTGCGTCCGAAATGGGAAGACGGTGCGCCCGCGCATACGGTTAAAAAGTTCGGTATCGTAAACCGTTATAATTTACAGGAAGAATTCCCCATCTTGACGATGCGCCGTACGGCGTTCAAATCCTGCGTGGACGAGCTGCTTTGGATTTGGCAAAAGAAGAGCAATAATATTCACGATTTGAACTCCCACATTTGGGATAGCTGGGCGGACGAAACGGGTTCTATCGGTAAGGCGTACGGCTATCAACTTGGCGTAAAGCATCAATACAAAGAGGGTGAATTTGATCAAGTGGACAGGGTGTTGTATGATTTGAAACATAACCCTGCCAGCCGTCGTATTATGACGAATATCTACAACTTCCAAGATTTGAATGAAATGAATTTATACCCTTGTGCATATTCGATGACCTTTAATGTGACGGGGGATACCTTGAACGGTATTTTGAACCAACGCTCCAACGATATGTTGACGGCAAACAACTGGAATGTGGTGCAATACGCGGTGTTGTTGATTATGTTTGCACAGGTTTCGGGTTTGAAAGCTGGCGAGCTGGTGCACGTTATTGCGGACGCGCACATTTACGATAGACATATTCCGCTTGTGAAAGAAATTTTGGAAAATCCTCGCCACAAAGCACCTAAGCTGATTGTAGATGAAAGCATCACGAATTTCTATGATTTCACGGTGGATAGCTTTAAGCTTGTGGACTACGAATACGAAAAGTTGGAAAAGAAAATCCCCGTAGCAATATAATGTGAATTGCCTAACGGCGTGAATTGCACATTGTGCGTGAATGTTCGCTGTCGCTCAGTGAATTGCACCTACGGCGCGTTGTGGCAAATATTAGCAATAACGCAAACCGATGGTTTGCAATTCACGAAAACGGAGTTTTTATTTACGTTGCGGAGCAACAATTCACGGAAAGCATAGCTTTTCAATTTACTGTAACGAAAAGGAGCAATTATGATTTACGCAATAGTACACGCGGATAAGGAATGGGGCATCGGAAAGGGGAACGATATGATGTTTTCTTTGCCCAAGGATATGAAATTTTTCCGCGAAACCACGATGGGACATACCGTCGTGATGGGTGGAAAAACTTTGCGTTCTTTCCCGAATCAAAAACCTCTCAAAAATAGGGTAAATATCGTCTTAACAAGGGGGCAGGTATGCGATGAGTGCGTAATTGTCCGTTCTTATGAGGAATTAAAAGACGAGATGAAAAGCCGTGAAAATGAGGATATTTTCGTAATCGGCGGCGGTGAAATTTACAAGGAACTCTTACCCTATTGCCACGGCGCGTATGTTACCAAGGTTGACGCGGTTGGAGGGGCGGAAGTGTTCTTTCCGAACCTTGATGAACACCCTGATTTTGTTTGCGTGGGAGAAAGTGAACCGATTGACGACAACGGGCTTACTATTCGTTTTACGAAATATGAAAATAAAAATGTGCAAAAATTATGATAGAAAATGCTCCGCGGTAAACGACGACGGAGCTTTTTTTATAATTTTATAAAAAATTTGCAGAAAGCCGTTAAAAATTCTTGTCAACAACGAAAAAAAGTATTACAATAAAAAGGTTGAAAAGTTTTACAAAAAAGGAGCAATTCCAACCATGATTAGAGAAGATTTGAGAAACATAGCAATTATCGCCCACGTTGACCACGGTAAAACGACCCTTGTCAACGAAATGTTGGCGCAGGGCGGCGTATTCCGTGAAAACCAACAGGTTCAAGACCGCGTTATGGACAGCGGTGATTTGGAAAGAGAACGCGGTATTACCATTCTCGCAAAAAACACGTCCGCACACTACAACGGAGTAAAAATTAACATCATCGACACACCCGGCCACGCCGATTTCTCGGGGGAGGTTGAACGTGTTTTGAAGATGGTAAACGGGGCGATTATCCTTGTTGACTCGGCGGAAGGTCCTTTGCCTCAAACCCGTTTCGTTATGCAAAAGGCGTTGGCGTTGGGTTTGAAAATGATTATCGTAATCAACAAGGTAGATAGACCCGACGCACGTATTGACGAGGTTGTAGAAGAAATGCAGCTTCTTATGATGGAGCTTGATGCTACGGATGAACAGCTTGAAAGTCCTATCGTATATTGCTGCGGCCGTCAAGGTACGGCATCTCTTACCCCCGATAAGCAGGAGGAAAACCTCAACCCCTTATTTGATACCATTTTGGAAACGATTCCTCCGATGGAAATGGATACGGAAGGCCCTGGGCAGTTGTTGGTTTCCTGTATTGACTACAACGAATTTGTCGGCCGTATCGGTATCGGTAGAATTGAACGCGGCGTAATCCGCGCAAATGAACCTGTTTCCCTTTGCAATTTCAACGATTCGAAGGTGCGTAATAACTGCCGTATCGTAAACTTGTACCAAATTGAAGGGTTGGAAAGGGTGCTTGTTACCGAGGCAAAGGCAGGCGATATTGTTATGTTCTCGGGTATTGAGGGTTTGAGTATCGGTGATACTGTATGTTCGCCTACGAAGGTAGAACCCGTACAATTCGTAAAGATTGAAGATCCCACGGTGGAAATGACTTTCTCCGTAAACGACAGCCCCTTCGCGGGTAAGGAAGGTAAGTTTGTTACCAGCAGACAGCTCCGCGATCGTTTGTATAAGGAATTGTTGCGCGATGTATCCTTGCGCGTAAACGATACCGAATACGCGGATAGTTTCCGCGTTTGCGGCAGAGGTGAAATGCACCTTTCCATTTTGATTGAAACGATGCGCCGTGAAGGGTACGAATTCCAGGTTTCCACCCCGAAGGTATTGTATAAGGAAATTGACGGCGTTATTCACGAGCCCATCGAGCGTTTCGTTGCGGACGTGCCCGAAGATATGACGGGTCCCGTATTCTCCGCGATGGGTAACCGCAAGGGTACTTTGGTGCAAATGAATGCCATCGGCGCGCGTATGCGTCTGGAATTTACCGTTCCTTCCCGCGGTTTGTTTGGTTATAAGAGCGAGTTCTTGACGGATACGAAAGGGCAGGGTATCATGAATACGATTTTCTATTCGTACGAACCCTACAAGGGAGATATGCAACGCAGAAATACCGGTTCGTTGGTTGCGTTTGAAACGGGTGAAGCGGTTACCTATGGTTTGTTCAACGCGCAAGGCAGAGGTAACTTGTTCGTAACGCCCGGCACGCCCGTATATCAAGGTATGGTGGTAGGTTACACCAACCTTGCGGACGATATCAACGTAAACGTTTGTAAGACGAAACATTTGACCAACACCCGTTCTTCGGGTAGCGATGATGCGTTGACCCTTGTACCCGTTAGCAAGATGAGCCTTGAAGAATGTTTAGAATTTATTGCCGACGATGAATTGCTGGAAGTAACCCCCAAATCCTTGCGTATTAGAAAGCGTATTTTGGATGCGGAATTGCGCGCAAAGGCACGTGCAAAGGAAAAGGCAGGCAAAGCGTAATTTATCCCCTTAAAAGTGAAATGGAGGGGGCATGTACGCGTTGAAATGAAAAAATCAAGGTGAAATATGCAAAAAATATACATTTTTGATTTAGACGGAACGCTGGTAGATTCAATGCCGACGGGCGTAGGAATTGTGCTTGGTTTCTTGGATAAAAAGGGCATTCCTTATCCCGATGATATCGTCACGAGGTTAACGCCGCTTGGGTATAAAGGCTCGGCAAAGTATATTGCCGACCATCTTACAGGCGGATATAGCGTAGAGCAGATTTACGAATATTTCAAATCGGAAACCTTACGGGCATACGGGGAAACGATCCCTTTGAAAGCAAATGTTAAGGAAACGCTTGAAAAATTAAAGGCGCAAGGCTGTCGGTTGAATGTTTTAACGGCGAGTCCGCAACTTCTTACCGATATATGCACAAAACGGTTGGGCATTTACGATTTGTTTGAGAACGTTTGGTCGATTGATGCGTTTGGTTTGACGAAAGCGGACGAGGCAATCTATATGGAGGCGGCTAAGCGCATGGGGGCAACTCCACAAGATTGTGTTATGGTCGATGATAACTTGAAGGTGCTTCAAACGGCAAAAAAGGTCGGTATGGCAACCATCGGGGTTTACGATGATTCCTCTAAGGACGTAATGGAAGAAATGCGCGCTATTGCAGATAAATATGCGGTAGATTTTGCGGATATATTATAAATAATGAAAAAATCGGCGTGTTTGCCGATTTTTCTTTTTTTTGATAAAGCTTATATATATTCCACAAATACAAATTGAAATGTGGAAATGTAGTAAAAATTATGACAAAAGTCTTGCTAAAAAAAGATAAAAAAGCCTTGCAAAATGTATTTTTATCCGTTATAATGTTAATATAAAAACAATTTGGAGGAAATTGAAATGAAAAAGAAAATTATGGCGCTTGCGGGCGCCGCATTGATGTTGGCGATGGGGGTGGGTACTTTCTCATCCTGTAAATGGTTCCGTAAAGACACGGAAGAAAAGCAAAAAACCGTGATGAATGTTTGCTTGAACCCCGAAGTAGAATTTTTACTTGACGGTGAAAATAAGGTTATCAGCGTAAATGCAATCAACGAAGAGGGGAACCTTATCATCAGTTCGGAGGCGTTCTCGGATGTTCAGGGTAAGACTGCGGAAGAAGCTGCAAAGTTGTTCGTGCAGGTTTCCAAAGAAACGGGCTATCTTGTACAAAGTGAAGTGCAGGTTGGTGAAAACGAATTGAAAATTTCCCTTTCGGGCGACACAGAGCTGGCTACTACCCTTTATAACAGCGTAGAAACGCAGGTGAAGAGCTATCTTGAAACGGTAGATATTCAGGCAACTGTACAACAGCAGGCGGCAATCACGGAAGAACAGTTAAAAGCTTTGGTTGAGGAGTGCGCTCCCTATGTAGAAACGGCGGAAATGCAGTATGCAGAGCTCGTGAACACCTTAATTGAATCGAGAAAGGAAACCGCAGAATTCTACTCGCAGGAATTGAAAGAAGTTTACTACGAAGCAAAAGCATTTGCGATGGAACAGGCTTCTTTGGAAGTAATGCGTGATAAGCTTAGCTTGTTGCAAAAAGCGGCGTTTGATGTTTGTAACGGCGCATATAATCTTGCGGTGAAAGCAATTGAAGCGCAAAGATATGTCTTCATTGTTGGCGAAAACAGTGCGTACAACCTTGCATTGAAGGCTTTACAGCAGATTAAAATCGACTACATAAAGGCTCGTACCGAAATTAAAGTTGGCGGCTTTACTACGGAGGTGAAACTCAACCTTGAAGGTATTCAGGCAAGAGTTGCTGAAGCGGAAGCAGCTATTCATAAGGCGGCTGAACAGGTGAACAAGGTTTTGGATGAGCAGTTGAATATCGTTTCAACGCAACATACGGCGGCGTTGAATATTCTTGCCGAGGAAAAGATTAAGGCGGAAGAAAACTTGCCCAAGATTGCTGCGAAACGTCAAAATGCACAAAAGACCTTCTTCAAAAACTTTGAAAGAGATTATGCAACGGCGGCAAAGGCTATTGAAAAGAGCTGGTCGAACATGGAAGAGGCGCTCCGCGCAACCGTATCCGTGGAAACGCAGGTAGAAGTAGGTTGATTGAAAAAATCAATTTTGCTACGATTTTAAGATAAAAAAGGTAGAATAGAGCCTAAAATGCGTAATTTTG
>JAZTYG010000125.1:0-2265 GCA_045636845.1 Candidatus Scatosoma sp.
CCGTTATGCCCAGGCCCCTCACCTATTTCAGTGCTTGCAAGCACCGTTTCCGAAGCGGTGAAAGGCCCATACAGGTTATCACCAATAGACATCTTCACGCAATACGTGCCCGCACCCCAAAATCCCGTGGAGTAAGTCAAACAATACTTCCCGTCAATTTTTATCATGCAGGGCGCTTCAATATAATCGGGGGGAGTGATTTCTAAAAAACCGTTCGATTGCGTAATCCCTTCTAATGGAAGGATTTCCGTAAGCGTTTCGTTGAGTTTGGCAAAATTAAGATGTTGCCAGCCGCCGTAGTAAAGATAAATTTCCTCCCCTTCCTTGTAAAAATGGGCGTCAATCGGTTGTGCGCCGTTAATAATACGATTTAAAAAAGGACGCCCGTCTTCGTATATATTTTTGAAAGGCCCTTCGGGTTTCTCACTTACGCCAATATACAATCCCCCCACTTCTTCTTCGCTAAAAATATTGTTTGCGGCGAAAATAAGGTAATACTTCCCATCCTTTTCCACGGCAGACGGCGCCCAAACGGCGTGCGTCGCTCCCTTGAACGTGGACATATCCAAAATATCGCTTATGATTTCAAAATTTTCCAAATCCTTGGAAACCACTACGTCCAAATTTGTTTGTTCTTCAAACGACAAAGACTTGGTTACATATAAATACACTTTCCCGCCATATACCCTTGATTCAGGATCGGCATACCACCCTTGCACTATTGGATTTTTCATTTTTCCGCACTCCTTGATAGTTGTGTTTTTTATTATAAAAACAGTGAGGCCACGATCCACCCCAAAGCTTCCCACGCCTATTTATAAATTATCATATCACCAAATTTCATTTTGTCAAGCCTTTCCCGAAAAAAGTATGATCGAATAAGACAAATAAACATACAAATAAAATAGTTGGCCGAGTATACACCCATTTTCCCGACGAATTCATGCTAGAAAATATGCAAAAAGTCATATTTCCAATCGAATGATTATATAATCATTAATAGGCTACTCACATCAAAACGAGTAGCCTTTTTATTGTTGCAGAGAGCCCTAATAACAGCTAAAAAAACGACTTACGTCCCAAAAACACGTCCCAAATGGACATTTTTTGCCCTTATTTGAGCGTTTTTCAGCAATTTTTATGTATTTATGCAACAAAAAAACGCATTTTCATAAATAAAAATGCGTTTTTGGTGGGCAGAGGTGGATTCGAACCACCGAAGTCGAAGACGTGAGATTTACAGTCTGATCCATTTGGCCGCTCTGGAATCTGCCCATATATTAAATTTTGTTGTGGAGCCGGTGATTGGACTCGAACCCACAACCTGCTGATTACAAATCAGCTGCTGTGCCAATTGAGCTACACCGGCAGGTGTACCATATTGGTGGTGCCTTGGGGCGGAATTGAACCACCGACAGGCAGATTTTCAGTCTGCTGCTCTACCAACTGAGCTACCAAGGCATATGTGGCGACCCAGAACGGGCTCGAACCGTCGACCTCCAGCGTGACAGGCTGGCGCTCTAACCAACTGAGCTACTGGGCCACAACTTGCACTCACAAACAAGCGCTTGTATATAATAATCTATTTACACTTTTTTGTCAAGCGTTTTTTTGCGTTTTTTATAAAATTTTTCAACTTTTTTTATAAAGTTTTTTTAAGCAAAATTCATTCTGCGAAAAACGGCGAAAAAATAATTTCAACGCGTACATGGTACGCCCATTTTTACTTTTTGTACAACTTTGCAAGTCCGCCTTCCGCCGTTTCGCGATAGGACTTTGCCAAATCTTTCCCCGTTTCATACATTGTTTTAACGACAAGGTCGAAGGAAATCTTTCTACTGTCGGAAAGAAAATACGCAAGCGACGCCGCATTAATGGAGCGCATTGCCGCCACGGCATTCCGTTCGATACAAGGAATTTGCACCAACCCGCAAATCGGATCGCACGTCAAACCCAAATGGTGTTCCATCGCCACCTCCGCGGCGTACTCAATCTGCCCCAAGGACAAGCCTTGCAGCTGCGCAAGCGCAGCAGACGCCATAGAACAAGCGCTTCCAATTTCCGCTTGGCAACCGCATTCCGCGCCCGAAATAGAGGCGTTTTTCTTGATTAAATTGCCGATAAGCCCTGCCGTCGCCAACGCATTGACAACGCCTTCGTCGCTGTATCCTCTACGCCCCTGCGAATACCGCAAAACCGCAGGCAAAACACCGCAAGGGCCGCAGGTAGGCGCAGTAACGATCGTACCACCCGACGCATTTTCTT
>JAZTYG010000126.1:0-6981 GCA_045636845.1 Candidatus Scatosoma sp.
AGTGAAACGATTTATTCGGACGGACTTAGTAAGAGTTGGAAAAAGGTGAACAAAGCGTTGGATATGTCGTATGCAGAGTCGCAATTTGGTACGCTGGTAGCATACAGCACTTTGCAGGGAGAGAGCGTTGAAGGGTAAAAATGTTAAAAAGCGTCCCATGCGGACGCTTTTTTTGTATGGACGGCAGGATAAAATGCCATTATTATAACGAAAGGTATTGAGAAATGAATGCGATGTGGCATAATATGTACAAAGCCCGTCAAACGGAGATGGAAAAAAATAGTATTTTGTCCCTTGACAAAGCAAAAACCTTATGCTATAATGTACAAAATAGAAATTAGGGGACCAGCTGACTGAAGGGGATGCTGGTTTCTTTTGCTTTATAGAAAAAAATAAGGGGAATAGGATGGGGAGAAGAAAGGTTTCATTATCTACAACGCAAATTATATTGCTCAGTTTTTTGATAACCATTTTATTGGGAAGCCTATTATTGGCGCTTCCCATCAGCGTGGCAAACGGGCAATCGGTGTCCTACCTTGACGCATTATTTACGGCGACGACCTCGACCTGCGTAACGGGGCTTGTAACCCTGCCCACCTTTTCCACGTGGAGTATCTTTGGCCAAGCGGTTATCCTGCTTTTAATACAAATCGGCGGGCTTGGGGTTATCACCATTATGTCAGGGTTTATGATGATGCTCCATAAGAAAATGGGCATCGGGGATCGCTTGCTTATTCAAGACGCATTTAACCTCAACACGATGTCGGGGTTGGCGAAATTCATCAAAAGCGTGTTGCTTGGCACATTGCTGATAGAGGGGATCGGCGCGGTTTTGTATATGCTCGTGTTTATCCCTGATTTTGGCGCGAGGGGGATATGGATATCCGTCTTTAACGCCGTTTCCGCCTTTTGCAATGCAGGAATTGATATTGTCGGGGGAAGCAGTTTATGCGTATATGCTACCAATCCGCTCGTCAACGCAACCACTTCGCTTTTGATTATTCTTGGCGGTATCGGTTATATTGTTTGGTGGGACGTGCTTCGGGTGCTGAAAAACCGTACCGCACGCAAGAGAAAATGGTTCAAACATTTAACTTTGCACAGTAAAATTGCCATTGTGGCAACGTTATGTTTGATATTTGGCGGAGGGGTGTTGATATTCGTTTGCGAATACAGCAACCCGCTTACCATAGGAAACATGTCGTTGTTTGATAAAATGCAGGTATCGCTGTTTCAATCCGTCACGACGAGAACGGCAGGGTTCGCGACGATAGCACAGGAAAATTTGACAGGCGCAGGCTCGATGGTGTCGTTGGGTTTAATGGTCGTCGGCGGTTCGCCTGTTGGTACGGCTGGCGGTGTGAAAACGGTTACAATCGTGGTGTTATTGTGTTCGGCATTTTCGACCATTCGCAACAAAAAGCAGGCAACCGCTTTTCAGCGTACCATATCGGGCGCATCCATACGCAAAGCAGTGGCGGTCGTGGTGATGTTTTCGGCGGTTGCATTTGGCTCTATCATTTTACTGTCAATGTGTACGGATGCACCGATTATGCACGTGATTTACGAGAGTGTGAGTGCCACGGCAACGGTTGGGCTATCTAAAAATTTGACATCCAGCTTAAACACAATGGGCAAGCTGGTGGTGATTGCTACGATGTATTTTGGACGGGTTGGCCCGATTTCCCTTGCGGTTGCTTTGGGCGGTAAGGGTGAAAATCAAAATGTGGTATCACAACCCGTGGAAGAAATTAGTATAGGATAAGGTGGTATTATGAAAACGAATAAAATGTACGCGGTTTTTGGCCTTGGCCGATATGGCATGGCGGTGGCGAAAGAGTTGGTGGACAACGGGGTAGAGGTGTTGGCGGTGGATATGGAACAAAGCATCGTGAACGATGCCGCGGCGTATCTGCCTATATGCAAATGTGCGGATGTAACCGATGCGGAGGTAATTGCACGGCTTGGCATTGCGGATTTGGATACGGTTATTATTTGCATGGCGGGGAATTTAGAGGCAAGCGTAATGGCGGTTACGCTTTGCAAAGAGGCAGGGGTTAAGACCGTCCTTGCAAAATGCGCCAATGAAATGCACCAAAAAATATTGCTTCGCGTCGGTGCGGATGAGGTGGTATTCCCTGAAAAAGAATCGGGGATTCGCCTTGCGAAAAACCTGCTTTCTTCGGGGTTTATCGATATGATTTCCTTGTCAAAGGACGTATCCATGATTGAGATTAACGTGAAAGAGGAATGGCTTGGTAAAAACCTTATCGAGCTGGATTTGCGTAAAAAATACGGGTTTAACATTGTTGCCGTCAAGAAAGGGGAAGAGGTCAACGTCAATATCAACCCCGAACAAGCGTTGGGCGAAGACACGACGCTGATTGTGATTGCAAACACCGCAAAATTAGGAAAGTTAAAATAAAAATTTCTTCGTTTCCTTGTTGATAAGGATGGCGATTGAAGGGTAAAAATGTAAAAAAGCGTCCCATGCGGACGCTTTTTTGTACGCTTATACCGACCGAGGGCAACGAATGGGCGCATTAAAGAGTAAAAAGCCAAAGCATTTTTTCATGTTAATTTTTCAATCTTCTCATTCCCTATTGACAAAGGGGGCGGTTTGTGTTATAGTATTAAAAACACTCAAAAAAGAGGGAAATTATGCAAAAATATTATGTAACCGATTACGGTGTAAAAACGGATTGTGCAGAGCTGCAAACGGCGGCGTTCCAAAAGGTATTTGACCTTTGTAAAAACGAGGGCGGCATGGTGGTCGTTCCCAAGGGGAAATACCATATCGCAGCGCTTAGAATGTGGTCGAACACCACCTTGTATTTAGAAAGCGGTGCGGAAATTTACGGCAGTGAAAATTGCGACGATTACGAAATTTTCCCCATCCCCGAAGGTATGGAAATGCGCTCGGATATGGAGCTTATTACGCAATATTACGGTAAAGCGTGGGATACTTACCGTCGCGCGATGATTACGGCGTACGGCGAGAAAAACGTGTCCATCATCGGTGAACCGAATTCCATTTTAGACGGTAGAAATTGTTTCGACCCGAACGGCGAAGAAAACTACCGCGGTCCGCATATCGTATTCTTCTCGTGCTGTGAAAATGTATTGTTTGAAGGCTATACCGCGCAACATAGCGGTAACTTTTTACACGAGGCAAACAACTGCCGTAACCTTATCATGCGCCGTGTTACCTGCCTTGGCGGTTCGGACGGTATTCACCTGCATTGCAGCGAAAACAGCTTGATTGAGGATTGTCTTTTCAAGACGGGGGACGATTGTATCGCAGGTATCAACGTGAAAGATTTGCTTGTCCGCCGTTGTATTTTGAACACCTCTTGCAACCTTTTCCGTATGGGCGGTTTGAATATCCATGTGGAAGATTGCTATGCTTACGGCGACGGGTATTATCCCCACAGAATGACGGTTGTAAAGGGTAAAAACGACGAGCTTCCTCGCGAACAGGGCAGACATAATAGCTTGTGGATGGTGGAATATTTCTCTAGCCAAAATTACATTGAGCAACCTTCCGATCTTCATTTCAAAAACTGTGTTTTTGAAAATATTAAGGGCGCATTCTTCTATATGGCGGATATGAACCCCTTGCAGTGCGGTACGCGTTGGGGTACGCTTACCCTTGAAAATGTGCGCTTCACCGATTTGAAGGAAGCGTCCATACCCTATTTGGCAGAAGGCACTTCGTTAAAAATCATTATGAAAGACGTATCGTGGAATTATCATCCTTCCGTTGCGGAAACCGAGTTAATTCGCACGCATGATCATTCCTATACCACGATTATTAAGGAATAAATAAGCCTTTAAGCGGGTGTTGCTGTGGACGGCGTTAGAAGCCTGGGTACGAGCCGTTTGTAAGGTCAAAAATTCGCAATGTTACAATTAAAAGAAAAGCGTTCCGTTTTGGGACGCTTTTTTGTGTAGCATTTCCAATTTTATGATAAAAAACGAGCGAGTAGACGGGGCTTCCACCCGAAAAAATGATAAGTATTAAAAAAATAATGAGTGGAATTGCAGGGGATAATGTGATATAATGAAAATGCGATATAGAATATAAGTATATTCTTCCGTTGAAAGCGTGCTAACTTTTTTCGGAAATCGCAAGGAGAAAAATGATGAAAAAACGTTCTATTTTGACTGCGATTTGCGCCCTTCTTGGTGTATTTACGATCGGGATGTCCAGCTGTGCACAGTTGGGCGGTCTTCTTGGTGGTTCTTCGGTAGAAGATAGCTCTATCCATTCAGAAGCCCCCGCAACCTCGGAAACGCCTGAAACATCGGAAACACCCGAAACCTCGGAAACACCCGAAACCTCGGAAACGCCCGAAACTTCGGAAACGCCCGAAACCTCGGAAACGCCCGAAACTTCGGAAACGCCCGAAACTTCGGAAACACCTGAAACCTCGGAAACGCCTGAAACCTCGGAAACGCCTGACCCTCAGCCTGCGGTAGATATTACAATTTCCACCCCTGCATATGGGACAGAGGTGTACCCCTATATCGATGAGGCGAAGCAATACCTGTTGGCAGGCGCAAGCGCAAACCCTGCGGACTACTACCGAAGCGGTATGAAAAACCCTCAAGTGCCCCTTGAGGTAAAATGGAGCCTTAGCGGTAAGGGTACGAGAAAAATCCGCGTAGAATACGCAACGAAGGCAGATTATTCGGATGCGATTACGGTAGAGGTGGCTTCGTCCGCTCGCTCCGTAGAATTGTATAACCTTTACAAAGCATCCAACTACTACCTTCGCATTTCGGCGATAGGCGCGAATAATACGATTTTGACGCAAGACGAAACGCAATTCAAGACCACCGCGCTTGGTCCTCGCGTGATGAACGTTGAAGGCATCTACAATGTGCGTGATATCGGCGGACATGAAAGCTCGCTTGGGAAAACGATTAAACAAGGTCTTGCGTATCGCGGCGGCGCGTTGACCCCTGCGGTTGGCTTTAATTACGACAGCGATATTACCGAAGAAGGTAAAAAATACATGAGCGAAGTAATGGGTATCAAGGGCGAGCTTGATTTCCGTAAAACGAGCGAATCGGGGATCGGCTACGAAAGTGTTATCCCTGGTGCAACCCTTACCTACATACCTCTTGGCGGTTATACGGCTCCTTTTTATCACGGAAAGGAAAACTATCGCCAGTGTTTCTCTTACTTTGCAAACAAAGACAACTATCCTATGTACTACCATTGTACGGGCGGTGCGGATAGAACGGGTACGGTAACCTTCTTGTTGCAGGCATTCCTTGGCGTAAGCGAGGAAGAATGTATCCAAGATTTTGCCTTTACCACCTTCTCTTTGTATGGCCCTCGCGCAGCGGAAGGACATGGCTACTGGCAAGAATTCAACGATATGATTGCGCTGTTGAAGAAGTATGACGGTGCAAACTTACAAGAAAAGACGGAAAATTACTTACTTTCCATCGGCGTAACGGAAACGGAAATTTACAACATTAAGGCAATTTTCTTCGGCGAAGAAAACATGGAAGAGCCAGTACCCCCTGCGCCCAGCGCATTGAGCGTAACCGCGCCTACGGGTGAGGTTTATCCCTACATTGAGAATGCGAAAAATTACCTGTTGGCAGGCGCAAGCGCAAACCCTGCGGACTACTATAACAAAGTAAAAAACCCCCAGGTGGCGATCCAGGTAAAATGGGAATACACCGCAACGGCGGCTAAAAACTTCCGCGTTGAATACGCGACAAAAGAAGATTATTCCGATGCGTTTGTCGTTGAGGTAGACGCAACGAAAAACTCGGTAGATTTGTACAACCTTTACAAGTCGGCCACCTATTACGTACGCGTTTCGGCTTTGGATGCACAGGGCGATGTGATTGAAAGAGATTACGGCGAATTCACAACCACCGCGCTTGGTCCTCGTGTTATGAATGTCGAAGGTATCTACAATGTGCGTGATATCGGTGGGCATGAAAGCTCTCTTGGGAAAACGATTCAACAAGGGCTTGCGTACCGCGGCGGCGCGTTGACCCCTGCGGTTGGGTTTAATTACGACAGCAATATTACCGAAGCAGGTAAAAAATACATGAGTGAAGTGATGGGGATTAAGGGTGAGCTTGACTTCCGCAACACGACTGAATCGGGCATCGGTTACGAAAGCGTTATCCCTGGCGCGGAATTGACCTATATCAGCCTTGGCGGTTATACCGCACCTTTTTATCATGGAAAGGAAAGCTATCGTAAACTTTTCTCGTATTTTGCGGATGAAAACAATTATCCTATGTACTACCATTGTACGGGCGGCGCGGATAGAACGGGTACGGTAACCTTCTTGTTGCAGGCATTCCTTGGCGTAAGCGAGGAAGAATGTATCCAGGATTTTGCCTTTACTACCTTCTCTGTCTACGGCCCTCGCGCGGCGGAAGGGTATCAATACTGGCAAGAATTCAACGACATGATTGCGCTGTTAAAGAAGTATGACGGTGCAAACTTACAAGAAAAGACGGAAAATTACTTACTTTCCATCGGTGTAACGGAAACGGAAATTTACAACATTAAGGCAATTTTCTTCGGGGAAGCTACGAAAACGGATGTAAAAATCCACCAAAGCTATTACAAGGATTTGGGCGGTGATTTGAAACTCTCCGTGGTTGGCTCGAAAACCCCTGCAAAGGTGTATTTGAACGGCGTGGAAACGCCTTTCACCTATACAAACAACAAAATCACCGTAGCCAACGCACAGCTTTCCTCTTTGGCGTTTGGTACGGTAGAATGTAAGGTGGTGTTTGCAGGCGGCGAACAGTACACGATGAGCTTTACCTGCGCGCAAGGTTTGAAAGTGCCTACTAGCTACATTAAGGGCGCGGATGGCGATTTGCAAATCTCTTTGCTTGGTACGCAGACCCCTGCAAAGATGTATTTGAACGGTGCGGAAACAAAGTTTACCTATGAGGGCAACCAAATCACCGTAGCCGCATCGCAGCTTT
>JAZTYG010000127.1:0-3091 GCA_045636845.1 Candidatus Scatosoma sp.
TATTATGCGGATTTATCCCCTGTCGTGGGGAGTGAACAGGGTGGGATACGCCCCGTTTTGGTGGTGCAAAACGATATCGGAAATAAATACTCCCCCACCATCATCGCGGCGGCAATTACCAGCAAAATCAACAAAGCAAAATTGCCTACCCATATCGAATTGCCCTCCGCATACGGGTTGGCGAAGGACAGCGTGATTTTGTTAGAACAAATCCGCACCCTTGACAAGCGCCGTCTAAAAGAACGCATCGGCGAGTTGCCGCCTGCCACGATGGTAGAGGTCAACCGCGCCATCTTAATCAGCCTTGGTTTCCCCGTCAATAACTAACCCGACGAAAACACCGTAAATTCTCTAAAAAAACACAAATTCCGCAGCGGTCAACCCCTTATAATAAAGAAACTACCGCTGCGGAGGTTTTTTTATGCGCGTACGCAAAAAGCTTGATTTTGCACAAATGTTTTTATATCTTTCCTGTGGGGTAGGAATGTTTTGCCTCGCCCAAATCGGCAATAACGCCGAACCCTTCGCCATCGCCCTCTTTTACGGCATGGCAAGCGCAGGGTTATCCCCTATTTGGTCGGCAATCCTCTTTACACTCACCCCTATCCCCTCGTGGAATTTAACGGTATTTTTATTGCACGCAGGACAAGCATTTTTGCTATGCCTTGGCTTTTACATAAATCGTCGCTACGCAAAGCAGGACTTTTTCAAAACAGGTTTCTTGCCCCTCTTGACGCTTTCCTTATCATTAGGACTATTTTTCACCTTTGCCCCCTTCATCCCCTATACAATCCCTTTCAACCTGCCCTTAACCGAGCTAACCCAACGGGTATTGTTCGCGGCTGGCACTTTCCTTTTATCCGCCGTTTTTTCCGTTGCAATGAAAGCCTTGATACATAAGCTGTTAAAATGCCGCCTACGCGATGATGAAATCGTTTTCACCCTGCTTTTATTCGTGCTTACAGGAATAGGTTTTTGCCGTTTTTTTAGCGTGAACGCATACATGGGTATCTCATTTTTCATTTTATTACTCTTTGCCTATATCACAAAGGATACCAGCGTAACCGTTTGCGCCTTCGTACTTTCCATACCCCCTTTCCTTATCGCAGACCTTTCCCCTACCCGTTTTTTCCTGTTTGGCATCCTCATAAGCCTGTTTATAAAGTCGGGTAAAATCGCCGCAATATGCGCTCTGCTTGCCGTCTTTTTTAGCTTTGGATATATGGACGGACTGTATGGATACCCCACCGACTTGCTTGTACAATCGTTGCTTTCCGTCCTACTCCCCTGCCTGCTTTTCCTGTTATTCCCCACCCCTTTGCTCAAAGAAATGGAAAACCGTCTTGTCTTTTATCGAGAAAAGCACCTTTCGCGCATCGCCATCAACCGCAACCGTTCCGCCATCGGAGAACAGCTGTTTGAAATTTCCGCGGTATTCCGTGAAATCGAAAACGCTTTTACCTCACTTGGCGGTGACGAGGCGGAAGCGGAAGCACGCGCCCATCTTTTCGATTGCATTACGGAGGAACTTTGCAAAAATTGCCCCGAGCGCGCCCTTTGCCAACACACCGCAGGGGAAAACTCCCTGCAAAGCTTGATTGAGCTTGGCTGCATAAAGGGAAAGGTGAGCCTTATCGACATTCCGCGAGAGTTAGCCACCGTTTGCAACAGGCAAAGCGAACTGCTTTACACACTCAACAAACCCCTGCGCGATTATAAAAATTATATGTTAGAGGCGGAAAACGCCGCCGACGGGCGCGCCCTACTCGCCAACCAAGCGAAGGGCATCAGTGAGATTTTACGCAACCTCGCCCTTGAACAAAGCGAACCATTACGCCTTTACACCGATCGGGAACAAGCCTTAAACCTCGCCCTTTTACGCGCAGGAATTATATGTTCGGAGGTGTTAATTTACGGTGAGGAGGACAACCTTACCCTCTCTTTAATCACATTTGGCAAGGCAGAGGTTAAAAAAATTGCCGCCATCGCCTCCCATCTTTTCCAAATGGAAATGATGATTTCCGAAAGAATTGCGCTTAGTCGCGAAAAATTTTGTTGTATCTTACGACAAAAGCCCTTATATGATGCGGCGTTTGGGGTGGCTTGCGCCACGAAATCGGGCGAACTGCACAGCGGCGACACACATTCCGTTATCAAAATAGACGAGAGCCATTTTTTGGTGGCGTTATCCGACGGAATGGGCAGCGGTGAATATGCGAAACGAATTTCCGAAAGCACGATTTCCCTGTTGGAAAGCTTTTACCGCGCAAAAATGCCCTCTCCCCTTGTCCTTTCCACCGTCAACAAGCTGTTGACCTTTCACAAGGAAGAAACCTTTGCCTGTGTGGATATCGCGGTGGTTGACCTTAACAGCGGCCAAGCGGATATTGTCAAAATCGGGTCGCCTGCAGGATTTATTTTATCCGCAAATGCGGTGAAAGTGTTAGAAAACGCATCCCTGCCTTTGGGTATTTTGGACGCAATTCGTCCCAACGCCGTGGAATATGCATTAAACGAAAATGATATTTTGCTATTCATTAGCGACGGGATAGCGGATGCGTTTGGCTCCACCACTGACCTTTACGACATTTTGCGTACCCTACCCACGCGCAATCCGCAACAGATGGCGGACGAATTGTTGCAACGCGCCCTCACTTCTTACGGCGGCGTAGCAAAAGATGATATGACCGCCGTAGCGGTACGATTATTCAAGCCGAATTTAGAATAAAAAAAAGGCATATCTTGCGATATGCCTTTTCAATTTCACCTAAAATTATTCAGCGGTGGTTTCGTCGGTTGCTTCTTCTGCTACGGGAGCTTCTTCAACAGGAGCTTCTTCCACCACAGGAGCTTCTTCAACAACTGCTGCATTTGCTTTAGCGGTCATTTTTGCCATTCTTGCATCCTTACGAGCCTGCGCCTTCATTTCCTTCGTAACAATACGAGCTGCATCGATACAAGCGCGCATTTCTTGAGGTGTAGGAGGAACGAATGCGGAACCTTCTGCGTTTTCTTCGATTACTTCGTAACCTTCGTCTCTGTTAAGAAGGGTAGCTTCCGTTTCGCCGTCGAACATATGGATGTGGTTAGC
>JAZTYG010000128.1:0-3804 GCA_045636845.1 Candidatus Scatosoma sp.
GGTGAATGCGTTGAGTTCAGGAATCCAAAGGGTGTAATTCATTCTACCAGCCTTCGTCAAAGCGTACGCGGTTGCCGCGTTTTCCGCTTGGGTCCACTCTTCCATTGTATGGCCGCCGAGGAACGCTACGTCGGGGATATTTTCGCAACCGTGAGGTATGGGCATTTCGCAGCCGTACTTCTTCAAGGAAAGGAAGGTAACAACCTTATCGAAAGGACCTTCGGTGTACAATTGCACCTGAGAGTGTTGGTCGGTAACGCCGAGCGATTTAACGGGGGTTTGCCCTACATTGCAAGGCTGACCGTCGAGGGTTACATTCTTACCGAGCGATTCCGCCCACAACTGGCAATACCAGTCGGCGAGGAATTTAAGGTTGTCCGAATAGGGCATCATAACGCCTTTGTTTTTTCCTTCTTCCATCGCGGCAACCTGTAACACCGCGCACATCAAGGCAGGGTTACGGCGCATGGCAGGTTTGTTGCAGATGGAATCCATATAAGCCGCGCCTGCGAGCATACCCACGATATCGATGCCGAGCACTGCCGCAGGAAGTAAACCTACGGGGCAAAGCTGGGAGAAACGACCGCCCACGCCATCGGGCAAAACGTAACTCTTGATACCGCCGCATTCGTCGGAAATCTTTTTAAGGTTACCTTTCTTTTCATCGGTGGTGAAAATAACGTTTTGTTTCACATCCACGCCTGCCTTGGTAAGAAGGTCGAGGATGATGAGGTATTGCGTCATCGTTTCGCTGGTTGCGCCCGATTTCGAAATTACGTTAAAGCAGGTTTTTTCCGGCTCGATAACGTCCAACAAATCGCGCATACGTACGGGGTCAACGTTGTCTTCTACATAGAACTTAGGACCTTTTCTCTTGGATTTGGGAAGGTCGTTGTAGTGCAAGTGGCAAAGAGCGTTAAACGCCATGATAGGGCCAAGCGCGCTGCCGCCGATGCCGAGTACCACAAAATACTGGAAGTTGCGTCTAACTTCTTTTGCTGTTTGCAAGATATCCGTAACGATTTCTTTTTGGTTGTAAGGAAGCTCCGTCCAACCCATAAACAATTCGTCTTTGCCGCGGTTTTCCTTCACGAAGCGGAAGGCTGCGTTTGCCTTAGATGCGTAAGAGGAAAGCTTTTTATCGCTAAAACCCTGTTCGCCTAAGAAGGTGTCCATCATATTGTTGTAATCCAGCGTAACGCGCATAGATTCGCGCCACTCTCTCGTTTTGTAACCCATAAGAAACTCCTTTATTTTTTTGTATGATAATATTGTACTCCATCTTATAAATATTGTCAAGGGGCAAACGAAAAAAAGTATGCAAAAAGGGGCATTTTTTATAAAAAATATGTCAAAAATCCGTGTTTTTGCGTTTTGCCCTTACTTTTCGGGTTACGGGAGAGAAATATTTTTTCATATTGTCAAGCGTGATAAATCCGCAAAGGAGATAGAGGGTAAAGGTGATTTCCGCCATTAGCAGCGCGGAGAGGAGAAGAGGGAAAATCCCCCCTGTAAAATGGGAAAGAAAGGCGTTGCATACTTTGCCGAACAGCGTAATAGGAAGGATGAGTAATATGGGCGTAAAAATGCGTTCAACGCGTACCTGCCCCCGTCCTTTTTGAAAAATAGAGCACTTTTTCCTTAAAAAACCAAGGTTGCAAAGGGCGGTGAGGGTAAAACTTGCACCCATCCCGATTAGGTAAGCGTGGATACCGCAAACGGCAGGCAAAATCAGTACGCAAAGGAGCATCGCGCCTGCGCCGACAAAATAAAAGAGGAAGGATTGCTTTTCAAAACCCATAGAGTTTAGCATACTGGTCGAAATCATCGTCAAGCTCATCGGCAGTAAGATGGGCGCGGAGGAGGCAATCATTTTCCCTGCCTCGGCGTTAGAAAAGGCGAGTGTGCCAAGGTCGTTGCCGAGGGTGAAAAAGAAGGGAATTAACACACAGGCAAGTAAAAAGGCGAAGGATAAACCGCGTTGAACATTCTTTCGCAGGCGCGTGAAATTTTTACGGTAAAAATCCTCGGATAATTCGGGTACGAGCACCAAAGAGAGAGAACCGACGATGGTGGAGGGAATAAACAAAATGGGCAAAACCATCCCCGAAACGATGCCGAATAAGGTAAGGGCTTCCCTACTTTCAAGCCCTGCGCGAACGAGCATAACGGGCAATAAAACAGCCACTGCGGAATTCACCAAAGACCCGCTTGCACGGACGGACGTGATGGGCAGGGTTGCGTTGAATAACGGTTTTAGGCTATTTTTAGGCTGTGAAAGTTTTCCGCCGCGGAAGAAAAAACACAGGGCGGAGGCGGTGAAAGAAAAGAGGTAAGAAATAACGACCGCCCACGCCGCCCGTTCCGCGCCCAATGCGGCGCTGTTGACATTTTGCAACAATAATACGCCTACGATTACCATTACGGCCTCTTCTGCGATTTCGAGGATAGAGGGGAGTAAAAATTGCTTATTCCCCCAAAAATTGCCCCGAAAAACGGCGTATAGAGAGGAGAAACACAACCCTACCAACAAGATACGAAAGACGGGAAAAGCGCGGTTGTCGGTAAAAAGAAACCCAAGTTTATCCCCAAAGGGGATAAGGATTAGACAAACGGGCAGAGTAAGGAGCAAGGATAAAAGCAACCCTGCCGATATGGCGCGCTGTTCGTCCAAGGGGCGGTTTTCCGCTTTACTTTTTGAAATCATACGAGATACGGTGATGGGGATACCGCCTGTGCCGATGGTGAGAAATAGGGAGAAGAGGGAGAGTGCGACTTGATATAAGCCCAACCCCTCCGCGCCGATTAACCGAGAAAGGGCGATGCGGTACAGAAACCCCAAACCGCGCTCGGCGATGGATAAGCCTGTTACAAGGGAGGCGGTTAGGGCGATGGTATTTTTCATTGCTGTCTTTTTCATACTCTATTGTACGAGCCTGCTCCCTAAAATAGAACGGTAAAAATTTTTGGAAGATATTGACAACACTTTATAAAAGTGTTATAATAATCAAAATACGCGATGGCGTAAGTAAAAGTGTAAAAAATGGAGGGGAAATATATGAAAGCAAAGAAGCTTTATTTGTTTTTGCTGGCTTTTGCATTTGTGGGCGTTATGGCCTTTTCTGCGTGTGATATAGCAGGGAATTCGTCCGTTGGTAACAGCGTGCAGGAGGAAGATACACGCATAGAGACAATTTACGCGCAATATGTTGTGTACGCCGAACAAAACGGTCAAAAGCCGATGTCGTATGAACAATGGTTGAACACCATTAAAGGTGCGGATGGTAAGTCGGCTTATGAGGTTTGGTTGGCGAATGGTTATAACGGTACACAAAGTGACTTTTTGGCGTGGTTAAAGGGGCAAAAAGGTGACCAAGGTGAACAGGGTGTTCAAGGCGAACAGGGGATAGATGGTAAATCTGCCTATGAAATTTGGCTTGCGAATGGTTACACGGGTACCCAAAGTGACTTTTTAGAATGGTTGAAGGGTGAAAAGGGCGAACAGGGTGAAACTGGTCCTCAAGGTGAAAAGGGCGAACAGGGTGAAACTGGCGCCAAAGGTCCTCAAGGCGAAAAGGGCGAACAAGGTGAAACTGGTGCCCAAGGCCCTCAAGGCGAAAAGGGCGAGCAGGGTGAAACTGGTGCCCAAGGCCCTCAAGGCGAAAAGGGCGAGCAGGGTGAAACAGGCGCGCAAGGTCCTCAGGGCGAACAAGGCGTTCAAGGTGAAATAGGTCCTCAAGGTCCACAAGGCGAAAAAGGCGAACAGGGTGAACAAGGTGTTCAAGGTCCTCAAGGTGAAAAGGG
>JAZTYG010000129.1:0-5711 GCA_045636845.1 Candidatus Scatosoma sp.
ATCCTTTCTGCACGATTGAACCGAACGTTGGCGTCGTAGCTGTGCCCGACGAACGCTTGGACAAGCTTGCCGCGCTTTATTCCAGCAAAAAGGTTACCCCTGCCGTTATCGAATTCGTAGATATCGCAGGTCTTGTAAAAGGTGCGTCGCGCGGTGAAGGTTTGGGCAACAAATTCCTCTCCCATATCCGTGAAGTTGACGCAATTGTACACGTTGTACGCTGCTTTGAAGATTCTAACATTACCCATGTTGACAACAAAATCGATCCAGTTGACGATATCGAAACCATCAACCTTGAACTTGTTATGTCCGATATGGAAGCGGTACAAAACCGTATGAATAAGGTTAAGGTGCAGGCGCGCGGCGGTTCGGATAAAAAAGCCGTAGAAGAGTATGCTTTCCTTGAAAGATTGTACGCACATCTTGAAAGCGAAAAACCTGCTCGTAATTTTGATTTTGCCGACGGCGAAGACGAATTTATGAAAAATTGCTTCCTTTTGACCAGCAAGCCCGTTATCTACGCGGCAAACATCAAAGAAGACGATATGGGCAAGGATGAAGATTCCCTCCCCCACGTTGTAAAGGTAAAAGAGTTTGCGACAAAAGAAGGTGCGGAAGTGTTGGTTATCTGCGCAAAGACGGAAGAAGAACTTTCTCAAATGGATCCCGATGATAAAGCGGTATTCATGGAAGAATTCGGTTTGGGTGAAAGCGGTTTGGACCGCTTGATTAAAAAATCCTACGCCCTTCTCGGTTTGATTTCCTACCTCACCGCAGGCGAAAAGGAAACGCGTGCTTGGACGATTGTTAAAGGCACGAAAGCCCCCCAAGCTGCTGGTAAAATCCACACCGACTTTGAAAAAGGCTTCATCCGCGCGGACGTTGTGAACTGGGAAATCCTTGTTACACTCGGTTCGATTGCAGCGGCAAAAGCGGAAGGTAAAGTTCGTTCCGAAGGCAAGGAATATATCATGCAGGACGGCGATGTGGTTGAATACTACTTTAATGTTTCCAAGAGCAGTAAATAAACTTATTAAACAGTTAAGGCAGGAGTATGATGCTCCTGCCTTATTTTTTTACAAATATTCCCCTACTACAACAAATTACGATTTACCTTTATCTCGTTACTGTTAAACAATAAAAAGACGGTCTATTAGGATACGCTTTATCAGGCGTATTCCAAATTATCGCATTATCAATCTCTTTAATATGCGCGACTTTTAGTTCACTCGCGGCTATTGTTTTCCTGTGAATGAACGGCCTATCTTCAAAATCATAGAAATCCATCAACCATACAAGCCAAAATTCAACGACCTCCGCTTTTAATAGAGCGGATTTTATATATTTGATAATTTGATTTGCCCTGCCGTCAGTATATCGCCATTCCAAACTAACCCCATATTTCTTATCAGTGTAGTCATGAACATTTGAAAAGATGTCCAAATAGTAATTATCATCCGCATCGCCATCCCATATTATCCCTTTATCAATATCTATTTCGAGAGGATAATCTTGTGCGGGAGCAAATTCGTCCAAAGGCATATCTGAAGCAATAATTCTACAAACACTCATATGATTACTCCTTTTAACCTATATTTATGCTAAAATCTTCTTCCGTATATGCTTGCATCACTTTTTTAAAAAAGGCAATATCTTCATCAGACACCCCTATTAAATATAATTCTGTTCCATAATGCGCGCTACAAAATTTACGCTGTCCGCGCTCAACATTGATTGTGAAATATTTTGTCATTTTGTTGTATATGCTTTTGTCCGTTGGATTATCTGACAGCAATTCTAAAATAAATTGCTCGGAAACCACTCCTTTGATTGAAACTTCGTAATTTTCAACTGTAAGATTTCCATACAGTGAAGCTTTCTGAATTTCATCAAGTTCTTCCTTCCAACATCTAATCTCCAAACTATCACCTTCTTGCAAGAAATATTTAACAAGTTCTTTCCACCAAAAAGATGATATATGATAATCTAACATTTGCAAAGAGATTTCTCTCATATCATGCCCCCATAGATTAAAATTATTGCCATTTTTACAAACAGCTTTTTCCCGCTACTCTCTACATAGATTGAGGGCGTCCTTTTATAAAATCCCTTGATTTTGCAAATAATCCTCTACGATTTGCGCCGCCAACGCCACCATATCCGCGCAGGAGCGTTTACGGTAGTATTCCGTGGTGCGTGCTTCTGCAACGCCGCCCACTTCCACAGGCACTTTCATACCGCTTAACAGCTCCGAACAAATCAAACTGCCTGTTTTTGCTTGGAATTTAGAGCATAATTCCTGCACGATGGCATAAACTTTCTTTTTGTTTTCAGGAGAATTTTCCGCATCGGCAAACACCATACCGACCACAGCCGCCATACCGCTGACCGCGCCGCAAGTCAAACGCAACCGACCCAAACCACCGCCAAACGGCAACATCATTTTGCTAACGGTATCCTCATCCACACCCATTATGTCGCAAAATACAAGCGCAACCGCCTGCGAACACGCATATCCTTGTAAGAATTTCTCTTTTGCCCTTTCTGCCCTTGACATTTTCAATTCCTCCTGTTATAATAATGCTAATTTATGGGAAAAATATTTTACACAAACAAATCCGACTTCACCACGGAAGCGGCATTGAAAAAAATATTTTCCGCGTATTACGGAAAGCAAGACGCAATGATTTTACGCGAAAAAAGCGGTAAGCCTTATGTGGAAGGCGGTCCTTTCTTCTCGGTAACACACACCCAAGACCGACTGTATATTGCCTTTTCGGATGAGGAAATCGGGTTGGATGCCGAACATTTGTCACGCGAACCGCATTACGAAGCAATTTTGAAAAAATTTTCACCTCAAGAACGGGCGGAAATTCACTCCGCAAAGGAATTTTTACAACATTGGGTCGTAAAAGAAAGCGCGGTAAAATATCTCGGCGGAACACTTGCGGTTGATTTGAATAGGTTGTGTTATGTAAACGACCGTTTAACCTATAATCAAAAAAACTTTCCCGCAAAAATCACCCTATTGCAACACGAAGGGTTTATCCTTTCCGTATGCGGCAACGGGGTTTTTGAAAACGCAGTATTTATCCCCCTAAACACATTATAACATAAGAAAATAAATTTATCAAGCGATACATAGGAGAAATGAAAATATGATTGGTGTAGTAATTGCGATGGAAAGCGAAGCGGAAATTTTGCTTTCTCAGATGAAAATTACCCGTTCCTTAGCCGTAAGCGGTAAAAAAGTACATGTAGGCAGGGCTTTTGGCAAAGACCTCGCCCTTTGCATTTGTGGGGTTGGTAAAGTAAATGCCGCCCTTGGCACACAACTGCTTGTAAGCAAGTTCGACGCAGAAAAAATCTTGAATTTTGGCGTAGCTGGCGGTTTGAACAAGACCACAAAACTTTGCGAAGTATATCAAATTAGCGCGGCGGTACAGTTCGACTTTGATTTGGTTGACTTGAACGGTACGAAAATCGGTACTTTGAACGAATATACGGAAAATTATTTGACCTTAAACCATTTTAAGGGCGCGTTTGAAAAGCGTAAACTCGGTACAGCGGATCGTTTTAATGATTCCCCTGCCGATTACAAGCTCTTAACGGAAGAATTAGACGCGGATATCCGCGATATGGAAGGCGGTGCAATCGTACAGGCGGCGTTTGCGGCAGAATTACCCGTTTACTCGGTAAAAGCCATTTCCGACGTGGCAGGCAGCGGCAGCACCACCGAACAATATCTTGTAAATCGTGATAAAGCCTTAAATAATTTGAAGGAAAAACTCCCCCTTATTTTTGAAGAACTTTAATCGATTTTACACTTTTACAAATGCTGAGGTGTTAATATGATTGATTTAGGCGACTGGAACGAACGGCTTACCCCTTTATTTGCTGATGAAAAATATAAAAAAATCCGTCAATTTTTAATCGAAGAATACAAAAATCACGTTGTTTATCCCGATATGTACGATTTGTATAACTGTTTCCGTTATACGCAATTTGATAATTTGAAGGTCGTATTGTTGGGACAAGATCCCTACCATAACGTAGGTCAAGCGCATGGCTTGTGTTTTTCTGTTCAAGATGGCATTCAACAGCCCCCTTCCCTTGTCAATATCTTTAAGGAATTGAAAGCGGATATTGGGTGCGATATACCTGTAAGCGGAAATCTTACCAAATGGGCAAAAGAAGGCGTTTTGCTTATGAATACTTCCCTTTCCGTGCGTGAACATCAAGCAAATTCACACTCCAAATGCGGTTGGGCATGGTTTACGGACAGCGTTATCAAATTGATTTCCGAACAAAAAGAACACGTTGTCTTTATCCTTTGGGGTGGGAATGCGCGTAGTAAAAAGCCTTTGATTGATACCTCAAAGCACCTCATTTTAGAATGCGCTCATCCCTCTCCCTTGTCGGCATACAACGGATTTTTTGGATGTAGGCATTTCTCTAAAACAAACGAATACCTTAAAAAACAAGGACTTTCCCCTATTGACTGGGATTTAACTAAATGATAAAAAGACGAGGCAACTAGCCTCGTCTTTCCTTTTATAGATATTACATTAATTTAGCCAAAATCTTCTTCAATGCGTATTTACAATGTTCGTAGGTCAAACCGCCCTGGAAATATGCTGTGTACGGCTCTTTTACAGGCGCATCGGCGGAAAGCTCGATACTTGCACCTTCTACAAAACAACCTGCCGCCATGATAACCTTACTATCATACCCAGGCATATCCCAAGGTTCTAAGGTAACAAAGCTATCTACGGGCGAAGCCTCTTGCACCGATTGAATAAAGGCGCAAAGCTGTTGCGCTGTGTCAAAACGAATCGCACGCGTGATATCTGCGGGCGTTTTTTCAATTTTAGGGAAGTTTTCATACCCGAGGTTTTCCATACATTTCCCGATCAAAAGGCTACCTTTCACCGCTTGGTTTACCGTGTGCGGAGCCATAAACAAACCTTGATAGAACAATCTCCAACCGTACGCGTAGGATCCAACTTCGTTGCCGATAGAAGGCGCGGTTAAGCGCCTGCCAATAAGTTCTACGTATTCCGCTTTCCCAACGATATAACCACCCGTCGGCGCAAGACCACCGCCGGGGTTTTTTATCAACGAGCCCACCGCTACGTCTGCACCTACGTCGCAAGGCTCTTGCTTTTCCACGAATTCTCCGTAACAATTATCCACGAAAATACAACCCGTAAAACCAAGCGAACGGACGTATTCGCAAATCTCTCCGATTTCGGCCACGGTGAAAGCATCACGCAATTCATACCCACGCGAACGCTGAATATACACCATTTTCAAACTCTTGCCAAGCCTTTCGACTTCTTTTTGGATTGCGGTTTTGTCAAATTTACCCTCTTTTGTAAGCTCGGCACAATCAAAGGATATCCCAAAATCCTTTAACGAGCCGTTCCCCTCGCCGAAAATCACACCGCGAATGGTGTCGTAAGGCATGCCCGACACGGATAAAACCGCATCGCCCGTCCTTAATACGCCGAATAATCCCACAGTCAGCGCGTGTGTACCGCTGAGTAGCGCCGGAGAAACAATGCCAGCCTCCGCGCCGAGCGCCCCTGCAAACACGTCGCCAAGCACAAATCGCCCCTCGTCGCCGTATCCGTAGCCCGTCGTGGGGTTAAAATGCCGCAATGCAAGCGAATGCTTGTTAAAAGCCTTTAAAACCTTTTCTTGATTAT
>JAZTYG010000130.1:0-4097 GCA_045636845.1 Candidatus Scatosoma sp.
ACCTTCAATTTGCCGTTCTTTTCTTCAACGACCTGTTCCATGGGGATCTTCAAATCCACAATATAATCGCCCAAATTGTTGTTTTCAATCAACTTTTCAAGGCTGTCTTTTACCATCGCTTCATAACCGGAATAGGTATGAAGGATATACCATTTGGGTTCTTCGTTCATCGGCATAGTATCCCCTCCGAATTACGAGATAAGACCCAAAATCCAGCCCAAGAACGCGTCCACGCCCGTTACAACCGCCAAGAAAGCGGCAACAACAACGAGAACGAGGCCTGTCGTAGCGAAAACGGTGGGAAGTTTAGGCCAGGTAACTCTCTTCAATTCGGAGAAAGTTTCCTTAATCTTCGCGCCGACACGACGGAACCAGCTGGGTTTCTTGTTCTTTGTCTTAGTAGCGTTTGCCATTTTTTACCTCAATTGCGCCTACCAAAAAAGGGGCTCGTCCCCTTTTAAGACGCGCTAAACAGAATTATTTGGATTCTTTGTGTTCGGTGTGCTTCTTGCAGAAAGGGCAGTACTTGGAAAGAACCAATCTGTCGGGATCGTTCTTTTTGTTCTTAATACTGTCGTAGTTTCTATGCTTGCATTCCGTACATTCAAACGTGATTTTCGCTCTAGCGGTTTTAACTGCCATAATAAAAACTCCATACAAAAAATTACACCCCTCATACGGGTGCGTGTAGTAAGTTTAACATACTTTTGAAATGTTGTCAATCTTTTTTGAAAGCATTTTGAAAACTTTTTTATTTTTTACGAATAATTTTTTAACAGGCGTACACGCCCCTACTTTTCATTATTTTAATAGGTAGGAGCGTGTTCCCGCCATAAAATTATACCCCGTTTTCTTTTATTACGCAACCGTTATTTCAAAAGTATTTCCGCCCGGTAAAGTAAAAGTCAATGTACCCGTTTCCGTTTCCCCTACTAACCCCACGATATTTTCGCGCAATAACTCCTTAATAACCTTTTGTAAATCAAGCGCCGTAGCAGGCGTTTTTTCTTTTTGTTCTTCCATACTAATAATACTCCTTAATTAAATTTAAAAGCGCTTTATATTTATAGTATAACACCTGTAACGGAAACTATCAAGCAAAAGTTTCCGTTTTAGGGGATAATTTTCATAAGGAGTTTGTCTTTGTTTGTATGAATTTGTCGAATTTTGTAGAAAGTCTATCAGAACTGCTTATGCAGGCGAATTTAACCCCTTCCGCGTTTGCAAAACAAATCGGGTGCGGAAAGGGTACAATCAGCCGTTATTTACATGAACAAAAAGTTCCCGATGTAGGCATGCTTGTTCGTATGGCGGATTTTTTCGACTGCTCAACCGATTATCTTCTCGGTAGGGAAACGGATAAATACCCCCGTGTTTTCGTAAAACCCTGCCCTTCTTTTCAAGAACGCTTACCCTATCTTTGCAAGGAATTGACAATTACAAAATACCAACTGCAAAAACAAACGGGCATTGCCGAATCAGCCATTTACAGTTGGCAAAACGGGAAACATAAACCCTCTTTAGATAACCTTATCAAAATTGCCGAAACATTCGATTGTTCTTTGGATTTTATCCTTGGTAGAAGTTCTTTATAAAACAACAAAAACGTCCTCGCATTCCGCGAGAACGTTTTTCTTTTTACATTTCGTTTGAAAATTCGCCCGTTTGGAAACGGTGTTCCATGGGAATACCCGCCCTTTCCGCACGAAGCTCAAGGTAGAAATTTGCACGCGCTAATTGATGGTAAGGTTCTACAAACAAAGTACCGATACCAAAGCACAACGCACCCAAAATATACCAACCGATAAAGCTAAAATCAAGACAAAACAGCTTCCATTTGTACCCGTTCATCCATTGACGGCTTTGGGTGATTAAATCATTCGGCTCTTTGTTCACGTTTTCGGGTTCTTGCTGTAAATAATACACCAACGCGTAGGAATAACTCTTCACAATTCCCGGAATGATAAACAGCATCGACCATAAAAACAAGAAAATACTATGTAACAGGTGCAAAATAATCGTTTTGCCAAAATTTTCGTTAAACGCGCAAAAGGTTTGACCCAAGTTCCACGCTCTACCTCTTGCACAATTTGTGGTAACGCGCGCAAGACCGAATTGCAACGCACCCGTCACCAAAAATACGATAATGATACCCACGCCCGTCGATGCGGCAACCGCGGAAATCACAGGGATTACCAAGCATATCAACAGCATATTCAACCAAGCGGATTGAAAGATGCCCCCACCCAACTGCTGTCTTGCGTTGTAGCGTAATTGATGATTTTCTAACATAAGTTTCCTCCAAAATATTTTGTAAGGCTACGGTTTTACCCCTTAATCCCGTCCATACATTTATATATTTATGCGTGTGTATATACGTGCGTGCGCGCACGTGTAGAAGTTTTCAAACGGGCGGCGGTTATGCCGCCCGTTTTACATTAGTACAAGTTAAAGAATACCTTGCTGCCCGACAGCAATTTTTCATCCAAAACCCAAGCGCCGTTCTTTTGAATTACGCCGAAAGAACATTCCTTTGCCGCCTCGTATAAATCATTCCCGTCGTAGCCGACGATTTTGTCCGACATGGTGTCCAAGATGCGCTTCGCCTCGGGAGTAAAACGGGAAGTCGTCACAAAAATACCGCGGCAATTTTGTTTACCATCTCTCGCTTGACGGCAAGCGCACGCGCCGATAAATTGTTGTAACAAGGTTTCCCCTACCACCCACAATTTTTCATCACCCTTTTCGGGGTTCCAGTTCTTCGACTGTATGTAGATGGTTTCCCTAAAACCCATTTTGTCCGTGAGTTCGATTTCACCGTCAATACCGCCGTCGTGGTCGCCGCCGCTAATGCGTAACCCTTCCAACCGTCTGCCGTTTTTCATCGAATATCTTTCCAAAAGGTAAATCGAGTAGTACTCGAAATAGTCGCCGCCCAACGAACGGATACGCTTCAAAAATGCCTCGCACAATCTCTCATCCGCCGTTTGCGGTTTTTGCACAGGTTTTTGCACAGGTCTTTCCACACCGCGCAAGCCCTTTTCCGATAACTTTCTCACGTTTTGAGGCTGTACCTTTTGTACAGGTTTCACCTCGAGTTTCTTTTCCGTCTTTACCTCGGCTTTTTTCTCCGTTTTAGGAGCAGACACAGAGGCAACGGGCTTTTCATCTTTGATTTCTACCTTTTTCTCTGCCTTTTCGGGTTGCTTTTCCGCTTTCTCAACGGGCTTTGCCGTTTCCTTTATAGGGGTCTTACCACCCAAGAAGAAACTAACGTCAATTACCTCTTTCTTGGCAATCGGTGCTTCCTTTTTCACCACAAGCCTCGTTTCCGCCTTCTTTTCCACGGTGGAAATGGTTTCCGCAGGCAGGCTTTCGGGCGCGGTTTCGGATACAGCCACAGGTGTTTCCACCGTCTTTTCTATGTGTTCTTCCTTGCTTTCCTCTGCCTTTACGGGATTTTCCGTCTTTTCAAGCTCCGTTACAGGGGTTTCTGCCGCTTTCGCCTTTCTTCCGCGCTTTTTAGGCGCAGGTTTCTCCTCAGGGATAGGCTCGGGCGCAACCTCGGGGGTTACGGGAGCAACGGGTGCAATCGGTTGAATGGGCGCAGGAGGCAACGGTTCTTTTTTTACCGACTCCTTATCGTCCGTCTGCGGAGGCGTTAGCTTGGTCACAACAAGACTCTTCGTCTTTTTCGTTGTCTTTTTTGCAGGCTTTTCTTCCGCCTTTTCCGCCGTTTCTTCCTTTACCGCCTTTTCCGCCGCTGCTTTTTTCGTCGTTTTCTTTGCGGTCTTTTGGGGCGCCTTTTCCGTCACGTTTTCCACAGGCGCTTCGGGCAACGCGCGCGCTTTCAACGCATACATGCCCCCATCGTAAGCCACATCGCTTTCCTTTTTCATGATATCAAGCACAGACCCTACCCTGCCCTTAATATCATTGATATTTTCCGTTTCTTCACCGCCAAAGCGTTCTTTGTAAAGTTTTGCTACTTCGTCCAACAATTCGTTATGCTTTAACGGTTTTACCGCCAAGCATTCCTTGATTAAATTTTTGGTTGCGTCCTTCTTTTCCGCGCGGGTCACAACCGTTGCCGTTTC
>JAZTYG010000131.1:0-18526 GCA_045636845.1 Candidatus Scatosoma sp.
GGCATTACCACCGCCGCGCAAACAACGGGGCCTGCCAAAGGACCTCTGCCCACTTCGTCAACGCCTACGATATAGCGATAACCTTTCGCCTGCAAAGCACGTTCGTATTGTAATTTTTCTTCTGCATTCCAAATCTTTTTCATAGGTTAAAACTCAAAATCGGAGTAATCGGATGCCTGTTCTAAACAAATTCTGCCGATTCTTCCCTTTCTAAAATCGTCCATAATCGCCTTCGCGCCGCGTTCGTAGTCAAATTCGCCGCCACGGAAGATAAAGCCTCTACGCTTGCAAACCTGCTCGTACATACCAAGCTTTTCCGAAAAATCGGTGATACCAAAACGCTCGGTTAAATATTGAGGGTACTTTTCCGCAAGCTCACCCAAAAGCTCTAACGCAACGTCGTCCATATCCAAAATATCGTCGTTGATACTGCCGATATACGCCAAATGGCGGGCGTGGTATTGATTGTCGAAGGAGGGGGGCATCGTACCAGGCGTGTCCAACAGGTCGAACGCACCGCATTTGAGCCACCGCACGTCACGCGTAACGCCTGCTTTGTCGCCCGTTTTTGCGCGCTTTTGACCGCTTAACAGGTTTACGATGGTGCTTTTACCTGTGTTGGGGATACCTGCAACCATGAAACGGAAGGTACGGTTTAACCCCTTCGCCTGCGCCCTTGCGCGTTTTTCCTCGGTGATGGCGTTCAACTTTTGAAGAAGAATACGCTTGGTGGAAATGTTGGTGGAGTCGCACTTTACCACATACTTGCCCTGCGCCTCAAAGAATTTCATAAAGCCGTCTACCTTGTTGGGGTCTGCCAAATCCGCCTTGTTCAAGACATATAAAATCGGCTTTTCACCGAAGATTTTTTTTAAGTTTTTGTTCACCGTGGAAATAGGCGCGCGCGCGTCCAAAACGCAAATTACACCGTCGCACAAATCGCGTTTTGCTTCCATATCGCGCATTGCGCGGGTCATATGCCCAGGAAACCATTGTATATTTTTCATTTTGTTATTCCTCTCCCAACAAATCGGGACGGTTTTTTCTTGTGATGGCAAGCGCCTGTTCTCTGCGCCACGCATCTACCTTTGCATGGTCACCGCTACGGAGTACCTCGGGTACAGCCAAGCCTTTATAAACCTGCGGACGGGTATATTGTGGATATTCTAACATATTATCCGAAAAGCTTTCATCCACCAAAGACGAAGTATTGATAACCCCATCCACATAACGGGAAACGCAATCGGTCACAACCATCGCAGGCAATTCACCGCCCGTCAAAACATAATCCCCGATGGAAATTTCCTCATCAATGAACAAGTCCAAAACACGTTGATCCACACCCTCGTAATGTCCGCAAAGCAGGATAAGATGCTCGTATTCTAAGAGCTCGAACACCTTTTGCTGTTTGAAGGTTTGACCCTTGGGGGACATAAAGATACGCCTTGCCTTATGGTCGGGGTCAAGCGCCTCAATCGCGTTGCCGATGGGGGGCGCCATCATAACCATACCTGCGCCGCCGCCAAAGGGATAATCGTCACATTTCAGGTGTTTATCCTCAGTATAATCGCGGATATTGACGATATTAATTTGTATTTTCCCCGTTTTTTGTGCCCTGCCGAGGATACTCTCTTGCATCGCGGAAAACATCTCGGGAAATAAGGTTAAAATATCTATTTTCATAATTCAACGCGTACCTGCTACCGTCATTTACAAAATTGCTTCCACAAAGCTTGTAGAATCGAACGGCTCTAAATCGTCCATTTTTTCACCCACACCCGCAAAGAGAACGGGCAACCCCAACTCCTGCGAAAGGGAGAATACGAAACCGCCCTTTGCCGTGCCGTCCAACTTCGTCAATACGATACCGTCAAGTTCTACCGCCTCGTCAAAGACGCGCGCTTGGTTTACGGCATTTTGACCTGTCGTAGCATCCAACACAAGCAATTTCAAGAAATCCGCCTCGGGATATTCACGGGTAACAACACGATCCATCTTACGAAGCTCGTTCATAAGATTTTCCTTGACATGCAAACGCCCTGCCGTATCGACAATTACCACATCCGTACCCTTTGCCTTTGCGGAAGAAACAGCATCGTAGATAACCGCGGAAGGGTCACTCCCCTCTTCGTGTTTTACGATACGCACTTTCGCGCGATCCGCCCAAATGGAGAGCTGTTCACTCGCCGCCGCGCGGAAGGTATCCGCCGCCGCAACAGTAACCGTTTTCTTTTGCGAAAGGAAATAATGCGCGAGCTTACCAACGGTGGTCGTTTTTCCCACACCGTTTACGCCAACAAGCATGATAACACAAGGATAGGACGGGGGCTCTACCTCCGATTCCTCCAAGATATCCGTCAAAATGCCACGGAGCAAGCCCGTAACGTACTCGGGGTCGCTCAATTTCCCCTCGATGGCTTGTTCTTTCACCCTTTCCACCACTTCTTCCGCGGTAGAAACGGATACGTCAGACGAAATGAGGAGTTCTTCCAACTCCTCATAAAATTCGTCGCCTAATTTATTTTTGGAAAACAGCACGCGTAATTTTTCCGAAAGGTTATCCTTCGTCTTTTTTAACGCACCGAAAAATTTTCCGAATAATCCCATATATTACTCCTAAATGAAATAATCATAGATGCAAGCAGTTCAAGGCGGCGCGAGGGAGCGTACAAGTAGTACGCGACCGAGCGCCAACAATGACAATGCCTTATCCCGTTGAAACAACGCAGATACGAGCAGTTCAAGGCGGCGTAAGGGAGCGTACAAGTAGTACGTGACCGAGCGACAACGATGAAATGCGAAGTATATCCGTTGTTTCCTTATTCTACGGTACCAGCGCCGAGCTTTTCTTCGACCTCTGCAAGTTTAACCGATACAATCTTCGACACGCCCTTTTCCTGCATGGTAACACCAAACAAGGTATCCGCTTGGTTCATCGTAGGCTTTCTGTGCGTGATAACGATGAACTGCGTATTTGCCGAGAAATTCTTCAAATACGAAGCAAATCTATCCACGTTCGCATCGTCAAGAGCCGCCTCGATTTCGTCGAGGATACAGAACGGCATCGGTTTCGATTTCAAAATAGCGAACAAGATTGCAATCGCGGTCAAAGCACGTTCACCACCCGACAACAAGGAAATCTTCGTCAACTTCTTACCAGGAGGGCAAGCAACGATTTCTACGCCTGCCGCAAGAGGGTCTTCCACCCCTTCGTAATCGATTTGGAGTTCCGCTTTACCGCCGCCAAACAATTCCTTGAAGGTGGTTTTGAAGTTTTCGTTGAAATCATAGAACCCTGCGTTGAAGATACGGAGCATTTCTTCACGAATTTGATCCAACGCCGCCTGCAAGTCGTCAATCGCCTTTTGCAAATCATCACGCTGTCCAACCATTTCATCGCAACGCGTGCGTTCTTCGTCGTATTCTTCTACGGCGTGAGGGTTCACCGCGCCAAGCATCGTAATCTTACGTTTCAATGCGGAAATCAAGCTTGCCGATTCTTCCACGTTAAAGTTTTCCACACGGAACGCAAGACAGCCTTCGTAGTCAAGTTCATACGCCTCTTCCATACGTTGACGGCTGTTTTCAAGCGTGGTGTCGATTTTACTAATTTCAATTTCACACTTATAACGCTTGTCCGAGCTCTTCGTCAAGGTTTCCTGTAAGCCCGTCTTTTCTTCTTCCAAGCTAAGCTGTTCGGCATTGACGGTTTCCTTTTCCTGCGTAACAGCGCTGATTTGGTCCATAATTTCCTGCACCGCCGCGCGTTCTTCTTCCGTCAATTCCTTGTTAGCTGCCTCCGCCTCCAAGCCCTTAAGCTTGGTTTCCGTTTCCGTCTTTTCGTATTCCATATCCAAAATACGCTTAACGATTTCTTCCTTTTCCAAGGTCAAACGGTTTACCGTATCCTTTTGCTGTTCAAGGCGAGAGGTCAATGCAGTATATTCTACCTCCATCTTACGAAGGGTAGTGCTCTTTTCTGCGCGTTCTTCTTTGAAACGATCGCACTGGCTACGCTGGCTTTCCATTTCTTCTTCCGCGCTCTTTCTACGGGAAGCAATTTGTTCTTCGCTCAAAGAGGAATTTGCTTCTTCATCCTGCAATTCCTGCAACTTACGCTTCAAATCCTCAACCGCTTCTTGATAGGTAACGATGTTCGCTTCCGCTTCCAAGAGCTGTTGAGAAAGCGCCGTTTCGCGTTGAGCAAGACCTGCGATTTCGCTGGTTGCGCCTTGGTATTTTTCGCGCAAACGGTCAACCTCTTCTTCCGCTTCCTTTCTATCTCTTTCGCTGTTCGCAATCGCCGCCTTCAACTTTTCAATCAACTTTTGCTTACGCGCAATGTTGTCTTTACATTCTTGAATTTTACGTTCGTTGGAAAGGAGCGAACCTGCATTTCTACCACGGCTACCACCCGTCATCGCACCGCTCGTCGCAACGGTATCGCCGTCAAGGGTAACAATTTTGAAAAGGTTGCCGTATTTCTTCGCAATCGCCGTTGCGTTTGCGATATTATCACAAATAAGGGTATTCCCCAAAAGATTGCTTACTACATTGTAGTAATAATCGTCGTAATGCACAAGTTCCGTTGCCAAGCCCATTGCGCCGCGTTCGTCAAGCGCACGACGAATTTCCTTGGAGTCGGGACGGGGGCGCATACTTGCTACGGGCAAGAAGGTTACGACACCGCCGTTGGTACGTTTCAAATATTCGATGAGGTATTTCGCCGCATCCGCAGTAGGCGTTACCACGTTTTGCATTGCGCCGCCAAACGCCGTTTCAATCGCCGTTTCGTATCTTTGATCGGTAGAAACAACATCCGCCAAAGCGCCGTGAAGGTGTTTTGCGATATCAGGGTTCGTCTTGGAAATGGAAAGCAATCTCTTAACCGATTCCTTATACCCCTCAAAACGGTTCTTCAAGCTGATATACATTTCAAGGTTTTCACGCAAGGATGCAAGCTGACCGTTTGCATTGAACAATTCCTGGTTGAAATCGTTTACAGTAAGCTGCATTTCGCGCGCTTCTTCCTGCTTTTCTTCAAGCTCGCGAATGCCCGACGCGCTAAAATCACGCAAGTTCTTTACGTCCTTACGAACGGACGCCAACTCTGCGGCAAGGCGTTCCTTTCTTTCGATTTCCTTGTTCAATGCGGTATTCAATTCGTTCAAACGATCCTTCGTAGCTTCCATACGCGCGGCAAGCGTACCAAGGTTTTTCTTCATTTCCGCAATTTCATCCGCGTCGGAAAGCTGGGAAAGACGGCTTTCATCGGACAATTTTTCAAAGATTTCAATCTTCTTATCCAATGCGTTTACAGCCGCACGAAGGACTTCCATTTGCGTTTCCAGCTCGGTTAAACGCTTGGCATCTTCCACGTTCTTTTTGCCAAGCAACGCAATTTCGTCGTCGATTTCACCGATACGGATTTTATTCGCCGCGAGCATATCCACCGCCGCCTCGATTTGCGAACGATAGGTACGGATACGTTCCTGCGCCAAACGCAATTCACCATCCCTTCTTTCGTTACCAACCGACAATTCTACACGGCGATCGTTGAGTTCGGTCAAACGGATATCCGCGCGATTGATTTTATCGCGATTTTCTTCCATTTTACGATTGATACGCTCGATTTGCGTGTTGAGCGAAATGATTTTATCGGAAATCGCCGCAATGTCCTTTTTGAACTTGCTCTTTTCGTTTTCCGCATTTTCATAACGGTATATGTAGGTATTCGCCTCGTTTACCTTGAGCGAATTAGAATATTCGTTATATTCACGTGCGGCCTCCGCCTGCTTTTTCATGTGCGGCAAACGGCGTTCCACTTCGTCAATACGTTGACGGTAGATAAACAAATTATCGTTCGCGTCGTCGATTTTTCTTTCGACCTCCGTCTTTTTCTGCTTATACACCATCAAGCCCATCGCTTCTTCAAAAATCAAACGACGGTCTTCAGGACGGGCGTTCATAATTTGTTCTACCTTACCCTGCCCGATGATGGAATACCCTTCCTTACCCAAACCGATACCATGGAAAAGGGTAACAATATCCTTCAAACGGCTGTTTTGGTTGTTGATAAGGTACTTACTTTCACCCGAACGATACAGTCTACGGGTCATCGCCACCTCCGATGTTTCCATCGTGGGGAAAATCTTTTTCTCATTGTCGAAAACGAGGGTTACTTCGCAGAAGGATTGAGGTTTTCTTTCCAACGTACCGCCGAAAATAACGTCTTGCATGTTCGAACCGCGCAACGACTTCGCCGACTGCTCACCAAGCACCCAACGTACAGCATCTGCAACGTTACTCTTACCGCAACCGTTCGGCCCTACGATACAAGTAACCCCTTCCTCAAAGCGAATTACGGTTTTGTCGGCAAACGATTTGAACCCGACCAGTTGTATTTCCTTTAAATCCAAAGCTTACTCCTTACGATATTCTCTATATCTTGTTTATTTTTTCCTTTTTGTCTTGATATCCGAAACAATCTTTCGCAAATCATTCATCAACTGCTGTTGTTTCGTAAGCATTTCCATCAAGGCGTATGCCGCCTGCTGTTCCGCTTCCTTTTTGCTGCCGCCTTCACCCGTAGCGACCATACCCATTGCCTCTGCTTTTGCCACAAAGGTCGGGGCGTTGTCCTTGCCTTTTTTCACCGTTTCGTAGATGGGGGGCTGTTCCCCTTGCCCTTGTAAAAATTCCTGCAAGGCCCCTTTGTAATTTGTGGGAACGGCTTGCACCTCTAACCCGCCGTACTTGACGATAAACGCCTTGGCTGGTTCGTATCCACCGTCTAAATAGATTGCGGCGATTACCGTTTCAAAAAGACTGGACACCGTCTTTCTCCCGATGTTTGCCCTGCCGCCCGATACCAAAAGGTATTGCTGCAAGCCTAACTTTCTCACCGCTTCGTCCAACGCCTCTTCACAAACGAATTTTTGACGCTGACGGGTCATTTCCCCTTCTTCCGCGCGCGTATATCGCGCAAATTGCCACTCTGTCACTACAAGCTGCAACACCGCGTCGCCGAGGTATTCCATACGCTCGTTGTCTTTACCGCCGTGTATGTTGGCGTAGGTGGAGTGGGTAAACGCCTCTTTTAACAAAGCCTTGTCTTGAAAGGTGTATCCGATTTTGTTTTCTATTTCTTTTACGGGAAAATCCATTTTACTCCGCTTGTTCGCTCCCTTCTTTAGATGCCATAACTGTCGCCAAGCTCTCGGAAATCTTTTCTACCATTTGACCGCGTACTGCGTTTGCCGCCTGCTCGATGCACACCGCAAAACCGCGCGCCTTGGAGTTACCGTGTCCTTTCACCACCGCTTTTTGCAAGCCCAAGAACATTGCGCCGCCTACCGCTTCGTAGTCTAACCCGCCACGGATTTTTTTAATGATATCCATGCAAAGCAACGCGCGAAGCTTTGCGAAAATATTACGCTTAAATTCACGCTTCATAATCGAGCTAACCGCCTTACCGCAACCTTCCACCGACTTAATTGCGATATTACCCGTAAAGCCGTCCGCAACCATAACATCAATATCACCGAACATCAAATCGCGCCCTTCGACATTGCCCACATAGTTTACAGCGGTGTTTTCTTTGAGGAGGGCGTTTACTTCCTGTTGAAGCTGCAACCCCTTATGATCTTCCGTACCGTTATTCAAAAGCCCTACGCGAGGGTTTTCAATGCCGTACGCCGCTTTCGCATAGATGGATGCCATGATGGCGAAATGTACGAGGTTTTCAGGCGTACATTCCAAATTCGCGCCGCAATCGCAAATAAACGTACCGCCGCCATTGTGGTTGGGGATAATGGGGCAAAGCCCAGGACGGGAAACCCCTTTAATTCTACGCAAAATCAAAACGCCTGCCGTCAATACCGCGCCCGTAGAACCCGAGGAAACCACGCCGTCCGCTTTTCCTTCTTTGACAAGGCGGAACGCCACAACCGTCGAAGAATCCTTCTTGGTCTTTACCGCCATTGCAGGCGACTCTTCCATCGTGATAACTTCCGTGGTATGTACAATTTCCACACGGTTTTCGTCGTATTTACATTCGGACAATACCGCCTTAATTTGCGTTTCGTCACCGCACAAAATCACGGACAAATCTTTATCTTTTTTCAACGCGGCTACTGCGCCGAGTACTTGTTCTCTCGGGGCAAAATCACCGCCCATTGCATCAATCGCTATTTTTACCATCGTAAAAAACTCCGTTTTATTTTTTTGTTATCGAAGATACCAAAAAGTGAATTGGCGGTAAACCGCCGTGAATTGCGTCGTTGACGCGTGAATTGAAAACTATGTTTTCATGAATTGACAGCTTTGCTGTCGTTGTGGAAAATATTAGCAATAACGCAACGCAATGCGTTGCAATTCACGGAGCGTTAGCGAGAATTTACGAACGCTATGCGTTCAATTCACGCCACGCAAGTGGCAATTCACATCAATACTTAAGGTCGCCAAACGTACGAGGATAAGGCACAACGTCACGAATGTTTGCAATGCCCGTCAAGTACATTACCATACGTTCAAAGCCAAGGCCGAAACCGCTGTGCGTCGTACCGCCATAACGGCGCAAATCAAGATACCACGAATAATCTTTGGGGTCCATACCAAGCTCCTTGATACGCGCAACCAACTTGTCGTAGTTGTCCTCTCTTTGCGAACCGCCGACAAGCTCCCCGATACCAGGTACAAGCAAGTCCGCCGCCGCAACCGTCTTTCCGTCGTCGTTTTGTTTCATGTAAAACGCTTTGATTTCTTTCGGGTAATCGGTAAGGAATACGGGTTTCTTGTAAACCTGTTCGGTCAAGAAACGTTCGTGTTCGCTTTGCAAATCCTTACCCCAGTAAATATTTTTATCGTCGAACTTATCCGCATTCTGCTTCAAAATCTCGATGGCATCGGTGTAACTCAAACGAACGAATGCGTTTTCGGATACATTCTTCAAACGCTCTAACAAGCCCTTATCTACGAACTGGTTAAGGAAGTTCAATTCGTCTTTACAGGTTTCGGATACGTAATTGATTACGTATTTCACCATCGCTTCCGCAACGTCCATATCCCCTGCCAAATCACAAAACGCCATTTCAGGTTCAATCATCCAGAATTCCGCCGCGTGACGAGCGGTGTTAGAGTGTTCCGCACGGAAGGTAGGTCCGAAGGTGTAAACGTTACCGAACGCCATCGCGTAGGTTTCCGCGCTTAACTGCCCCGATACCGTCAACGCCGCGCGGGTACCGAAGAAATCGTCCTTGTAATCTACGGGTTTACCGTTCTTTGCCACTTCGTCCAAATCGAAGGTGGTTACCTGGAACATTGCGCCTGCGCCTTCGCAATCGCTACCCGTGATGATGGGGGTATGCACGTAAACGAAACCGCGGTCGTTGAAGAATTTATGGATTGCAATAGCCGCTTCACTACGGATACGGAACGCCGCGCCAAATAAGTTGGTACGAGGACGAAGGTATGCGATTTCACGCAAAAACTCTATCGAGTGGCGTTTTTTCTGCAAAGGATAATCGGGGGTCGATTCCCCTTCTACCATAATTTCCACCGCCTTGATTTCGTAGGGTTGTTTGTTTTCGGGGGTAACGACAACCGTACCCTTTACAACCAACGCACAGCCAACGTTTTCTTTTGCGATTTCGTCGTAGTTCGCAAGGTTTGCGCGTTCAAACACGATTTGCGTATTCTTAAAACAGCTACCGTCATTAAGCTCAATAAAACCAAACGCCTTCGAATCGCGGATGGTCTTTGCCCAGCCAGCTACCGTCACGCACTTACCGTCATAAGCGGTATAGTTTGCATTGAGTTCTTTCAAGTAGATTCTTTCCATGTGTAACCTGCCTTTTTTCCTACGGAAAAGCTTGTTTTTTCGTTCAAGAACGCCTTTCCGCCTATTTTTTTAATTTCTCAACATTATTATAACAGTTTTTCTTAAAAAAGACAAGCGTTAAGCGGCATTTTATTTGTCGGTTGGGCAACTTTTTTGACGATAATTCCTTGAATCGGGCGGTATTCATCCACTCGCATTCGTTTCCGCGCAACCAACGCGCCGCCGCGGTATCGTTCAAGGTACATTTCACTCTTTATCCCATTCTTGGGCGAGCGTAAAATTTTATCCTCCTCCCCTGCCTTTACGATGGGGGTCGGCGGTGGAATTTCCGCAAGAATATTGCTGGTAATCTCATACCTGTCCCCCTCATTTTTACCATAAAAGGTTACGCGCAGCCCTCCGTCAAACACCTGCGCCGCAATATAAACAGGATGCGAATAAGGGTTGTAAAGCTGTAAGTCGCACTCCGACGACACCATCGCATCACGCGACGGCGCGACATAGGAAACCCGTAGGGAATGGGGGTGGTATTCCGTCACCGCCACTCCGCTTTTTAAGGCGGCGTTATAGAGGGTGGTACTCACTTGGCAAACGCCGCCGCCAACCCCTAAAACATACTCCCCGTTGACGATAATCTTCGCCTGTCGAAATCCTGCCTCCTGCGTGCGCCGCCCCACCGTTTTATTGAAGGAAAACTCCCCGTAAGCCTGTATCGTCGCCCCGTCAATCAAAGCCGCCGCGATGGAGATATTTTTACACCGATCCTTCTCTTCCGCATTAAAATAGGTACAGTAGGAAGAAATGCGCGCCCAGCCGTAAGGGCATCCCTCTGCCACAGCCCTTTTTGTCGCCGTTCCACCCCTAATCAAAACAAAAAGAAAAACGACGCCCACAAGCAAGAGCGCCGTTATTTTTACCCTAACCCTTTTACCCATCGCACACCCCTTTCACACCCTTCAACGCGTACGTGGGTGCCTCTTTTTCTCTTTTTTAGAATGTGTAATGTGAAAAAAGTTTATACTTATTCTTTAATTTTTCCGTTCTCAATGCGGATTTTGTTACAGTCCGCACCATACAAAACTCGCTCAGTATGCGTGCAGGTCAAAATCGTTTGCAAATCCTCAATACGCTTTAACAATTTCTTTCTACGGGGTAAATCTAACTCGCTCATCACGTCGTCCAAAACCAAGATGGGATATTCCCCCGAAAGCGCCTTGAAAATTTGCACCTCCGACAATTTCAATGCGAGCGCCGCCGTCCTCGTTTGACCTTGCGAGGCGTACGCCTTTGCATCCACTCCACCGATTAAAATATCCAAATCGTCGCGGTGCGGCCCTACCGTTGTATAGCCAAGCCGTAAATCCTTTTCATAGTTGTTTTCCAACCTACGCATTAAGGTCTTGGTGATTTCTTCCGCATCCCCATCGTATTTTCTATCGGGTTTGATGATCAGCTCCTCTTTCCCGTCCGTCAAGTAGGCGTGGAAATCCTTTGCATAGGGGGCAAGTTTTTCCACAAACTCCGCACGCTTTTGCACGATTATAGCGGCATATCGGCAAAGCTGTTCATCCCACACAGGCAAGGTATCCAAAACAAGGGACACGTCTCGGTTTTTCAGCAAGGTGTTACGCTGGTCAAGAATTTTGTTGTAGCGCAACAATGCGGTGTAATAGGCAGGCGAGGTTTGAGAAATGGAAATATTCATAAATCGACGCCTTTCGTCGGGGCCGTCTTGAATCAAACGCAACTCCCCAGGAGAGAAAAATACGCTGTTCACATGCCCCATCAAGTCGGCATTTTTAGAAATTTTACTGCCGTTGACGCGGATTTCACGCTTATTTTCGTAGATATCCGCCTCAATCGTTACGTTGCCGTAGCGATTTTCTGCCTCCGCAACGATACGGGCGGATTCTGCGCCGATACGAATTAACTGCTTATCATGGCGGATACGCAAGGACGCGCCTGTACAAAGGTAGAAAACAGCTTCCGCGCAGTTGGTCTTACCTTGGCCGTTTTTACCGAAAAGCACGTTCAACCCTTCCGAAAAAGTGAAGGTTTCGCTTTCGTAATTTCTAAAATTTTGAAGGAATAATTTTTTTATTTTCATAATCCTCAAAAACCCGCCTAAAATTGCTTTCTTTTCCTTTCAATTTGTATTATAATTATATCAAATAATTTTAGAAAAGACAAGTCAAGTAACGGTGTCAAAGAAATAATTTTAACAGGTGACAAAAAATGGCAGAGCATTCCCAACTTCAATTCATTTGGAAACAAATCAGCGAACGGGTACAAAACCTTGTTTCGCCCATTTCCTACAATACCTATATCAAAACTTTAGAGCCTGTGGATATCCTCGGGCGCGTTCTCGTTTTGAAGGCGGAAACCCCTCTTGGCGCAAACACCATCATGAAAAAGCACGCGGAAAAAATCCGTGACGCAATGGCAAAATGTGATTTGGGCGTAAAGGATTTTCGTTTGGTTGTGGATGGCAGTGAGGATTTCCCCATGAACCAAGAAGAGGATGCTGCGGAAAATTTCCAGATTTCCCCCATCAATAAGCAATTTACCTTTGATTCGTTTGTTGCAGGCGCAAACAGTAAGTTTGTTTACGCGGCGGCTAAAGCGGTTGCGGAAGCGCCCGGCGAAGCGTTTAACCCCCTCTTTATCTACGGGGAATCGGGGCTTGGTAAAACCCACCTTATGCACGCAATCGCCAACGAAATTTCTCGCCGTTATCCCGAAAAGAAGGTGCTTTATACCACCTGTGAAAATTTCTTGAACGAGTTTATCGATTCCATCGCGCAAAAGACGAGCGCAAAGTTCCGTTTCCACTACCGTAATGTAGATGTGTTGATGATCGACGATGTGCAGTTCTTGAAAAATAAAACGCAGGTACAGGAAGAATTTTTCCATACCTTTAACGAACTTTCGGCGCAAAACAAGCAAATTGTCTTAACCTCCGACCGTCCTCCAAAGGAAATTGCGACCTTGGAAGAACGTTTGCGTACTCGTTTTGAAGGGGGTATGATTGCCGACGTGCAACCGCCCGATACCGAAACGAAAATCGCTATCTTGAAAAAGAAAGCGGAAGATAGAAAATACATTATCGCGGATGAAGTGTTGGAATTTTTGGCGCGTGATTCGGGTCACGACGTTCGTACCCTTGAAGGGCGTTTGACAAAGGTTATTTTTGCAAGCAAGTTGCATGAAGAGCCTATCACCTTGGCGCTTGCAAAACGTGCTTTGAACGAGTCGGTGAACGAATCAGAAGACGAAGAAGATATTACGCCCGATAAGGTTTTGGATGCGGTTTGCGCTTATTTCAAGCAAACACGCGAGGATATTTTAGGAAAAGGCAAGCGTGCAGACCTTGCGAAAGCAAGACAAATTTGCGCCTATTTAATGTGTGAAATGTTATCCCTTCCCCTCGTTTCCGTTGGGAATATGTTAGGCGGCAGAGATCATACAACCATTATGTATGCGCGTGATAAGATGGAAAAGCTCGCATCCTTGAACGATAAAATCGCAAAAGAAATCGACGATATTAAAAACATCATCTTAAAAAAGTGAATTGACGGCGTTGCCGTCGTGAATTGTTGCAAAGCAACGTGAATTGAAAACCATGTTTTCGTGAATTGACAGCTATGCTGTCGTTGTGGTAAATTTTACAATAACGCAAAGTAAAACGTTGCAATTCATTGAGCCTTAGCGAAAATTCACGCCGACAGGCAATTCACACTATAAAAATATTATGAGCAATAACGAAAACATTTTTCTTGAATATACCGCGGAGGCGGTGGTTGTCGGGGCAGGACACGCAGGTTGCGAGGCTGCCCTTGCTTTGGCGCGCACGGGCATCAAAACCGCCCTTTTAACGCTTAACCTTGACAGCATCGCTTTCCTCCCTTGCAACCCCTCTATCGGCGGTACAGCAAAGGGACATTTGGTTCGCGAAATCGACGCTTTGGGCGGTGAAATGGGCATCGTGGCAGATAATACCGCTCTGCAAATCCGTATGCTCAATGTCGGCAAAGGTGCGGCGGTACAATCCTTGCGCGCGCAGTCGGACAAAAATGCATACCACAGCGAAATGAAGGCTGTTCTTGAAAATACCGAAAACCTTCGCATTATCCAAGCGGAAGCGACGGAAATTCTTACCAAAAACGGAAAATGTACAGGTGTAAAAACCCACTACGGCAGCGTGATTACTTGCCAAGCGGTTATCCTTTGTACAGGCGTTTATCTCAACGGCGAAACGATCACGGGGCATGTGGTACAAAAATCGGGACCGAATGGATTTGCACCTGCAAACCATTTGACGGACAGCTTGATTAAGCTCGGTTTCCAAGTCCGCCGTTTCAAGACGGGTACGCCTGCGCGTGTGGATAAGCGAACGGTGGATTTTTCCAAATGCGAGGTGCAAAACGGCGATACGGATATCTATCCCTTCTCCTTTATGCACGATACTCCGCCCGAAAATAAACTCCCCTGCTACCTCACTTACACCAACTTAACCACCCATCAAATTATCAATGATAACCTTGACCGCTCCCCCTTGTACGATGGAACTATTCTTTCTGCAGGCCCGAGATATTGCCCTTCCATCGAAACGAAGGTCGTGCGTTTTAAGGACAAGGAACGACATCAAATTTTCATCGAACCCGAGGGCGCGGACACCAACGAAATGTATGTGCAAGGTATGTCTACCTCTATGCCCCACGATGTTCAACGGGATATGTACGCATCGATTGCAGGGTTGGAAAAAGCCGATATTATGCGTTACGGCTACGCCATTGAATATGATTGCATCAACACCCTTGACGTGTTACCCACCCTTGAATTTAAAAAGGTGGAAGGCATTTATACAGCAGGGCAAATCAACGGTACTTCGGGGTACGAAGAAGCCGCCGCGCAGGGCTTGATGGCAGGTTTGAACGCTTCCTTGAAGCTTCGCGGACTTCCACCCTTTACCTTGCGCCGTGACGAGGCATATATCGGGGTGCTTATCGATGACCTTGTTACGAAAGGCACAGACGAGCCTTACCGTATGATGACTTCGCGTGCGGAACACCGTATTTGCTTGCGCCAAGACAACGCCGATTTCCGTTTGACCGAAAAAGGGAAAGAGGTTGGTTTGGTCACCGAAGAACGCTACCAAAGATACCTCGCCCGTAAGGCAAAATATGAAGAATTATTAACTTCGTTGCAGACACGGGTACCTCAAAAGGAAGCAGCTCCCTTCTTGGTGCGCTATGGATACACCGAACCGAGCAGCAGCGTTTCCTACGCAGATATGATTAAACGCTCCATCCCCTTAAAGGATATTATGGCGGAATTTGGGGTGTTTGGCGAGTTCGCAAAAGACGTCTTAGAAACCGCGGAAATCACGGTAAAGTACGAAGGCTACTTAAAACAGGGCTTTGAATTGATTGAAAAAGCCAAGCGTTTGGAGGAAAAATTACTTCCACCCGATATTGATTATATGCAAATCAAAGGGTTGCGTTTGGAGGCGCAGGAAAAACTTGACCGAATCCGTCCCTTTAACCTGGGGCAGGCAGGTAGAATTTCGGGTGTAAACCCTGCCGATGTGTCCGTATTGATGGTATGGCTCGCAACCCGTAAGGAATAATTTTCACAACATATAAAAAATCTCGTGGATAAACCACGAGATTTTATTTTTACGAGAATATAGGCAGCCAGTTTATATCAAAGAAGATAAACCCCGCCAACGCAATTGCGATGGATAGGAAGAAAAAGCCTTTTCCTGCCGCTTTTATGCCGCTTCCGTCGGGGGATAACTCCGCAAAAATCGAACCGATTGCGACGGGCCAACCAAAGAGAACCATTTTCACAAAGGCAACCTTCCATTTTTCCGCGCCGATAAAGAATTCCGGTAGGTAGGTTTTTACAAGCCACCAAACCAACAATAAGACCGCGACGGACAGCACACGAAGAAGAGTAAACAACATACCGCCTATGCACAAATCCTTATTCGCGTCGTCGCGTTTATTTGCAATTATCAAACCAAGGAAGCAAATGGGCCATGCTAAAATATCCAAAAACATAGCGAGGATATACCCGATCCATGCAATAATGTTATTACTGCGATCGATTTTTTCCTCCTGTTGCACCATTTGTTGGGGCATTTGATACATCATTTGTTGGGGAATAGCTTGAGGCATCGGTTGTTGCGCCGCCATAGGATTATAGGGGTATAGCGTCATTTGTTGTTCGCCATCGTCCTCATCCTCGTCCTCGTCGTCCTCTACAGGGGTTACCTTGTAATCGTAACGAACGCTGTACGCTTTACCATTCGCATCGTAATAATACTGCGCTCCCTGCTGTATCGGCGGTTGATAAGGCATTTGCACATACCCACCGTTTTGATATCCCCACGACATTGTATTCGCTTGGAGTGCGCTAGGATTGTATCCGCAATACTTACAAACGGTTGCATTGTCTTTATTTTTCTTGCCGCATTGCGCGCAAGCAATCATAGTTCGCCCTCCTTTCTAATCTTTTTCTGCGAATTAGTATATCATAAAATAGTACAAATGTCAATCGCTTTACTACATTTTCGCCACACCTATCCCCTATTTCGTGTACCTTAAAATGGAAAAGGATTATTGTATCAATATAAAAAATTTCTGCCCCATCGTTACCGACAGGGCAGATAAAATATCATTAGGTAATTATGTAAAGATTAAAGACCTTTTGCTTTGTTGATTTTTGCTTGTGTCTTTTTGATTTTCTTCTCCCACTTGATAATGCGGTTCGAGCATGCACGAACAAGCAAAGCTACAACCATAGCACCAGCACCAATCAATGCAGAAACCATTTCAAGGGAGAATGCACCAAGAGCGAGAACGCCTTCCGTGATAGCAGCAACAGCGGGATTCATGTCTTTCCCTACAGCATTCAAGCAAATAGCAAACGAAATCGTATAAACTAAAGCACCAATACCCAAAAGGAACAATGCTTTACGTACGCGCTTCGCTGCTTTGTCAAACGAAAGAACAGCAAACAACGCATAAACCGCTGCCAATATAGCGCAAACCAAGAATGCGTATGCCGCAAGGCTATAAACCAAACCAGATTCGCCGCCGTGCGCGATATCAAATGCAGGAAGGAATCCAAAGATTTCGGAACCCATACCGCTCGTAATTATCGCAAGCAAGGAAGCTTCTTGAGCATCAACCACATAGTTTCCCAATCCTGAATCAAAGGAAATGCTATACATTGCCGTAAAAGGAATCACTGCGATTGCCAAAACTGCAAAAACAGCAACAAGCAATGCAAGCCAACGATATTTTGCTTGGCTAGGAGCCGCAGGTTTCGTATAACCACACTTACAGGTTTGCTTACGAGCGCTCATTTTTCTTGCACATTTAGGGCAAGTTTTCTTGCTTGCATTACCGGTAAAAGCATCGCGCATTGCATTCTTCTTATCCGCTTTCATGGGATATACAACGCCAGGCTTTTCAGGGTTGTACATATAGTAGTTTGCCATATCTTTACCTCCTGATAAAAGACATATTAAAAATATTTATTCAATTATACCACAGCTAAATAGGTATGTCAAGACTTTTTCCAATATTTTTTCACAAAAAACGCAAAATTATTTACCCAAAAAACATACAATTTGAACAAATTTTTTCGACAAATTCCCCTGCGCTCAATCTTCAAAGTTATACTTCTCTGAAATAATATATTTCGGGCGATTTTGCACCTCTTTATATATCATATGCGTGTGGAAATTCGCCAAGCCCTGACAGGTCAAAATCACCGCGCTAAATAAGCCCACCGTCGGGAACAACCAAGCCGTCAACCCGCCAAAATCCTTACCCAGACACGCTAAAACAATAAAGATTGCAAAGCAAGCCACACTTAAAAAACCCAACAATATCCCTAACTTTAAGGGCATAGTCAAATGGTAGTTCGTATTCGGGAAAATCCCATCCTCCGCAAGGCGCACCATTTTCTTTAAGGTGTAATGGGTTTCACCAGCCACGCGCTCGGGACGGTCAAACTCCACAAAAGTCTGCTTAAACCCAACCCAAGTCGTTTGCGCGCGGAGTAAACGGTCGTGTTCGCCCATCGAAAGTAACGCATCCACCACCTTTCTATCGTACAGCTTGAAATCCCCCACATCCGCAGGCATTTCCATCTTGGTAATTTTACGCATGAAACGATAATACACATACGCCGTCGCGCGTTTGAACACCGTTTCGCCTTTGCGTTTCCTACGCCTGCCGTGCACGACGTCAAAGCCTTCCTTCCATTTTGCAATCATTTCCATTGCAACTTCGGGCGGATCTTGTAAATCGGCATCCATTGCAATCACAGCATCGCCGCTTGCCAACTCCATACCGCAAAGAAGGGCAGCTTGCTGTCCAAAATTGCGCGAAAAATTGCAAACCTTCACTCTCTTGTCAAGATCCGCAAGACCGCGTAAAATCTCTTTCGTCGCATCCCTGCTACCGTCATTTACGAAAATTATCTCATATTCTTCCTGCAAATTTCGCATAAGCGGCGTTACCGCTTCATAGAAAAATTGCAGACTTTTTTCTTCGTTGTAAGCAGGCACAATAATCGAATATTTAGCCATAAGTTTACCACCTTATTAAATCAAAAACACCCCTATAACCATAGTGTATTTTTAAGGTATAAGTGTTAAGCGCCCCG
>JAZTYG010000132.1:0-10726 GCA_045636845.1 Candidatus Scatosoma sp.
TGCCGTTACCGCCGCGTTGTCCATAATGATCGCGTCACATTCGGTATGCCCGTGACAAGGCGCATTGCCGTTCATCGTCGAAACGAAATGCTGTACGGAATTTTCCGCCGCAACCGATCTCGACATAATGTCCGCGCGACAGCCTTCGCCGTTCATATCCACCACAAAATCGGTGTCCGCAACCTGCGTACCGTGGGTGTAAAGCTTTTCTTTCACGATAAAGTTAGCCCCCGATTTCATATCCGCTTTCGTGATACGCTTTGTCGAGTCAATACCCTTGATTTGGGTCGTTTCCATCTCCATATGTGCGCCTTCGTCCAAATGCACCACCGTTTCGGGGTTCATCACATTTTTACCAAGGCCGTCGCCATCGCCGTAATGCTTTTCTACGTATTTCAATTTTGCATTTTTACCAACATAGAAGGTGTGAACGCCATCGTGACGGGAAGTCATGTCCACGCCGCCGCAGTTGTGAATACCGCAGCCAGCAACAATCACCACGTCCGCGCCTTCTCCGATATAGAAATCGTTATATACCACCTCTTGCAAGCCTGCCTTGCTAATGATAACGGGGATATGCACACTCTCGTTTTTCGTGCCAGGTTTAATGATAATGTCAATACCCGATTTTCCGTCCGTTTTGGACACGATTTCGATATTCGCGGTGGAGTTTCTCCCCTCGCTTTTACCATTCGCACGGATATTAAACGCGCCTTCGGGGGTGCCGTGCAAGTCGGCAATCTGTAACAATAAGTCTTTTTGTATTGAATCCATACCTGCCCCCTCCGTTTATAATTTTTCCGTTAAAATTTTACAAGATTCCGCAGCCAAAAGTTTGGGCAATACATCCTCTTTTTTGCCTACGTTTTGCACTTGTCCGTTGGCGATTACCACGATTTTATCCGCGATATTCAAGATGCGTTCTTGGTGGGAAATAATCAAGATATTCCCCTTCGTTTTTTCGTACATATTCTCGAATACCTTGATAAGACTGTTAAAGCTCCAAAGGTCAATCCCTGCCTCTGGCTCGTCGAATACAGACAATTTGGTGCTACGCGCTAAAATCGTTGCGATTTCGATACGCTTTAACTCGCCGCCCGACAGGGAGGCGTTCACTTCACGGTCGATATAATCACGCGCGCACATACCCACCTCGGATAAATACGAGCAGGCATCCGATACCTTCAAGGTCTTACCTGCTGCAATATTGATCAAATCGCGTACGGTCAAACCCTTAAAACGCACGGGTTGTTGGAAGGCATAGGAAATCCCTTTTTGCGCGCGTTCGGTCACCGACAGCGCCGTAATGTCCTCGCCGTCTAAATAGATACGGCCTTCCGTTGGGGTAATAATACCTGCAATTACCTTGGCGAGGGTGGATTTACCGCCGCCGTTAGGACCCGTGAACGCAACGAAACGCTCGTCCAAGGTCAAATTGATATTTTTCAAAATTTCTTTTTCGCCAAGCTCGTCCTTAACACGGTAGCTGACATTTCTTAATTCTAACATACTTCCTCTTTCGGAAAAATTTTTTCTTTTACTTATTTATACCGTTAAACGAGAAATCTTAAACCCCAAACATGGGGCATACGGTTAAAAAATCTCCATCAATGCGCTGTGTTGCTTTAGCCACGCCCGTTTCACCTTCCAATCGGGTACAAATTTTGCCACCTCCGCCCAAAACGCCTTGGAGTGGTCGTGGTGCTTTGTGTGGGCTAATTCGTGCACGATTACATACTCCACCACATCCTTCGGCGCGTACAGCAAACGGAAGGTAAAGTGAATGGCATTCTCTCCCGAACAAGAACCCCAACGGCTCTTTGCGGAGTTCACACCCACCGATTTATAGGTAACACCCATACGCGTTGCCATATCCGCAGTCACTTGCGTAAAAATGCGTTTCGCATTCTCTTTAAGCCATTTCACAAGCCGTTCTTTTGCGTTTTTTACAGGCACGTACAGCACGCAATTTTCCGCGTCGTAACTAATTTTAAGCGAGTCCACGAGGTAAATTTTACATCGTCTTCCCAAAAGCAACAAGGTATAGCCGTTTAGGTTTTCGGGCGGTAATTCGATACCTGCCCCCTTCTTTTCCGCAATTTTTCGAAGAATCCAACCTTCCTTTTCCTCGATAAATGAAAAAATCCGCTGCTCGCTACAACGAAGGGGCGCGCGCACGATTAACCGTCCAAACGCATCGATCGTGATCGCCAGCGTTTTACGACGGGAACGGATAATTTCATTCGGCGTTATCATACGCAAACCGTATTTATTTATTCCTCGTAACCGCGAGGGTTACCGCTTTGCCATTTCCACTGCGAATCGCACATTTCTTCAATGCCGTGCGTTGCTTCCCATTTAAGCTCTGCCTTCGCCTTATCGGGCGCTGCGTAGCAGGAAGCAATATCACCGGGGCGGCGTTCGCAAATTTTATAGGGTAAAGTTTTACCGCAAGCCTTTTCAAAGGCGTGGATCATCTCTAAAACGCTGTAACCGCGACCAGTGCCAAGGTTGTAGATATGCACGCCGCTATCGTTGCAATTCTCAATCGCCGCGATATGCCCAAGCGCCAAATCTACCACATGGATATAATCGCGTACACCCGTACCGTCGGGGGTGTCGTAATCGTTGCCGAATACATTGATACAGGACAATTTCCCGCTGGCAACCTGCGCCACGAAAGGCATAAGGTTGTTGGGGATACCCTTCGGATCTTCACCGATTAAGCCGCTTTCATGTGCGCCGACGGGGTTGAAATAGCGGAGCAAAATGATATTCCATGCATTGTCCGCTTTCCACAAATCCTGCATGATATTTTCCATCATCAATTTCGTACTGCCATACGGGTTGGTGGTGGAAAGACGGCAATTTTCATCCAAGGGCAAGCGTTCTGGATCGCCGTAAACGGTTGCGGACGAGGAGAAAATAATCTTCTTAACATTGTGTTTATCCAACACTTTCAAAAGGGAAACTGTACCGCTAATGTTGTTTTCGTAGTATTTCAAGGGCAAACGGCAGCTTTCGCCAACCGCCTTGAACGCCGCGAAGTGAATTACCGCATCAATCTTATGCGCGGACAAAATTTCGTCCATTTTTTCTTCATCGCGAATATCTACTTCGTAAAAGGTAACCGTTTTCCCCGTGATTTTTTGCACACGACGGATACTCTCAAAGCTAGAGTTGCTAAAATTATCAACGACTATCACTTCGTAGTTCTTATTCAAAAGTTCTAAAACGGTGTGCGAGCCGATATAGCCGCTGCCACCCGTAACCAAAATCGTTGCCATAGTGTTCACCTCTTTTTTAATTTTACGCTTCTTCTTCCTCTATGTCTTCCACGCGTTTCGAACGTACCTTCAATACCTTTTTCTTCGTGGTTTTTACCACTTTTATTTCCAAATTGTTAAAACGAACCAACTCGCCAACGGGAGGGATTCCGCCATAGATTTCCGTTACCCAACCGCCTGTAGTGTTGGATTCGAACTCCGTTTCGCCCGTTTCTACTTCGTAGAGTTCAAAGAAACTATCGAGGTCAAATCTACCGTCCACCCAGTATTCGCCTTCCGAGATTTCACCAAAGAGCACTTCTTCCTCATCGTGTTCATCCCAGATTTCGCCTACAAGCTCTTCCAAAATATCTTCCAAGGTAACGATACCTACCAAGCCGCCGTATTCGTCCGAAACCGCAGCCATGTGGATTTTTTGCTTTTGCAACTGTTTCAAAAGGGCGGAAATACGCGTATATTCGGTGGTAAAGGCAATTTCCTGTACCAAATGCCCGATTTCCTTTTCACCGCCTAAGTACCCAACGAAGAAATCACGCTCGTGAATAACACCGATAACGTTATCGATGGTATCCTTGTACACGGGTAAACGGGAATACCCCGTCTTTTTGAAAAGCTCGCATACCTCTTCCATTGTCGATTCGACATCCGCCGCATATACATTTACACGGGGAACAAGTATGTCCTCTACCTTCAAATCGTCAAATTCGAGCGCAGAACGAACAAGCTCCGATTCGTCTTCCTTCAACGCACCGCTTTCTTCCGCTTCTTCCACGATGGAAAGCAATTCCTCATCCGTATAAGATTCGTCCTTCTTGAGCTTAAAGAGTTTGGTAAGCGCCAGCTTATAGAAGTCGAAAATTTTACTAAACGGCCACAAAATTAAATAGAAAAGCTGCATAAGGGGGTAAGACAAGAAACAGTACTTTTCGGGATAAACGCTCGCCAAATATTTGGGCGTAATTTCACCAAACAGCAACACGAACACCGTCAATACAATCGTAGAAATGGTCGGCGCTAAATCTTGGTGATTGATCATAAGTTGTGTAAACAAAATTGTACCCAAAGCCGAAGCAGTAAGGTTTACAATGTTGTTACCCACAAGGATTGCCGTTACAAGTTTGTCGTAATCCTCGTCCGCAAATTTATACACCGCTTTCGCATTTTTCTTGCCTTGTGCAGCATATGTCCTCAAACGAATTTTGTTCGCGCAGGAAAACGCCGTTTCCGTACCCGAGAAAAATCCCGAAAGCAATATCAGTATACTAATTGCGATAATTAGGGGTAGGTGATCCATAGTAGATGTTGAATATCCTCCAAACAATAAATATTTTTGCGCGTAAAATTGCACGCTATATATTATAATACTTTTATAGGCTATTTGTCAAGATTCGCGCGCGTGTATTTACATTTTTTCCGCATTTTTTTCACTTTTTTCACCAAAAAAAGCCGTTTGCGTGCTTGCATACGGCCTTTTTCTATTATTCTCTTGCCTGTTTCGTAGCAATTTTTCGTTTTTCCGCGGTGGAAACGTTTGCAAAATGGCAAGCCGCAAAATGCCCGTTTTTTATCTCTACGATGGGGGCAGGTATGCGTTGACATACTTCCTGTGCCATAAAACAACGGGTATGAAAGGGACAACCTTGAGGCGGTGAAACGGGGCTAGGCACCTGTCCCTCTAACAAAATTGGCTCTTCCTTTTCTCCTGTTAAGGTGGGAATTGCGCTCATCAAAGCAATTGTGTAAGGATGACGGGGATTTTCAAAAATTTCCTCCGCCTCCCCCTGCTCTACAATACGGCCAAGATACATTACACCGATACGGTCGGATATATACCGCACTACCGACAAATCGTGTGAAATGAAAAGATAGGTTAAACCTTCCTGTTTTTTGAGGTCGCTAAGCAGATTCAAAATTTGCGATTGCACCGACACGTCCAGCGCGGAAACACACTCGTCGCAAACGATAAATTTCGGTTTCACCGCCAAGGCGCGCGCAATGCTAATACGCTGTCTTTGCCCACCCGAAAATTGATGGGGATACCGATGCACCATATCCGCACGCAAACCGCAAACCTCCATCATCTTCAAAACATATTGCCGCATTTCCGCCGAGCCACGCTTAAAAAAACAATGGGTCGCCACCCCTTCCTCAATCAACTGCCCTACCGTCATACGAGGGTCAAGGGAAGAGTACGGATCTTGGAAAATGATTTGTAAATCCTTCCGAAGCGCGCGCATTTTCCTACCTTTTTGCTCGGTCAACTCCACCCCATTCCCTTGCCCAAAATAGGTCACACGCCCAGCTGTGGGTTTTTGTAATTGTAAAATCGTCCGACCGAAGGTGGATTTTCCCGAACCGCTTTCCCCCACCAAACCAAAGGTTTCTCCTCGATAAATTTCGAGGTTAATCCCGTCGTTCGCGCGAAGATAGAGTCGCCCCTTTTGAAAGGGATGATTTTTACGCAAGGGAAAGTATTTTTTAAGGTCCGTCACAGACAATAAGACTTCCTTCACCCCTTCTCACCTCCTTTTCCGCATAGAAACAACGGACGAAATGCCCCCTTTCCACCTCTTGTAAGAGGGGGGCTTGTTCGATACATTTTTGGGTACAATAAGGGCAACGGGGCGAAAAGCGACACCCCTTAGGCATTTCGTAGGGAGAAGGTACGCCCCCCTTGATGCTTTGTAGGCGTTCCCCTGCCTTTTTTGCGCTTGGCGCAGAGCGTAAAAGCCCTTCCGTATAGGGGTGATTATACCTACAAAAATTAAAAATGGAGGGGGCAGGTACGAGTTCAACAACCTGTCCACAGTACATTACCGCCACCGTATCCGCCATTTCACGCACTACCCCTAAATCGTGTGTAATGAACAAAATTGCCGTACCTTTTTCCGCCTGTAAGTCACGCATAAGCCGTAAAATTTGCGCCTGTATCGTCACGTCGAGGGCGGTTGTCGGCTCGTCCGCAATTAAAATATTCGGCTGACAGGCAAGCGCCATCGCAATCATTACCCGTTGCCGCATCCCACCCGATAAGCGGTGTGCATATTCCTTCATCACCCCTTCGGGGTTGGGGATTTTTACCGATTTTAACATCTCTATCGCCGCCGTTTGCGCCTCTTTTTTTGACATATTTCGATGGATCAAAAAAGGTTCGCGGAGCTGTCTGCCAATAGTAAAAACAGGGTTCAACGCAGTCATCGGTTCTTGAAAAATAACCGAAATTCTGTCTCCGCGAATGGCGTACATTTCTTCCATCGGCACCTTGACCAAATCCTGCGTAAGACCGTCGTGATTGAAAATTATCTCCCCCTGTTCGATAAATCCGTTGCTGTCAAGCAGGCGCAAAATACTCATCGCTGAAACCGATTTACCCGAACCCGATTCCCCGACAAGCGCCAGCGTTTTTCCCTCTTCCAAGGAAAAGCACGCATCCTCTACCGCACGGACAACACCCTTGCGCGTGTGAAAACAGACATGTAAATTTTTCACCTCTAACAAGGACATATCATTCCCCCTTTCCTTTCGGGTCTAACGCGTCACGCAAGGCGTCGCCAATTACATTGATACAAATTACCGCCAACGACAAGAATAACGCAGGGAACAGCCATTGCCACCAGTAATGTTGGATAATGGTACTGTTGTTGCTCCCCGATAGCATATTCCCCCAGGTCGGACGGGGCGGCTGTACACCAAAGCCGAGGTAAGAAAGGGAAGACTCTGTGAGCAAACACCCTGCAAAATCGAGGGTCATACTCACCAAAATCACCGACACAATGTTGGGTAAAATATGCCGAAAGGCAATTTTTCCTTCACGCACCCCCATCGCGCGAGCTGCGGTAACAAATTCCTTTTCTCGCTCCGCAAGGACTTGCCCGCGAATCATACGCGCCAAACCCGTCCAAGACAATGCCCCCAAAATCAACATGATGATGAAGATACGCATTGTTTCCGACACATTGTAATTTTTGATAATTTGCGACAATAGCATCGCGAATGGTAAAAATGGTATCGCGGAGAAAATTTCCGTCAAGCGCATCAAGAGCAAATCCACCCAACCGCCGAAATAGCCTGCGACGCACCCTACCAAAATGGCAATCACCGACGAAACCAACACCGCGACGCCGCCGATGGTAAGGGTCATTTTGCCACCGTGAACAATCCTCGCAAACACATCGCGGCCACGCCCGTCCGTACCCATAATATACCCTTTCAAGCCCGATGAAGAAAGAAGTTTTCCCTCTTCGTCCACAAGGTAGGTTTGTAGCGCGCCTGCATAGGCGCGCGTGGCGTTTTCACCGTTGATATCGCATTGACCGTAGGAATTATCCCCCCAAGCATATGCCCTGCCACGGTTTGTCACCCCGACAAAATGGCGCGTGCCGTCCTCCAACGAGGTGAAATATTCCCCCTCCTCCAAGACGGGTAACACATCCTCGCCATTTTCAAATGCGCCCGTCACAACCACTTCGCCATCCTCGGTAAGCACCGCCAAACATTTGTTATTTGCGGCGATTTCCACCGCATTTCTCCCTACCATGTATGCGTTGAATGAATTTTGGTAACCGTTTTTCGAGCTAATTGTCGATTGAAATATCCCCTCGTCACCCGTTTCTACCTGACCCTCTTGCGTAAGGGCGATTGCCACGGAGTTGGTGAAAACCACCTTCTTTATTTGCATCGAGGGCAAGCGATTGTTTAAGGAGGAAAGGTTACGCACAGCGTTGGTATTTCCCCAAAGATACGCCCTGCCGTCCGTTTGCACCAAAGCGCTGACTTGGTAACCGCAAGCAAGCTGCGCCACCTCGTCCACCGATATTTTTTCCTCTAAAAATTGCGGCATCGTCAATGCGTTTAGTACCTTTTCCGCACCATATTGCCCACAGCTTTTATCCCCCCACCCAACAAGGCAGCCTTCCCTCGTCAAAGCAAGCGCGTGGTCTTTCCCAGCGGCAATCAACACCGCGCCCGTTTCCGTCACCTCAACAGGCAAACGCGACATATCTCTACCGCTTAATTTATCCTTTACGCTACCCCAAACGAACACCTTACCGTCCTTCGATAACCCCACCGTGAAGTTAGAAAAGCCGTCCATATCCAACACCTGCTTTTTTAAGGTGCGAGGTACACGTCGCAAAGAATATACAGGCGCAACATTTTGTTGCAACGGATCGGTATAGTTGACATCTAGCCGAATAAACAGCGGTGCGATAAAGACAAATAAAAACAAGGAAATCAAAAAACAAAGAGCAAAAACCGCCGCTTTTTTGCGGAAAAAGTTTTCTCTCAAAAGTCGGGCAGGGCTTTCGATTTTTTCCATACCCGTAAGGGCATTTTTACCCACAAAAACACTTTTTACCCAAACAAAAAGTCTTTTCAACGCATACCTGCCCCCATCAAACGCCTTTTTGATGAAATTTTTATCCTGTTTCGATTTCATTCATTTACCCCAAGCGTATCCGTGGATCGACCAGCCCATAGGCAATATCCACCAACAAATTTCCAACCAAGGCAAGCAAGATATAAAACATCTGCATCGCCAACACAATTTCGTTATCCCCTGCCTTCAACGCGTCAAAATACACCTTGCCAAGGCCGTTGATACCGAAGATATTTTCCACCATAATCGACCCTGAAAACATACCCAAGAGCCAACCGATAATCAAGGCGACAATGGGAATTAAAGCGTTTCGCCAAGCGTGACTTCTCACCACCAACCGTTCACGCAAGCCCTTCGCACGCGCCGTTCGTACACAATCAAGGTGAAGCGCCTCAATCATCGACGCGCGCACATATCGCGTCATCCCGCCGAGTGAGCAAAAGGTCATCACGATAAGGGGCAGGGCAAAATGGTACAGCCTATCCAAAAACGCGCGAAAGCCTGTATAATCCTTCCCCACCGAGCTCATCCCCGACACAGGGAAAATATCCAACTTGACCGCAAACAGCCAAATAAACAAAATCGCCGTAATAAACACAGGCATACTGTACCCGATAATCGTACCCACCTGTACAGCCAAATCACGCTTGCTCCCCTTTTTCGCCGCGCAAAAAATGCCAAGCGGAATTGTGATACCGAGTGCCAACACCGTTGCGAAAAAATTGAGGAATAGCGTGTTGAGAAGCGGCTCTTTCACCACTTCCACAACCGCTTTCCCATACACAATCGATGTGCCAAGATTCCCCTGCAAAAAGCCATTGTACGCGCCGCTGTAAAAGGGCGCAAACCCAAGCCAACGCAGGTATCTTGTCAAAAGGTTACCGTCCAAGCCGTACCGCCTTTGCCAGTACAAGTACCGTTCCGCATAGTTCAAATTTTTATTTGCCGCAATTTCTTGCATCGCCATATCCGCCGCCTTATCCACAGGCAGCATATTATACACCGCAAACACCAAAAAGGAGAGGATAAGCAAAACAGCAAGGATATAAAAAATACGCTTTATGATATATTTTCCCATACAAAATCCTCACTCATCTCATACCTGCCCCCTTCCTTTTTATTATTTCACATAAAAATCTGCCTCGTCGCGAAGATAATTCACGCTGTAATTATCAAACATAGACGGGTCAATCGTCCACGCGAAGGATTGATCGTACACCGCCGAGGTAAAACCCGTCGCAAAGTTCACCGCACCGTATCTTGCCTTACTAAACCCATAGGCAGGCATCTGTGCGTACTCACCATACAGGGCGGTATTCATATCCCCCGACGCATAGGTGATATATGCGCCGATTTTCCTACCTGCGTTGTCGTTGTTTTGCCAAGCGGTAATAAGCTGGTCGGTGACAGGGTTGGGTTGCGTACCCATCCAGTTGATTACGAGAGGCATATAATACTCCCCGTCCACTTTCACCGTTTTATACCGCCCGTCCGTCGCCGCAAAAGCAAGGTTGTTGTAGGTCAATTCGTACCCCGACAGCTTTTTATAACGCACGCCGTCCCCTTCCACATACGCGCCGCCTTTCGCATTGTACACCCAGCCGCCGTTTACAAGCTCCGCTTTCGCTTTCTCAACGCTATACCCATAGGTATTAAGGTGTAATTTATCCTTCGCCGCCACATACGCCGCCGAACCGACATAATAAGGTGCGTGCACAACAGTACCGTAACCGCCCGTGAATGTTTGCGCGAAATCATCACGGTCGATTGTGTGCATCACCGCACGGCGCACCTCGGCAAATTGCGTAGGGCCAAAATCACAACGGAAAGCAAGCTTGCCGTACCCTGCGCGGTCGTAATGATTTTCTTTGAAGTTGACCCCATCAACAACGGCAAGCGCGGCGCGCGTTTCCTCGCCGCCCGTCACCCCTGCAAGAACGTCTACCCTGCCTTTCTTTAACTGGTCAAGCTGCGTTTCCGCAATAATTTTTACATAAGAAATGCGTTCAATTGTCGCCTTGCCCCGATCATCACCCTTGTAGTAAGGGTTCCGTTTTAAGGT
>JAZTYG010000133.1:0-16150 GCA_045636845.1 Candidatus Scatosoma sp.
ATAATCGCTGGTTACATCGAAATAGCTAGCGCACAGCATAATGGCGGTTGCACTTGGCTCAGCCTCACCGTTGATCCATTTTGACACCGCGCGTTGACTATACCCGATACTTTGCGACAACTTTACCTGCGTAATCCCCTGTTCTTTCATCAATTGTTCTAATCTTTTTGCAAATTCCATACCATTATTTTAGAACTTTTTTTCTAAAATATGTTGACATAGAACTATAATTCTATTATAATGATATAAACACTCGTGTTTATTTTACATTATGGAGGAAAGTTGAATGAAACAATTGATTTGTGAAATGTGCGCTAGCACGGACATAATCAAGCAAGACGGTTTTTTCGTATGCCAAGTATGCGGAACAAAATATTCCCTTGAGGAAGCAAAAAAAATGATGATTGAAGGCACCGTTGATGTTCAAGGTACTGTAAAAGTCGATAATTCTGCTTTCGTTGAAAAGTATTTAGCTAATGCACGTCGTACTTTAGAAAAAGAAGATTGGGAAGAAGTTGAAAAATATTATAAATTAAAACATACAGCCGCCTTTTTGCAAAGGCGGCTTGTTTATTTCTTCCCGATTTTACCATTATCTAAAAACAAATAAATCATTGTTTTTGAAAATATTTTTTGAAAGTGAAGCAAAAACGCTTGCATTTTTTGAAAAAATACAGTAATATAGATAGGCACTTAAGCGAAGTGCCTACAAAATGCAGAGATGTCTGAGTGGTTTAAGGAGCACGATTGGAAATCGTGTGTGCGCCTGAAACGTACCGGAGGTTCGAATCCTCTTCTCTGCGCCAAAACAAAAGAACACACCAACGAGGTGTGTTCTTTTTGTTTTCGATTAAAAAACGGAAGAAGAGGATTCGAGGGGGGAGCCGCGAGTGAGAACGAGCGTTTTGCCTTACGGATAAGGAAAAAGTAACGTTTGACGGCAAAATGGGCAATTGATAATTGCCCAGCGGGGCGCGCCGCTAAAGGCGCAAATCCTCTTCTCTGCGCCAAAACAAAAGAACACACCAACGAGGTGTGTTCTTTTTGTTTTCGATTAAAAAACGGAAGAAGAGGATTCGAGGGGGGAGCCGCGAGTGAGAACGAGCGTTTTGCCTTACGAATAAGGAAAAAGTAACGTTTGACGGCAAAATGGGCAATTGATAATTGCCCAGCGGGGCGCGCCGCTAAAGGCGCAAATCCTCTTCTCTGCGCCAAAACAAAAAGGAAGGTTTTTGCCTTCCTTTTTTTGTTTTTCCTCTATTTTCAAAAACTTACTTCGTGATGGTTTCATCCACGATTTCCGCGTCCACCGCATTAATCGAAACACTCTTTATACCATTCATAACACCGCTTTTAGATTTGTAGCCCTCTTCACTCATCGCGATACTTTCACCGTTCGACGCTATTAAACGATAACGGTACAACCCTGCCTTATCAAAATAAATCTCAAACTTCGGACAGGTCTTTTCCGTCGGCTTTTGCAAAGTTTGGTCCTCTACCCTATCTTCCGCAATACATTTTGCCGCGTGTTTACCGATACTTTCCATACCCTTTTTGCAAGCAGCTTTCGTCGAATATACCTGCGATGCTACCGCGATTTTTTCCATATTCGCCGCATATAAGCTAAAGTTAAACGCGCCCGTAGGCGTCTTTTTGATAACAAATTTTCCCATAATTCACTCCTTTTATCATTTGTTCTATATATATTATAACACAACCCGTCCTATTTGTAAATAGGAATTTTCATTTTTATTTTATAAAGTTTCCCTCGCGCACTATGGCACGAAAGCGCGTACATTTTCACAACCACCCCTTTGAAAGCGTTGACAAAACGCAAAAAAATACTGTATAATAAACTTAAGTTTACTTAAGTTCACTTAAGAGGAGTATAATTATGAAGCTGGTATCCGATTATTTCGGCTGTATGGTATTTGACGACAGTGTAATGAAGCGTATGCTTTCCGAGGACGTTTATAACACCTTAAAACGCACCGTGAAGGACGGTAGAAGCCTCAACCTGTCCGTGGCAAACGCCGTTGCCTCCGCCATGAAGGATTGGGCAATTGAACATGGTGCAACCCATTTCACGCATTGGTTCCAACCCATGACGGGTATCACCGCTGAAAAGCACGACAGTTTCATTTCCCCTGACAAGGACGGTAAGGTAATCATGGAATTTTCGGGTAAAGAGCTTGTCCGCGGTGAAACGGACGCTTCCTCTTTTCCTTCGGGCGGTTTACGCGCCACCTTCGAAGCGCGCGGCTATACCGCTTGGGATGCCACTTCCTACGCTTTCATCAAGGATAAAGTACTGTGTATTCCCACGGCGTTTTGCTCCTACGGCGGAGATGCGTTGGATAAGAAAACCCCCTTACTCCGTTCGATGGAGGCCATCAACCGCCAAGCAATGCGCGTGTTGAAATTGTTTGGCAACGAGGACGTTACCTCGGTCAAAACGACGGTTGGACCCGAACAGGAATACTTCCTCATCGATAAAGACCTTTTCCAAAAACGCAAAGACCTTGTTTATACGGGTCGCACCCTGTTTGGTGCAGAACCCCCGAAGAGCCAAGAACTCGAAGGACATTATTACGGTGTAATCAAACCCCGTGTACAAGCCTTCATGAATGATTTGAACGAAGAATTGTGGAAGCTTGGCGTGTTAGCGAAAACCGAGCATAACGAGGCAGCGCCCGCACAGCACGAGCTTGCCCCCATCTTCGCAACCACCAACATTGCCGCCGACCATAACCAGCTCACGATGGAAATTATGCAAAAAATTGCAAAAAACCACGGTATGGTTTGTTTGCTCCACGAAAAACCTTTTAAGGGCGTAAACGGCAGCGGTAAGCACAACAACTGGACCATTTCTACCAACACAGGCATCAACCTGTTAGAGCCTGGCGATACGCCTGCGGAAAACGCGCAATTCCTTTTGTTCCTTTGCGCGGTTATCAAGGCGGTGGACGATTACCAAGACCTGCTCCGCGTGGCGGTTGCAACGGCAGGCAACGACCATCGTTTGGGCGCGCACGAAGCTCCCCCCGCCGTTGTTTCCATCTTCTTAGGTACGGAGTTGACGGAAATTTTAGAGGCAATCGAAAAGGACGTACCCTACGACGTAAAGGAAAAGGAATTGCTCCGTGTCGGCGTACACACCATGCCGAAATTCCCCAAGGATACTACGGATAGAAACCGCACTTCCCCCTTTGCTTTCACGGGAAACAAGTTCGAATTCCGTATGCTCGGTTCGTCCGCATCCGTTTCCGACCCCAACATTATGTTAAATACCGCGGTTGCGGAAATCTTAAAGCAGTTTGCCGATGAATTGCAGGACAGCGAGAATTTTGAAAACGATTTGCACGCGTTGATTAAGCGTGTATTCACACAGCACAAGCGCATCATCTTCAACGGCAACGGCTACGACGATGCATGGCTTGCGGAAGCAAAGCGCCGTAGGCTTTTGAACCTTGCGAAAACCCCCGACGCCCTGCCCTATTTCGTGGCGGAAAAGAATGTCCATCTTTTCACCTCGCACAAGGTTTATACGGAGCGTGAAATGCACTCCCGTTTGGAAATTTTGTTGCAAAGCTACTGCAACCTCATCGACATCGAAGCAAAAACAATGGCGGATATGGCGAAAAAGGAAATTTTACCTGCGGTTAGCAGATATACACAGCAATTGTCCGCAACAGTTTTGTCGAAAAAGGCAGTTCTTTCCACCCTCGATTGTTCGTATGAAACGGATATGTTAGAGGAAATTTCCGCCCTCACCGCCGAGGCTTATACACAGGTAAAAGCGTTGGAAAAGGCGTTGGGCGCTAAAAAGAAGGTAGCTGGCGCGGCAAAATTGTCCGTTTACTACCGCGATAAGGTTGTACCTGTAATGGAAAAATTACGCAAAGCGGCGGACTCGTTGGAAAAGTTAGTTGCCGCAGATTGTTGGCCGATGCCCACCTACGGCGATTTGCTGTTCGGAATTTAACGCTTGGCTTTACACCAAAAGGAAATGCTTATGTTTAATGTAGAAAAAGCCACAAAAGACGCGATTCAATGGATTCGTGACTGGTTTGAACAAAACGGAAAAGGTTGCAACGCCGTAATCGGTATTTCGGGCGGCAAGGACTCTAGCGTGGTTGCTGCGCTGTGTGTGGAAGCCCTTGGAAAAGACCGCGTTATCGGTGTGTTAATGCCCAACGGCGAACAGCCCGATATCGACTGTTCTAAACAACTCGTCGAATACCTGGGTATCCCCTTTTATATTTGCAATATTAAAAAAGCGGTGGACGGAGTATTGCAATCCCTTGAAGAAAGCGGTGTGGAAATCACCCGTCAAACACGCGTAAATTTACCCCCTCGTATCCGTATGTCCACGCTGTACGCTCTTTCGCAATCGAACAACGGGCGCGTGGCTAATACCTGCAACCTCTCCGAAGACTGGGTTGGGTATTCCACCCGTTACGGCGACGCGGCAGGCGATTTCGCCCCCTTGGGTAAATTGACCGTACAAGAGGTAAAGGCTATCGGCGCATACCTCGGCTTGCCTATCAATCTAGTGGAAAAAGTGCCTTCCGATGGTTTGACAGATAGAACAGACGAGGACAATTTAGGGTTTACCTACGCGGCGTTGGATAAGTACATCCGCACGGGCGTATGCGAGGATGAAACGGTAAAGGCGAAGATTGACCGCCTGCATATTTTGAATGAGTTTAAGTTAAAACCTATCCCCTGTTTTGAGTACGAGGCATAAAAAGTAAAACAAAAAAGCACCCGAAATCGGGTGCTTTTTTCATTTCAACGCATACGTGGTACGCTTGTTTTTATTTTTTCTTGACGGGAATCCAAATTTCACTGCGGTAGTCGGGAGAATCCATATCCCCATCCATATATGCCTCAATATCCATTTCACAGGTCGGTTGATATACGGAAGTCGGGAAAAATTCTGACATAATCTTCTGCCAAGTTTCCTGTATCGCATCGGGCATCGCGCCAACACAACTAAACACCAACCAAGTTTTTGCAGGGATAAGATTTTTTCTAAAACCTTCGGGCGCTACGGTATCCTTGTCGCATTTCACCGCGATAGAATACTCGAAGGTGGGATCGTTTTTCACCGAATTACCATAACAAATGCCAAAGAGATAGCCTTTGTCGCTCGACAGCTCCACCAACTTATCCACGCTCCCATCCCCGTTCGATTTTTCCCAAAATGCAGGAACGCTTACCTTATTTTCATCGTTGACAACGGTATGCACCCCTACCCTTTCCAAGACATAGAACGCCTGTTTTTCTTCAACTTTGTAATTCATAATATTACCGCCTTCTAAAGAAATTTTTATACGCAAGCGGGAAAAGGATTTCAAGGTTTTCCCATCTACGCGCGCCTGCGACGGCGTGATACCGTGAAATTTTTGAAAGGCCTTCGCAAAGCTGTCGGGGCTGTCGTAGCCGTACTTCAACGCCATGTCAATCACCTTTTTCTTACCTTTTGCCAACTCTTCCCCCGCAAGGGATAAACGGCGAAAACGGATATATTCCCCAAGGGTGTATCCGCAAAGGATACCAAATGTTCTTTGAAAATAATGGTTTGAGAAAAAGCTGTCCGCGGCGATTTTTTCATAATCAATATTCTCGGTCAAGTGCGCCTCGATATAATCAAGGGCGTTTTGCATAGCTGTAATCCAGTCCATACCTCTTCCTCCTAACAACCTCTATTTTACCAAAAAAACGCAGGGTTTTCCCGATATTTTTCGCAAAGCTTCGTCGGTTTTACGATAAAAGCTATACAAAAAGCGGCACACCCTTTGAGATACGCCGCCTTGCATTTTTACCTTAAACGCATACCTGGTATGCCTATTTAGCTTTCGATAAAGGTCGAATGGATAACATAGTCCGCCGTTGCGCGGTTGGTAGCGATGGGGATATCATACACCACCGCAATACGAAGAAGCGCCTTCACATCGGGGTCGTGGGGTTGCGATTCCAACGGATCCCAGAAGAAAATAACGATATCCACCTTATGTTCCGCTACTTTCGCGCCGATTTGAAGGTCGCCGCCCATAGGTCCAGAGAGGTAACGCTTTACGGTGAGGTCGGTTGCCTCCGCAATCAATTTTGCCGTCGTACCCGTACCGCAAAGATCATATTTTTCCAAAGTTGCCTTATTTTTTAATGCCCAGTTTACAATTTCCGCTTTTTTGTTGTCGTGCGCGATGAGCGCAATTGTCTTTCTTCTCTTTTGTTTCATAATAATCTCCTTTATAAACTCGCTTTTGTTTACTTTCACCATGTATTATATAGAAATATCCTGTAAAAGTCAAGATTTGAGCGAAAAAAAGTAAAAAAATAGCATATTTTTCCTGCTTTTCCGGTACTTTCACCCGAATATTATAAAAAAAATAAGAAAAAGTGTTTACTTTTAGGCAAAGTTTGTGTATAATAAAACAACGACCCAAATATGGGGGTGCCCCGGATTCGATTGCCGGTGAGCGAAAGGATAAGCATACCGTAGACGGAGTGCCTACGATAAAACATTCCACCTAAATTTAAATGCAGATAGAAATGCATACGCTCTTGCAGCGTAACTTCGTTTTTTAACGAAACGTCGCGCCCGATTTATCCGTCGGTTGGGGTCGCGGCGTCATCAAGACGGAACACTCTTATTTTAATCGGAAGGTGTTGAGGTAAGAGTATTTAGCCTTCTGCGATTTTCAAAGCGTGTTTACCCGCGTTGGAAATTTAAGAAATAATAGATAAACTAAGTATGTAGAAAGTTTTTTGGCAGCCGAGTAAGACGTCGGTTCAACTCCGACCACCTCCACCACACGCAAAAACGCCCTTTTCGGGGCGTTTTTTGCGTGTGGTGGAGGTGTGTTAACGCTTGGACGACGAGGTGTTCGTCGGGGCAGGCAAGGGTGCGCCGTGTTGTGTAAAAGTTACTTCCGTCAGCCACATAAGCGCCCGACGCTTTGCCGAAACTCTTTCGGCAATCAAGGCCACCGATAGTAAAAATTAAAAACGCAAGATTTTCTTGCGTTTTTAATACTCCTTTCTTCCTAATAAATAATCAATAGATACATCAAAATAATCCGCTATTTTTACCAAATTCGGCGCCGTTGGCTCACTTCTATTGGTTTCCCAGTAACATATAACAGCGTAACTTACTTGCAAATGCTTTGCAAGAGCTGCCTGACTTATTCCTTTTTCTTTTCTTAACTCTAATAATCTTTCCGCGAATATATCCATATTTATATTATACTCAATAAATTTAGCAAAAACACTTGACACTCAATATATTGAGTGATATAATATATTAAACATTTTAGGAAGGAGGATTTTTTGATGAATCAAGAAAAGTATAAATTATTTTTAAGAAACACCAAGCACACCGAAAAAAGCATTGAATCGCGGGTCGCACGTTTGAAAAAGGTTGAAGAAATTTTTCAAATAGATGTTGATAGTATCATTTATAATGAAGCTAAAGTCTATGAAATTCTAGATAAGCTAAAAACACAAAATCTTGATAGTTCTAATCAAAATTTGGCAAACGCCTTACGTGTATATTATACATGCATAACAGGAAAAACTCTTAAGAAAAGGAGCAAATCATGAAACAAAAACTTTCCCTTCTTTTTGTCCCCATTCTGCTTTTAAGCTCAAGTTTTTTCTTCGCTTGTTCTAACACGGAAGAAGAACAATTAAAAATTTCATCAATTTATACTCAAAATTATGGTGTTATAAAACCACTCGATATATATCTAATTAAAGATGGATATATCACCAACTATTCAGCAGAAAAAGTTAAAGCCACAACCTTAGCCAAATATTTTGTTAAATATTATGAGGAAAGCAAACAAACCACAAGTACTTCTGATTGTGGTATTTATATATCCGACCTTAAATTTGATATCGTTAACTGGAAATATCAGTATAAGGATTGGGAAGCCATTTATTTTCATAAGAGTTTACAATATTCCTATACAATACATATTGATTTAGTGGAAAAGGCAACTAGCTATCTAATTACATATTATTATATTTCAGATTTGAAAATGAACATTGATGGTGTTACTGGTTATACAAGAGAATTGTGTTTTGATACTCCACCCGAAGAAGAACTTTTACAGTATAAGCGGATAAAAGAATTTCCTAAAAGCGAAATCATTTCAATAGATTATATGCTAATCACATAGAAAAATAAAATTAGTTCCTAATTCAGTCAAACAGGTTCAACTTACATTTAACTCGCTCCACCAACACGCGAAAACGCCCTTTTAGGGCGTTTTTTTCAATATCATTTTCCCCTACCTTCTTGACAAACTCCGTTTGCAGTTATATAATAGAATTATCCTATCTATAAACAGGAGAATGACGGTTATGTCTTACAACACCTGCACCTTTATCTCCGCCCACGATGCGGAATTATTTACGGTGGTTTGCTTGCCCAACAAAACGGGCGTTTTTCCCACTGTATTGATGCGCTCCCCCTATGTGAGCTATGCGGAAACAATGACCGACGAGGAAACAATCAACAAGGTTGTCACCATGCAACAATCCTTCCTCGACAACGGTTACGCCGTGATATATCAACATTGCCGCGGCTGCGGTAAAAGTACGGGCGATTTCATCCCTTATGTCTTTGAACGCGAAGACGGTTTGGCTTTGCAGGCGTGGGTAAGAACGCAACCCTTCTACAACGGTGAGCTGTATTTATGCGGTGGAAGTTATACCGCCTCCGTACACTACGCAACCGCGCCGTTTGCGCCCGATATTAAAGGCGCAATCTTCAACAAGCAGGATTGCAACCGATACAACCTCAACTACCGCAATGGGCAGTTTAAGATGGGGTTTTGGAACTGGTACCCCAACATGTACAAAAACAAAACTCCCCTGCCGAGGAACTGCGTAATGGAGACCTATAATATGCTTCCCTTTGCCGATTTCACCAAGACGGTGTTCGGTGAACGCATACCTGCCTATGACGAACGGCTCCGCCACCCCGATAAAGCCGATCGTTTTTGGGACAACGCTTACGCGGAAAAAGTACGCAATCCTCTCCAACACGCGAATATCCCTATGCTGTTTACGGCAGGGTTTTACGATATTTCCACAGGCGGAATTTTCGATATGTGGAACGAGCTTGACGAGCAAACGAAAGCAAAGTCTGCCCTCCTCGTCCACCCCTACAATCATGGTATAACCCCCGAACTTCAACCTGTGCAATTTGAAAACGCTACGCTCACGGATAAATTCGGGGATTATCAAGTAAAATGGTTAAACGCAATCCGCAACGGCGAAACGCCTTTTGTTGAAACGGGAAAGGTGACCTATTATAAGCTGTTTGGGGATACTTGGTGCACGGATAAATTCACTCAACCCATACATGGTACCTCCTTTTCTCTCGGAAACGAGGAAAAGACCTATTGTTACAACCCCTACGCGCCTGCTCCGTTTAACGGCGGTTTATGTGCGGTAACAGGCAACGACTGGCAGGAAAAACCCAACCACCGTTACGATATTATTAGTGTTTTTACCCCCGAATTTGAACAAGATACCTTTATCAAGGGTAAAATGCAGGCAAAGCTTCGCGTAAAATCCAACTGCGAGGACACCTGTTTCTATGTGCGTATCAGCCTTGTAAAAGAGGAAGGCTACTACGGACTGCGCGATGATATCAACCAAATTTCTAACTTTAAGGCGGATTATACCCCTGGCGAAACGGTGGATATGACCTTCTCGTTTGACGAACACGCTTTCATTGTAAAGAAGGGGGAAAAATTGCGCGTGGATATATCCTCCTCCGCCTTCCCTATCTTCGTTAGCCATAAAAATTTGAAAGGTTTATTCAGCGAACAAACCACCGCGAAAATCGCGCAAAATACTGTCGATTTAGCAAACTCCACCTTGACCATTTTTACCGTATAATTTCCAAGGAGTGATTTTAGAGTGTATGAACCCTGTTTTTAACCGCGAGCCATATGATATTTTTCCTTTGGTTTTCCCCATACAGCAAGACGTTCCTTTCACGGTAAAAGCCGTAGGCGCGCGCAAACCGCTGTCGGGGGATTATACCATCGTTATTCACAATGCCCTTGCAGGCGCGACATGGGAAGATTTTAGCGCGTGGAACTCCACCAAAATTTCCTGTAAAGCAGGCAAGGACGGGGAATTGTGTTTCCCCTACACCGCCACGAAGGAAGGGGAATATTTCGTGCGCCTTTTCCAAGAAGGCAAACAAATTGTACAATTACACATATACGCGTTGGCGGACGATTTAATCGGCCGTTATCCCCTGCGCGGTGATTTTCACCTGCATACGAGCGGTTCGGACGGGCAACAGCCTCCTGCCGTAGTTTGCGCGAACTACCGCAAGCGCGGATATGATTTCCTCGTTATCACCGACCACGACCGATATTTCCCCTCTTTAGATGCAATCGAGGCATACAAGAGTGTGGATATCCCCCTTTCCATTTTACCTGGTGAAGAAGTCCACCTGCCTGGTACGACTGTACATATCATCAATGCAGGGGGGATGTTTTCCGTTAACGGTTTGTTGCCGATGAAGGAAAATTATATCGAAACGAACGGCGAACTTTCCCGTAGAAGATTTGACGAAAGCATTCAACCGCCCGACGTTTATACCATGCCCGATTACTGGGGTGAAATTGACAAGATTGAACGCGGTTTAACCGCCGACGGCACTTTCCCAAAACAAGTGGACAGCCGTTCGTACGCGGTATGCTTGTGGATTTTTGATAAAATCCGCAAGGCGCAGGGTTTGGGAATTTTTTGCCACCCTTACTGGATTAACGACCTGTATCAAATCACGGAAGATTTCACCTTATATATGTTAGAACAGCATCCCTTTGATGCCTTTGAGGTGTTGGGCGGTGAAAATTACTACGCGCAAAACGGTTTGCAAACCGCCTTATATTACGAGGAATACAAACACGGCAGGGTGCACCCCATCGTCGGCTCGACAGACAGCCACAGCTCGGTGTCGAGTAACCGCAATTACGACATTTGCTCCACCATCATTTTCGCAAAATCGGACAAGCGCGAGGATATTTTAGACGCGGTACGCGAAAAATACTCCCTTGCCGTTGATACCATTTCGAAGGAGTATCGTTTGGTCGGCGAGTATCGTTTGCAAAAATACGGCGCGTTCTTAATGGAGCGATATTTCCCTATCCACGATGCACAGGCATTGATAGACGGAGAATTGATGTATCAATACGCCATCGGCAACGCAAGCAAGGAAGAGGTCGAGCTCATCGGAAAGCGCGCGAAACTCTTGCGTGAGAAATATATACAATTGAAGTAAGATTTTCCCTTCCCCCTCTTGCTATTTATGAAAAAGTATGTTATAATAATACAAATATTTTTATGAGGTCTATTTATGAAAAATTACGACAATGTAATCATTTTCAACCATCCTTTAATCAATCATAAAATTGCGATTTTGCGTGATGAAAAAACATCCATGAAGGAGTTTCGTGAGTTAATCGAAGAAATCACAACCCTTATGACCTACGAAGCATTGAAGGACGGCGTGCCCACCGTAGAAAAGACGGTAAAAACGCCTTTGGAAACCTGTACGCAGACGGTTGTTGCGGACAATGGTATCGCCATCGTGCCCATTCTTCGCGCAGGCTTGGGCATGGTAAACGGTATTCACGTACTTTTCCCTAGCGCACGCGTTGGGCATATCGGTATGTACCGTAACGAGGAAACATTAGAACCGCAGGAATATTACTGTAAGTTGCCCGACGGCATTGAAAACAAGCTTGTTTTGTTGGTTGACCCGATGTTAGCAACAGGCGGCAGCGCGTGCGACGCTATCAATGTTTTGAAAAAACGCGGCTGTAAGAATATCAAGTTCATGGCAATCATCGGCGCACCCGAAGGGATTTCTAAGGTGGCGGAAATGCACCCCGACGTGAGCATCTATGTTTCTACGCAGGATAGACAGCTTAATGAAAACGGGTATATCCTTCCTGGCCTTGGCGATGCAGGCGATCGTTTATTCGGCACCAAATAAGCAACCTAACATTGCGCGCAGTAATGTGTCTTAGCGCACACTTTTACTAGCAAAGCTCTCGTATTCAACAAGCTATAATAAAGTAAAAGCCCCCGAAAGTATGTTGACTTTCGTTGGCTTTATTATCTAAGTTTTACTCTATTAGCATAGTGAAAGCGCGGAGCCACCTATCCACCCACACGCTAAGACGCCCTACTGCGCGCAACATCAGGTTGCTTGCTATTTTTTCCAAGTTGCAGGGTGGAACATTAGCAACATCGGGAACAACTCCAAACGCCCTGCCAACATATTAAAGATAAACACTATCTTCGAGAACGGGCTATAAAACGCAAAATTCCCCGTCGGACCAACCGCATCCAAACCAGGCCCGATATTGTTCAAGGTTGCAATTATTGCGGTAAAGTTCGTCGTCAACGGATTTTTCACCTGCGCCGTTTGCTGCGCTACCGCAGGGTCTAACGATACCAACAACAATGTCACAATAAAAATCAAAATGTAACTAATGATAAACGCATTCGTATTCCGCACGACCTCGTGTTCCACAATACGCCCGTCCATCGAAATCTTCTTCACCTGTTTCGGATGCAACGCGCGCTTCATCTCATGCGTTGCGCCCTTATACAATACCACCACGCGCGATACCTTGATACCGCCGCCCGTACTGCCTGCACACGCCCCCACAAGCATCGCCAACACCAAAACGCATTTTGAGAAAGAGGGCCACAAATTAAAGTCCGCCGTTGCAAAGCCCGTGGTAGAAATCACAGACGCCAACGAGAACGCACTATGTCGCAACGCATCCCCAAAGGTATAGCTGTACAATTCACTTGCGGTCAAATAGACATTTACGGTCAACACAGCAACCGCCGCCACAACAATCCCGATAAACACACGCACCTCAAGGTTGAACGCATCTTTAATTTTACCGCACAAAATCAAGAAATAAGCGTTAAAGTTAATCGAGAACAGCAACATGAACACCGTCACCACCCATTGAATATAGGGTGAATAGCCTGCAAAACCGTCCGTTTTAATAGCAAAACCGCCCGTACCAGCCGTCGCAACCGCCGTATTCAACGCATCAAAGACAGGCATTTGCCCGCAAAGGAGAAAAACAAATTCTAACACCGTCAAGCAAAAATAAATAAGATACAAAATTTTCGCCGTTGTACGTACTTTTGGCACTAATTTCCCTACGATAGGGCCAGGGCTTTCCGCCTTCATAATGTGCATATTCCGCGCGCCGCTCAAAGGCAAAAACGCCATGATGAACACTAATACACCCATACCGCCTACCCAGTGGGTAAAGCTGCGCCACATTAAGAGGGATTTCGACATTGCCAAATACCCATCCGCAAAGCCTTCCCCTGTCAAAATGGTTGCGCCTGTCGTGGAAAAGCCCGAGGCCGCCTCAAATAAAGCGTCGATATACGACGGGATTTCCCTTGAAAACCAAAACGGCAACGCGCCGAAAAGACTAAGCACAATCCAACTGCTGGCAACAATCACCATACCTTCCTTTGCGTAAATGGCATCGCTTTTCGTCTTGGGAAGAAGGAAAACCACCCCCACAAGCAAGCACGCGCCGATGCTAGCAAGTATGGCGTAAAGCGCCGACCATTCATCGTAAATCACGGCGGTTACGGTGGGTACAAGCATAAAGATTGCCTCGAACACCAACAACCAACCTAAGGTTCTTCTAATAATCGAAAAATTCATGCCGTCACCTTAAAATATCCGTGATATCTTCCAAGCCCAAATGCTTGGATACAATAACCACCGCATCCCCTGCTAAAATCATATCTTGACCGCGAGGGGTGATAATTTCACCATTGCGCGAAATGGAGGCAATTAACACACCCTTCTTAAACTTCAACTGTGAAAGAGGCTTGTTTGCGATGGGCGAGTTTTCCTTAATAATAAATTCCGCCGCCTCAACCTGACCAGGGATCATGTTGTAAAGGGTTTCCATGTTACTGCCCTTTGCGTTACGCGTTGCGCGCACAAAACGCAAAATACTGTCCGAGGTGATATTCACAGGACAAATAACCGTTTCCAACTCCAAGCGGTTGATAACGCTGTCGTAATCGGCATGGCTAATCTTCGTGATGAGCTTGCCTTTACAGAATTCCTGCGCGAACAACGAAAGCAGGATATTTTCTTCGTCAAAATCGGACAAAACCACAAACGCATCCGCTTTTTTGATACCCTCTTCCTGTAAAAGTTCTCTATCCGCAGGATTGCCGTGGATTACATCCACCTTCGGCCAGTTCGTACAAAGCTCTTCGCAACGCTTGTAATCGCGCGCGATTACTTTCAGGGAAATCTTTGAAGCTTCAAGCATTTCACAAAGATAATGGGTGATAACGCCGCCGCCCACCATCATTGTTTTCTTGATGGAATTTCCCGTATTTTCAATCTTGGTAAAGAAATCGTGCGTATTTTTCGGCGTACCGATAATCGACACCACGTCCTTTTCCTCAAAGACGAAATCACCGCCCGTAATGTGGGCATCTTCGCCGCGCTCAACGGTGCAAACCAGCACGTCGCTGTGATATTTCGCCGCCATTTCCTTGACGGACATACCGATAAGCTTATTCTCTTTTGCAAGCTTGAATTTTACAAGCTCTACCTTCCCCTTTGCGAAAGGTTCAATTTTAAGCGCCGCAGGGAAACGCAACACGCGCGCAATTTCTTCCGCCGCCGCATATTCGGGGTTAATAACCATCGCCAAGCCAAGCTGTTCCTTCAAATACAAGGTTTCCTTGCTGTATTCGGGGTTTTTAACACGGGCAATCGTTTGGCATTTCCCCTCTTTTTTCGCAATTACACAGCAAAGCAAATTCAACTCGTCCGAGTTGGTAACTGCAATCAACAAATCCGCGCCGTCAACCCCAGCCTCACGCTGTATGCTTTGCGTCGCGCCATTCCCCACTATACCCATAATGTCGCAACGGTTGGCAATCGCCTCTACCTTCGCGGCATTCATATCGATAATGGTTACTTTGTTACCATCCGCATTCAATTTTTCGGCAAGGTTTTGTCCAAGCCGACTGCAACCGATGATGATAACTTTCATATACTTTCCTCCTAATGATTATGCTTTTTTGTGAAGTGCTTTTTTGAAGGAAGTGCGATGCTCTTCCCCTGCAAAAAGCCGTCGCAGGTTCTTCCTGTGTGCAATCCAAGTGAATATATCCAACATGAAAAGAAAGACAAACAGGCATACCAGGTACGGGTTGAACCCTAATTTCATCACAGCCTCGTATCTTGTGAAGAAGATTACAAGTTGAATGATACTGCACATCGACACCCCAAACAGCGAGCCCATAGACCCCCATTCTGTTAAGGTGATAAAGGTGATAATGCACACGCCTACCGCAAGGCCGAACAAAATCCACCACGGCGATTCTAAGGACAAACCGCACCAAAAAATCCCCAGCGTGGAGGCTATACCCTTACCGCCTTTATACCTCGTGGAAAGGGGCAAGATATGCCCAAACACCACAAACACCGCGGTAAAATAGCGGATAAAATCACTCACCAACACCGTTGTTCCCTTATATTCGAAATAGTAATTTCGATACAGGAAAAAGCAAATGAGCATCGGGATTACACCTTTCAAGGCATCCCCCACAAAGGTAGCCGCCCCCGCCTTTACGCCCAGCTCACGCGTGACATTCATCGTGCCGGGGTTTCCGCTGCCCATTTTCGTAATATCCTTATGCAAGAACCGTGAAATAATCCACGCAAAGTTGATACTGCCAAGGAAATAACATACGATTGCAATGATTAAAAATTGCCACCAGTTGTCTATGATTAAAAATTCCTTCATACCCTCTATCAATCTTCCTCTTTCTTTTCACGCACCGTAACCTTAATAGGCGTACCCGTAAAGTCGTACGCGCGGCGAATCGTGTTTTCCAAATATCTTTGGTAAGAGAAATGCAAAAGCCCTTCATCGTTTACATGCAAAACGAACACGGGAGGACATACCGAAACCTGCGAAGAGAAGAATACGCGCATTCTGCGGCCTTGATAGGAAGGGGGTTCTTGCAAACGAACCGCGTCGCCGATCAAATCGTTCAACTCGCCCGTAGGCACACGGAA
>JAZTYG010000134.1:0-3025 GCA_045636845.1 Candidatus Scatosoma sp.
TTCCGTCGCGCGGTTGTAAATTTTGTCGTAATTTTCCGCTTTCGCTTTGCGAAGGGCTTGGAAATGCGTTTCGTCCAACTTGATATACGGTTTCCCGTAGCTATTTTCAATCACATTCACGATGAGGTTGTTGGCGATTTCCGCATTGACCGTACCCAAAGGCGAATCCGCAAAATCTTCCGACCTTGCCGCTTCTACCAAAATCGCATCCTGCCTATCCTTACCAAGATATGCAATAATGTCGGAAATGCGTACCACCGCCCCCTCTAAGGTCGAGGGCATAATTTTATCCGCGTACGCCTTATCTAAGGCGCATTTTTCCATAATTTCATCAAATTCCGCAAAGTCCTTTACGGGAACGGGATGGTATTCGGCAAGCTCTAATTCGCCATTGTGCGTTGCGATACCGTTTAAGGTTTCCAAGGTCAAGTTGTAGGGGTGGATTTTATCCAACACGCGGACGGAATGGATATTGTGTAAAAAGTGTCTTCCCGTATGCGTGAAATACAACTCGTCCAACAGCCGTTCGCCCGTATGCGCGAAGGCAGGGTGCCCGATATCGTGACCAAGCGCGATTGCCTCAATTAAATCAAGGTTCAAATGCAACGCTTTGCCGATGGTGCGCGCAATCCGCGAAACCAACTGCACATGCAGGCTGCGACGGGTTACATCGTCGTTGTTGAACAAAGAATATACCTGCGTTTTGTCGGCGTAGCGGCTAAAATACGGGCAGTTCATAATTTTTTCAATATCCTGCACGAACGGGGTGTGCCAAACATTCACCTCACCCGTTTCTGCCTTACGGCGCAGGATATTTTTTTCATCGTACGCGCCGTTGAAATAGCTACCGCTTGCGTTTTCACATTGTATTTTTTTATTTAATTCTTCTGTAAGCCGTTCCATCTTCGGCATAGTTCCCTCTCTTATTTATTCTGGCAACCAAATAATGTCGTAAAAACGACCGTCTATCATCTCTATCGTGCCGCCGTAATTTTTAATTGCGCCAACGAGTACTACCTTATCCCCTACTTGCGGAGGATTTGTCATCTCTCCATAACGGGTAGAACCCGTTTTATCCCAAGTGCCGTAAACATAAAGCCTGTTGCCCACCTCGTCTTGAATGGTCATATTCCCATAAAAACTACTGTTAATCGATATGATTTCACCCTTGATATAATAAACCTCGGCGGTTTCTGCGTTGTTTGCAAGTTTTTGCCCGATTGCCAACGCATCGGGGATGGAGGTCAAAATAATCGGCCCCATCAAAGGTGCGCCCCACCCGCCGTCTTCAATGAATTTTGCAAGCAAATCGCGCGCAAAGGTCGTTTCATCGTAACGCGCGACCTCCGTCAAACCGTTGGGCGCATATTGCGAACTGTACGTGTCCGTTACCACATAATAAGTTGCGTTGTTTTTAATGTTATTCTTTACGGACGCGCCGTAATCGCCATAGCTAATGTAATAATTGCCGTTGCTCGTTTCAAAGAATTGCGATCTTAATTTTGACCCCGAAATGCTACAAAGCACAAGTTGGTTATCAAAGGGTAAAACGCTCATCAAATCGCCGTAAAGCACTTCGCCTGCATAAATATTATAGGGGCTTCTTGCGCTGAGGAACCCACCGCCAAGCACGATGTCGTAATCTTCCCCCCATCTTTCCATACCTGTTTCATAATACAATTCGGCAACCTTCGTCAAGATTTCCGTACTATTTCTTACCTTATTGTTGTTGCCAAGCACTCTGCTTGCATTGACAATTTCGTCCTCGTATTTCACAAGCAAATTATTTACAAGAGGGTCGCCCTGCAAACTGCTGTAAGCCGAGGTCGAAACGAAGTTTGCACTTTCCACCGACGCATTTTCGTTGGCAAAATTGATCCTTACCTGTGCGTGGGAAATACCGTCGTTATCACCGCCGTCCTGCAAGTGATATACCCCTTTCGAATCCTTTACAACATATCTTTGGTGGGTATGCCCTTCAAAAACAAGGTCAACATAATCGGACAAAGCAATATCGTAATAACTTCTAAGCTGGCTGTCGGAAATATTGCCCGAAGAGGACGAGCCGTAACCGTCGTGAATGGAATAAATGATAAAATCTGCGCCCTGTGCGCGTAAGCTTTCCGCTTCCGCCTGGACAAGGTTCGTCAATGCGCTGCCCGTTTTGAAATAGATATCCTGTACCTTATCCCCCGAAATGGAAGAATAGCAATCCCCAATTGCGCCGATGATACCGATTGTTACCTCACCCTTTTCCACAAGAACGGAGGGTTGGCAATAGTCTACCAACTGGTTGGTAGCGTTTTCAAAAATGTTAAGGGCAAGGAAGGGGAAATTTGCCAACTCCGCATTGTTGATTACATATTCTTCACCCCAGTCGTATTCGTGATTGCCAAGGGTCATCGAGCTAAAGCCCATTTGACTCATCCAGTCGGTTACGATTAAGCCTTTGGTGAGGTTAGACTCTGAACTGCCCTGCCACATATCGCCCGAAGAAAGGAAAATGGTGTTTTCGTTTTCCGCCTTTGCGTTTTTTAAGTAGGTCGTCAATTCGTCAACGCCAGGCTGCGTGTCCGTATCCGAAAATTTACCGTGTAAATCGTTGATGCCGAAAATGTCAAAGGTTGCCACAACGGAAATGCCGCAATCGTCACATCTTTCATCATCGTTTGCGTCCACATGCTCTACTTTGGTATCGTTATCGTCGTCGTTGCTACCGCTAGAGCTGTCGTTGTTGGTATCGTCGTTATCATCGTTATCGTCGTTATCGTCCGAGCCACTATCCATAGAAGTATCGCCGTCAGAAGTACCGTCGCTACCACTGTCCTCATCCGAACCGCCAACGCTACTATCTTTGTCATCCTCCATGCCGTTTTGCGAGTTGGAAACGCTTTCTTGAGAATTTACCGTACCGCTATTCAACGCGCTGTCCGTAGAGGTAAGCCCCGGAATTTCACACGCGCCAAATACACATACCATACTTAAAATCAATGCAATTATACTTTTTTTCATTAGAATACCTCGC
>JAZTYG010000135.1:0-3835 GCA_045636845.1 Candidatus Scatosoma sp.
GACGGAAATATTGATTGCTTTGCCTACACAACTTTTCAATCAAATCCTTAGAATGTCTTGCCGTGATATGGCGGCTTGACAATACGCCGTCGATTAAAAGACGAAGCTCGCTATCTTCAAACTCGCGCTGTTCGATATACGTTCCTTTTCTGGGATTTGAAACCAAAGTGATGGGCGAATTAATCTCGTCGTACGCCTCGTGAAGAAGTGTAAGTTGTCTTGCAACAAGCCTTCGATCCCCATCAATCCCATAATCTTTATCAAGGCGTTCTAAAATATCGTCATACGTTAAAGGATGCCCTTCATCGCTGTATCTTTGTAAAACGTGTAGTATCCTAAGCAACGCTAATTTTTTACTTTCTGCCATATTTGTCTCCAACCGCTTTTTATTCATTATATCATAACTCCTCCTATTTCGCAAGTATTTGCGTATATTTTTCAAAATAGGCGTACCATTTTTGGTACGCCCATTTTATATTTATTCGCCAAAACCCAAGCGAGGTCGAGCTTCTTCTTTTTTGATTTCATAATCAAAATCATCTGCCGTAAGCGTACGAATTTCATCGTCGGAAACAAACGCCAAATCCATTTTCATAAAACGGTTGGCTTGGTTGAATTTTGCTTTTTCCAAAAGATTTCTCGCAAAACGCCCATTCCCGAACGCCCTATCTTTCCTTGCTTCCGCATAGATAGACAGCAGCTTTTCTTCCGCCGCCCTATCCAGCATCAACCCACGGTCTTTTGCAAGCAATTTCGTAATGTCAAGCAATTCCGTTTCCGTGTAATCGTCAAAGGAAACGTGGAATGCAATACGCGATTTCATACCGGGGTTCCACTCCAAAAGCCCGTTCATTTCATCGGGATAGCCCGCCAAAATCACAATGGTATCTTCCCTGCGATTTTCCATTTCCTGCACGATGGCGTTGATCGCTTCCGTACCGTACGTACCCTTTCGGTCTTCCACGAGCGAATATGCTTCGTCGATGAACAACACCGAGCCTTTCGCTTTGTCGAACAATTCGCATACCTGCGGCGCGGTATGCCCCATATATTTGCCAACGAGCTGACTTCTGCCGACTTCTACGAGCTTTCCTTCGCTCAAAACCCCATTATCTTTCAAGATTTCCGCGACCAACCTCGCCACCGTGGTTTTTGCCGTACCCGGTCTGCCCGTAAAACACATATGCATAGCAGGGCGGTTAAATTCGATACCGCGATTACGGAATTCCTGTTGCAACTTAAAATAATTGATTGCGCCGTCAATCACCTTTTTTGCTTGGGTAAGACCGATCATTTCCTGCAATTTTTTATAGGCGTCGGATGTTTGCAATTGCTTTTCTTCTTCGGTGATATGCGTTATGTACTTTTTATATTCGGGAAAAACTTCCGTCCCCATATATTCCGCACGCCAAACGTTGTATGTTTGTTCCAGCTCTGTATGCGTATAACTGCGCCCAGAGCTTTCTACCTTTTGCAAAAGTTCTTCCGAAATGGTGAAATCTTCTACCTTCGCCATTTCCAAGAGTGCATTTTTCGCCGTTTCTTTTTGATACAAATTATCCGTAAAAACGATCAGCGGAACGCCTATCATATAATTCTCAACCTTCGCCTTTTGCTTATCGGACGGCGTGTCCATACAAAAAATCGTCAGCGTTTTCGCCCCCTTTTTCTTAACAATTTCACACACTCGTTTCATATCCACCGCGCTGCGGCTTTGCTCTCCCTCGGGGAAATTCACATCGCTCATTTTCAAATATACCGTCGCACCTTGGTTGACGTGATAGAGCTCTTCCAAGCTCGCAAGCGAACAGTCCCTATCACTCAAATCAATAATCGTATATCGCCGAGATTGTAATCTCCCCTTTTTATACAATGCGGAAACCAAACCGCGCGCCATCACACGCCTTGCTGTATCATCCTTCGTGATGATAAAATAATTGGCAGGGTTGCCGAGAAAAACCTCGCGTTTTTTGCCTGAAAGAATTCTATTCAGCTCCGTTTTATATCCATCGCTCAAATGATACGTTTGCACCTCTGCTTTGAGTTCCGCCGCCGTTTTGCCCACATCAGCAATTTTGTCCGCATAAAAATCCTCGCGGTTGTTGATAAAGAACTCCAAGCCCATTTTTTCCGCGTATTCGTCATCGTCCGTAATATGTCGATATCGAAATGCCGTGCGAATTCCTTCCATATACCCTTTGAGAGAAATTTCCCTCGAGGTCAACCCGTCATAGGGAATATCCAGCCTTTCCAAGAATTTTTCCGCAAGCATTTTTTCATCAATGCTTTCGTCTTTTATGCACACCGCCAACTCTACCTGCTTATCTGCAACAACCATAAAGATACACGCGCGTTCTTCATATTCCTGCAAAAACGTATCCGTCTTGCGCGCGATATTTTGTCTTTTTACGCTACGCTTTGTTGTCGCAGCGTTTTCATTTTCCGCAAATTCGTTTGTTTGAACCACTACTTCATAAAATTTCATACGTATATACCTCTCGTGTTATTTTCCATTATATCATACACGATTTAATGTACTATTTATGGTATATTAAAATTAAAAATCTAAGAATAATAATCCGATTACATATGCTTTACATACCGTAAAGACCATGCGGTTAGATATGTAATTAAATAATGTCAAGCCTGGCTGTCCCAATATGTTTTCAAAATGTTCGCGAATGGGACTGATTTGACTTTTACGAAACTTGCAAATGCTTTTTCGCCACAAATCCGCCATTGTGTTATCCACACCCAACAGCCGATTACAAAGGGTGTAAAACTGCTCCTGATACACTAATTTTCCATCCGTTTCCGCAAAAATATTCTCCGCCGCCTTGAGGCCAAAATACCCTTCGTCCTCTTCAAAATTATGCGTGCCGAAATGCTGCAATGTTTTTCGATAAATCTCTGCTTCTGTAAAAAGCCGATACTCCCCGATTTTAGCGACGTCCAAGGAAAAGGCGTAGCTTTGCAAAAATTCTTCACCCAAATATTCGCGCAAAACAGACAAAACCTTTTCTTTATGCTTCGCTTTTATGATAAGCGGAAAGCAAGGCAGCGCGTTACACTCGATATTATAGTACCGCTCAAACGGTAATTTATAATCAAGCGGATTGACTTTTGTCAGACACAAGATATAGCATAAAAACGAACAATGCATAATACCGTTACAAATTGCGCCGTAAGGCTTCAACGCGACCATGGTATCATGATACCGCAAAAATACCCCTGCCGTGTCCGTTTGTTGTATCACGGATAATTCTTCTTCCAAACGTTGTTTTTCTTGCACAGTTAAAACAATGCCCTGCTGTTTTTCTTCTATCAGCGCTCTTAATCGAGTAAAACATTCCTCATCTGTTAATTCAGTTTTCAACCACATAAAATCCTACCCCTTTTTTCTCCTTCACGTCCACAACCCTAAAAAAATCTTTTTCAGCGCATCAAACGCCTCATTGACCTGCTCTTGCGTCGTTTCATAATCATTCGCCATTTGCTCAAACTTCTTTGCCGTTTCCTCCACCATATCCGTCCAGCGATTCAACTCCTCCGCGGTTCCTCCCGCCTCCTCTATCCAATCCCCCTTAGACATTTCAAAAGCAGGATATAAGGCTTTTTTATAAACGGTAGGATAATTCGCCCGAAAGTTCACTTTGTTGTAGAGCCTTAAATAATCACGAATTATACAAGCAAGCACATCGCCAAGCTCATACACAACGCCTTTGTCCGTATTTTCTATTTTACCCTCGTTGATTATGCCTAAATCATAAAACTCGCTTGCACCATCTTCTAGCATCTCTTCGGCCAAATTAAAATTTTCATCAAACAGTTTGCT
>JAZTYG010000136.1:0-7542 GCA_045636845.1 Candidatus Scatosoma sp.
GCGCCGTTGATGTCCATCTTGTTAACATATGCGATACGGGGAACGCCGTAGTTATCAGCCTGTCTCCAAACGGTTTCAGACTGAGGTTCTACACCGCCCTTTGCACAGAACGTTGCAACTGCACCATCGAGTACACGCAAGGAACGTTCAACTTCTACCGTGAAGTCAACGTGGCCCGGGGTATCGATGATGTTGAAGCGATGGTTCTTCCATACACAGGTGGTAGCAGCGGAAGTAATGGTAATACCACGTTCCTGTTCCTGCGCCATCCAGTCCATAACCGCCGTACCTTCGTGCGTATCACCGATCTTGTGGGTTTTACCCGTGTAGAAAAGGATACGTTCGGTCGTCGTAGTTTTACCTGCGTCGATGTGCGCCATGATACCAAAGTTTCTGGTATGAAGTAAATCGAATTCTCTTGCCATAATTTACCTCTCTTAGAATCTGAAGTGAGCGAATGCTTTATTCGCTTCAGCCATTCTATGCGTATCTTCTTTCTTCTTTACGGTGCCGCCGGTGTTGTTGTATGCGTCCATAAGCTCCGCAGCAAGTCTCTTTGCCATTTCTCTTTCGCTACGCTTTCTGGTGTTGATAACAAGCCAACGGATAGCAAGAGTTTGACGTCTTTCAGGTCTAATTTCGATAGGAACCTGATAGTTAGCACCACCTACACGGCGAGCTTTAACTTCTACAACAGGCATAATGTTTTCCATTGCCTGCTTGAAAATTTCCATGGGATCCATACCGAGTTTTTCACCCATGATTTCGAATGCTTCGTAAACGATTGCCTGTGCGGTGCCTTTCTTACCGTCGAGCATAACTTGGTTGATCAATTTGGAAACAACCTTGCTGTTATACATAGGATCGGGCAATACGTCTCTTTTAGGTACATTACCTCTTCTAGGCATAATAATAATCCTCCTTTGATATTTTTGATAAGGGTTTTACCCTTCAGTACAGCTATCGCGCTTCCGATCTTTGCGGAGTGCGAATCTTCTGCAACTCTCGTTGCATACTGCCTACTTTTATTCGGGGCTTTCGAGCATATTCCGATTGCAAGTAGGTCTTTTGCGTTTTGGTTTCATAGTCTTAAAACGCAACCGACTTTCGGGAGATTAACGAGCGACCGCCGCTCGGTGAAAAGTAAATACTTCTCGATTTTGTTACTTTGCGTTACCCGTTAATTATTTAGGGCGCTTTGCACCGTACTTCGAACGGGACTGCTTACGCTTAGCAACGCCTGCGGTGTCAAGTGCGCCACGTACGATGTGATAACGTACACCGGGCAAGTCCTTAACACGGCCGCCTCTGATCAAAACAGAGCTGTGTTCTTGAAGGTTGTGACCTTCACCGGGAATGTAAACCGTACCTTCCTGCTTGTTGGTAAGACGTACACGAGCGATCTTACGCATAGCGGAGTTAGGCTTCTTAGGAGAAGTCGTGGTTACGGACAAACATACGCCGCGCTTGTGAGGGCAGTTATCAAGAATAGGACTCTTGGATTTGTACGTGATACGTTCTCTACCCTTTTTGATGAGCTGGTTAATAGTAGGCATGTATTTGACCTCCTTGTAAAAATTTTGGAATATATCTCCTCGAAATTACCCTTATCGCAATTTCAAAGAAATCGAATTTAGTGGTTACAGCCTGTCCAAAGCACCCTACTCTTTTGAGTATTTTTCTTCGTTAGGGCATAATACGCCCAAACCGCAACGATAACATTTTAACACGAAAAATCAAGTTTGTCAAATGTTTGAACACACTTTTTTTGAGATTTTTCTTTCTTTTTACGGAAAAACCCGTGCAAACCTACATTTGCACAGGTATTTCCATTGATTTTATAAACTTTCAAGCTGAGCGACACATTTCGCCTTCATATCTTGATATTTCTTCACCTTTTCGCGTTCTGCATCTACAAGCTTTGCAGGCGCTTTCGACACAAAGCTTTCGTTGTTCAATTTACCTTCCGCGCGAGCAATTTCCCCATCGATGCGCTCAATTTCCGCCATCAAACGAGCCTTTTCCTTTTCGATATCAACCAACTCGCCAAGAGGTACGTAAATCTGCGCGATTTCCGTAACAGAAGAAACGGTTTTCCCTTCCACGCAGGCTACGCTTTCCACAAAGTTCAACGCGCTTGCACCAGAAAGCTTGATAATACAATCCTTGTTTACCTGCAACAAACGCTTGCTTTCGGTAACAACATTCAATTCTACCTTCTTGGAAGGAGGACAATCCGCATCCTTCTTCATCGCACGCACAGCTTTGATGATTTCCATAACGCCTTCAAACGCCTTTGCCTCTTTCTTGTAAGCCATCTTCGCGTTATAACGAGGGAATTCCGCCATCATGATACTACCGCTTGTACCAGGCAAGTTCGCATAAATTTCTTCCGTAACGAAAGGAATGAAGGGATGCAACAATTTCAATGCGTTTTCAAGCACAAAACAAAGCACCGCCAACGCATCCGCCTTCTTACCTTCATCCTCACCGTACAATGCGGGTTTGGAAAGCTCGATATACCAGTCGCAGAAATCATCCCAAACAAAGGTGGTTGCTAAATCGCTTGCAACACCCAACTCGTACTTGTTCAAGTTGGTCGTTACTTCGCGAATGCAGGTTTGCAACTTGGAAATAATCCACTTATCCGCAGGAGCAAGTTTCACCTCCGAAATGGAAGGAATCTTCTTATCTTCCGTATTCATCAATACGAAACGAGCCGCATTCCACAATTTATTGATGAAGTTACGGCAAGATTCCACCTTCGTATCCGAATAACGCGTGTCGTTACCAGGCGCAACGCCCGTAACCAAAGACAAACGCAAGGAGTCTGCACCGTATTGTTCAATAACTTCCAAGGGGTCAATACCGTTACCCAAGGATTTACTCATCTTTCTACCCTGTTCATCACGAACGATACCATGAATGAGTACATCGTGGAAAGGCACTTTGCCCGTATGTTCAATACCCGAGAAAATCATACGAGATACCCAGAAGAAGATAATATCGTAACCCGTAACCAAAACATCGGTGGGATAGAAATATTTATAATCTTCCGTCATTTCGGGATAGCCAAGCGTAGAGAAAGGCCAAAGCGCCGAAGAGAACCAGGTATCCAAAACATCTTCGTCTTGGTGAATATGCGCGCTGCCGCACTTAGGGCATACAGTAGGATCTTCCTTTGTACAAATTACTTCACCGCAATCTTCACAATACCATACGGGAATACGGTGCCCCCACCAAAGCTGACGGGAAATACACCAGTCACGTACATTTTCCATCCAGTTGTAATAAATCTTCGAGAAACGTTCGGGTACAAATTTTACCTTATTCTTCATAACCGCTTGAATAGCAGGTTTTGCAAGAGGTTCCATCTTTACAAACCATTGTTTGGAAACGATGGGTTCTACCGTGGAATGACAACGATAGCAATGCCCTACATTGTGGTTATGCGCCTCAATCTTAACAAGGTTACCGCTTGCTTCCAAGTCCGCAACAATCTTCTTTCTTGCAACATATCTATCCAAACCGTTGTAAGCGCCAGCAAGCTCGTTCATCGAGCCGTCATCGTTCATCACGCGGATAACAGGCAAGCTATGACGCTTACCCACCTCAAAGTCGTTGGGATCGTGTGCAGGCGTAATCTTAACGCAACCCGTACCAAAAGCAGGGTCAACATAAGCATCTGCTACAACGGGAATTTCTCTATCCGTCAAGGGCAATTTCAAGGTTTTACCAACCAACGCCTTATAGCGTTCATCGTCGGGATGTACCGCAACCGCCGTATCGCCGAGCATCGTTTCGGGACGGGTCGTAGCTACAACCACATCCGTACTACCGTCTGCTGCAGGATAACGAAGATGCCAGAAATGACCACCTTCTTCCGCGTATTCTACTTCCGCATCAGAAAGCGCCGTCTTACAGCAAGGGCACCAGTTGATAATTCTATCCCCTTGGTAAATCAAACCCTTTTCATAGAGGTTTACGAAAACTTCGCGTACCGCGCGAGAACATTTATCGTCCATCGTAAACGCTTGACGCGACCAGTCGCAAGATGTACCCATCTTACGCTGCTGCAACATAATACGGTTGCCATACTGTTCTTTCCAATCCCAAGCGCGCACAAGAAAGCCATCACGACCGATATCTGCCTTCGTGACCCCTTCCGCTTTCATTTTTTCAACGATTTTTACCTCCGTAGCAATCGAAGCGTGGTCGCAACCAGGCAACCAAAGGGCGGAATAACCCTGCATTCTCTTGAAACGGATTAAAGTATCCTGCATGGTAGCGTCCATCGCATGCCCCATGTGCAACTGCCCCGTGATGTTGGGGGGAGGCATCATAATTGTAAAAGGCACCTTCGTTTCATCTACTTCTGCACGGAAATACCCTGATTGTTCCCAATCAGCGTAAATTCTATCCTCGAAATCTTTAGGATTGTATGTCTTTTGCATTTCCATAATATATCTCAACCTCTTCTTGTTGGGTTTATTCTTAAAGTGCACTACAACTCAATGTGTATAGCCTATCAATTATAATACGAAAAAATGAAATTGTCAATTATAAATACCCGTTCATATAATATATTATTCCAAAAAAATTTTTATTCGGAGTAGAACATGAAAAAAACAACCAAATTTATTAGCGCGGCGTTGGCCGCTTGCCTTGTTAGCCTTCCCCTCTCCTCTTGCAAAGAAAAGGATGAAATGAAAACGGTAAAAGTAAACGAAGTAACCCATTCCGTTTTTTACGCACCTTTGTATCTTGCGGAATCGTTGGGATATTTTGAAGAAGAAAAAATTAAAATCGATTTAACCAACGGCGGTGGCGCGGATAACGTAATGTCGGCTGTCCTTTCAGGGGATTCGGAAATCGGTTTTTGCGGCCCCGAAGCGGCATTATATGTACTCCTCGGCGGCTCGTCCGATGTCCCTACCGTTATCGGGCAATTAACCAAACGCGACGGGTCTTTCCTTGTATCCCGCAACCCTGAACCCGATTTTAAGTGGGAAAACCTCAAAGGGAAAGAAATCCTCGCAGGGCGCAAGGGCGGCGTGCCTGCCATGACCTTTGAATACGTCTTAAATAACAACGGATTGAAAGACGGGGTAGATTTAACCTTGAATTACGATGTTGCTTTCAACCTTATGGTCGGCGCGTTTGAAGCGGGCACGGCGGATTACTGCACTATGTTCGACCCGACCGCCTACGAATACGAAGCCGCAGGCAAAGGCTACGTCGTAGCATCCGTCGGGGAGGCGTCGGGGGAAGTGCCCTACACCTGCTTTATCGCGAAAAATTCTTGGCTTACAAAAAACGAAAGCACCGCGGAAGGTTTCTTGCGCGCGGTTACCAAAGCCGTGAAATATATCAACGAAACCCCCTCCACCACCGTTGCACCCTATCTTGTAAAATATTTTGAAGGCGTTTCCGAGGAATCGATTGCGGCATCCGTTGACCGTTATCGCAATATCGATGCTTGGCGCACCGAACTTACCATGACGGAGGACAGCTTTAACCGCTTACAGGACATCATCGAAAATGCAGGCGAACTTTCCCGTCGCGCAACCTTGAACGAATTAACCGACAATTCCTACGCCGAAAAAGTATATAAAGAGGTATACAAAAAGTAACATAAGGATACTACTCAAATGAAAGAGGTTTTACGATTTGATAATATTTCTATGCACTACCATACCAAGCAAGGGGAAACGGTTGCGGTGCAGGCGGTCAATTTCTCCGTTTGCGAAGGAGAATTTGTTGCCATCATCGGCCCATCGGGGTGCGGCAAAACCACCCTTTTATCCCTGTCGGCAGGTTTACTGACCCCGACAAAGGGTAAAGTAATCACCAACGGCGGTTCGTTTGGATATATGCTGCAAAAGGACGAATTGTTCCCTTGGCGCACCATTGAGAAAAATATCTTTCTCCCCCTTGAAATCAAGCACACCGACACACCCGAAAATAGAATGCGCGCCCTTGCCCTTGCAGAAAAGTACGGTTTGGGGCAATTTCTTAAAAGCTATCCTTCCGCCCTCTCTGGCGGTATGCGACAACGCGCGGCACTCATCCGCACCCTTTCGGTCAACCCTGACATTTTACTTTTAGATGAACCGTTTTCGGCTCTTGATTACCAAACGCGGCTGTCCGTGTGCGACGATGTTTATAAAATTATCCGCGAAGAAAAGAAAACAGCCCTACTTATCACCCATGATATTAGCGAGGCCATTTCCGTAGCGGACAAAATTTTCGTGCTTTCCCGCCGCCCTGCACGCGTGGTTGCAGAGCATACCCTTAACTTCCCCGAACATGAGCCGTTGAAACGGCGAGAAAATAAATTATTTTCATACTGGTTTGAAATCCTTTGGAAGGAGTTAAACGCATGAAAAACGAAAAAAACTACTCTCGTGAGCATCTCGTCTACTTACAACAAGCAAAAAAGAAAAGTATTTGGATCAACATTTCACGTATAACCATCTTAGCCCTTTTCCTTTGCTTGTGGGAGTTATCCGCACAGCTTGTATGGATTAACCCCTTTATCACCAGCTCCCCCTCTCGTATCTTCAAAACACTAATTTCTTTATACCAAGGCGGCACACTGTTTTACCATGTCGGAACTACCCTTTTAGAAACCCTTGCAGGCTTTCTCATCGCAGTTACGCTCGGTTACAGCGTTGCTCTATTGCTTTGGTGGAGCGAGGTCTTTCGCCGTATCTCCGAACCCTATTTTGTGGTATTGAACGCCCTGCCAAAAATCGCGCTCGGTCCACTCATCATTATTTGGTGTGGCACAGGGAAACCTGCCATCGTTTTTATGACCGTCTTGATCGGTTTAATCGTCGCCATATTGAATATGTTAAACGGGTTTATGGAAACGGATGAAAACAAACTGCTTTTGTTGAAATCCATGGGCGCAAGCAAATGGCAAACCTTAACAAAGCTCGTTATCCCGTCCTCTCTACCCAGCTTTATTTCTATGTTGAAAATCAATGTCGGTATGGCGTGGATCGGCTCGATTATGGGCGAGTATATCGTTTCCAAGGCAGGCATCGGCTACCTTATCGTTTACGGCGGTCAAGTATTCAAACTCGACCTTGTTATGTGCGCGGTATTTATCCTTTGTATCCTTGCCGCGGTTATGTATGCCGCCGTCGTTCTCTTAGAACGGTTGGTTATTAAAAATAGAAAGTAAAAATTTAAGAGCTGCTCCTTATATGGAACAGCTCTCTTTATTTATTCTAATGTATGACTGTAATAAGTTTTTACCAAATCCCTAAATTCCGTCTTAAACTCATCTTCCAAAGTCAATGCATTTAAGCGGTCAATCAAATCGGTAATATTCGCATCCCCTTTATATGCAGAATCACGCAAAATCAACGCAAACTCTATCACCGAAGCGATAAAGGCATCTTGGGTCGTCAAAGTGTTATGATAAGAACTTGTTTTTATATCCAACAAAGCCTCTTTCGAAATTTCCGATACTCCGCCGCTATTTTCCGTAGGCTTATATTTTATCGTTACCTGTGCAAAATTCTCTTCCGC
>JAZTYG010000137.1:0-35239 GCA_045636845.1 Candidatus Scatosoma sp.
ATGCAAAACGAACACGGGAGGACATACCGAAACCTGCGAAGAGAAGAATACGCGCATTCTGCGGCCTTGATAGGAAGGGGGTTCTTGCAAACGAACCGCGTCGCCGATCAAATCGTTCAACTCGCCCGTAGGCACACGGAAAGAAGCGTGCGCGTATACCTCTTCCACCGCCGCAATGAGCTTTTCAACGCGTTGCCCCGTCTTTGCGGAAATGTAGATGGATTTATAATAATCCATAAACTTCAAGTCTTCCTGTAACTGCGCCTCGAAACGGTTTACCGTGTGGGTATCCTTTTCAATCAAATCCCACTTGTTCATAACGATTACGGACGGTTTACCCTGTTCATGTACATAACCGATAATCTTTACGTCCTGTTCGGTCAAGCCTTCCGCACTGTCCACAACCAAAAGGCAGACGTCACTTCTTCTTACCGCGTCGAACGCACGCATATTGCTGTAATATTCCACATCGTCGTCCACGCTCTTTTTCTTACGGATACCTGCCGTGTCGATGATGGTATAAGCCTTATCACCGCGATAGAACAAGGTGTCAATCGCGTCACGGGTCGTACCTGCCATCGGGGTTACGATACTTCTTTCGCTCCCCAAAATTCTATTAACAAGGCTCGATTTGCCTGCGTTGGGTTTCCCAACCACCGCAATCTTCAAGGAAGGCACTTTTTCTTCCGTATCGTCGGGGAAATATACCATCGCTTCGTCCAAGACGTCACCGATCCCTTGCGAATGTTCGGCGGAAATAGCAAACGGTTCGCCTAAGCCCAAAGAATAGAACTCAAAAATCTGTTCAGGGGAATAATTATCCACCTTATTTACCACCAAAATAACGGGCTTGTTGCTACGGCGTAAAATGTCCGCCACATCGTAATCGGAAGGGTGCAAGCCTTCTTTACCGTCCGTAAAGAACAAAATTACGTCCGCCGTTTCAATCGCCACGTCCGCTTGCTTTGCAATTTCCTTCCACATTACGTCTTCCGACTTCAATTCAATACCGCCCGTATCTACCATCGTGAAATTTTTACCGCGCCAAACAGCGTCCGTATACAAACGGTCGCGCGTTACGCCAGGTCTGTCTTCCGTAATGGAAATTTTACGACCTGCCACCTTATTAAAAAACGTACTCTTACCAACGTTCGGTCTGCCCACCAACGCCACCAAAGGGCTTGCCATATTCTATCGCCTCCTTTATTTCTTCTCGGTTAGGATTTCTACCAACCCGTAACCGCCCTCTCTATTGATTTTAATATTTTTGAACCCGAGCTTTTTCTTTAACCCGTCCAAAGTCATACCGCACAGGAACACATCTTCAAATTCCTTCATCGTATTTCCTGCTAAAATCACTTCGTCAAACGCGCCCGTTTCCGAACGAAGCTTATTTAACGCGTGTAAAATGTCCACCCCCGTCAACAAGCCCGTACAGGTAACAGTATGGCCAAAGAAATCATTTTCCACCGCCAACACCTCCGCATTCAAACCGTCCACCGCGCGATTGCATCGCTCGACAACCGTCTGTAATACGCCTTTCGCGCTAACACCGCTGATGATAACGGAGCGTTTCGGCTTTCTCAACGCATACCTGCCCCCCTCTTCCACAAAAGAGAGCGCCTTATCCGCCTCGTCTAAAAACTTCGCCGTCATACCGATTCCATTTTCAATCTGCTCGAAATTGCCGTAAAATTCCATCCCCTTGAAGGGTCTCTCCGCCTTGATGAAATACTCATCCGCAGGCAAGAGGAAATCTACGCCAAACTCCTTATTGAGCGCATCGACAAGGTCAAGTAGTTTTTCGCTGTATTCCTTATCCACGTCCGAAATGGTGTGTAAGCCCTCGCGGTATTTGGTAAGCCCCGTAGGCACGCACGCCAAATCACGCACGGCAGGGTAATAGGAGAACAGCTTTCTTGCCGTATAAGCCAACTCCTCCCCATCGTTTTCACCGGGCACAACCACCGCTTGGCAATGCATTTCAATCCCACCCTTTACAAGGCGGTCGATTTGGTCAACAATTTTCCCTGCAAAACGATTGCGGAGCAATTTCACACGTAAATCGGGGTTTAATGTATGCACCGACACATATAAGGGAGAAAGTTTCAAACGAATAATTCGTTCTAACCCCTCATCCGAAAGGTTGGTCAAGGTAACAAAGTTACCGCAGGAAAAGCTCATACCATAATCATCATCTTTCACATACAGGCTGTCACGCATACCCTTGGGCATTTGATCGACAAAGCAAAATATGCAACGGTTGTGGCAGGTGCGAAGACAGTTGTTTTTTACAAACTCTAACCCCAAATCCTCCCCCTCTTCCTTTTCCACCGTTACGATGTTTTCACCCTTACCGCGCTTGTCGCGGACGGTCATCGTAAAGCCTGCGGTTTCGCAGTAATATAGATAATCTAACTCATCTTCGCAAGCAAAACCGTCGAAGGCGATAATTTCGTCCCCGACCTCTAAACCAAGCGATTTCGCTATGGAATTGCGTTTTACTTTCGTAATTTTCAACATATTCTATCCTTTACAGCGTAATCCCTTCCACGCCGTACTGTTTACAAAGTTTATCTAAAATTTCTTGGAATGCAAGGGGCAGGGGTGCGTTGAACACCATTCTCTCCCCTGTTGTGGGGTGGGTGAGCTCCAAACGCTTTGCGTGCAAAAGCTGCCCCTCCGCCTTAATCTTTTGTTTCTTGTACCCATACACAGGGTCACCCGCAACGGGGTGTCCAAGGTGTTTTGCGTGTACACGGATTTGATGCGTCCTGCCCGTTTGCAGGTCAAATTTACACAAGGTAAAATCCGCCCCGAAATGCGCCACCGTCTCAAAATCAGTGATGGCAATTTTTCCCTTCCCTTCGGGAAGTACCGCCATCTTCAAACGCTCGGTCGGGTGTCTGCCGATGTCCGTCACCACCCTGCCGCGGTCCTCTTTCAAGTTCCCCTCTAACAGGGCATAATAGGTGCGATGGCAGGATTTTTCGGCAATTTGACTCGCCAAAGACACATGCGCCTTATCATTTTTCGCCACCACCAACAAACCCGTAGTATCCTTGTCTATGCGGTGTACAATACCAGGGCGCAACACGCCGCCGATACCGCTTAAGCTGTCCAACGCATACAAGAGCGCATTGACAAGCGTACCGCTTTCGTTGCCGTTGCCCATATGCACCGTCATCCCTTGCGGTTTGTTCACGACGGCAAAATCGCCGTCCTCATACACGATATCAATGGGGATATTTTCGGGCTTTACGCTGTATTCTACCGCCTCGGGAATTTGTACGGTTACGCTGTCGCCCCGTTTAATTTCCGCGCCAGCCTTTTTCACCACAACTCCGTTAACGGATACCTGCCCGTCCTCAATCAGCTTTTTCAAACGCGAGCGTGAAAAATCTTCCGTCTGGTCGCTTAAAAAAACATCCAGCCGTTTGCAATTTTCCTCCGCCACGAACAATCGCTGATCCATACCTTAATCCTTCTTTTCTTCTTCCTTTTCCTCGGTGGAAATTCCCTCATCGGCAACTTCCTCATGCGGTTTTTCCTGCTCAGTTTCCGTTTGACGCTCCGCCGCCTTTTGCAACGCAAACGCCTTTGCTTTTTCCCGTTTCGCTTCCTTTTTCGTCTCTTCCTTCGCATCGTATTCCTTAGAAAGCGCCTTATACTTTTCCGTTAAGGGATAAATCGCACCCGCGTCGAAAAAGAGCATCGCCACCATCAAGGCAATCGCACCGCCTACGATGAAGAAATCGGCAAAATTACACACACCGAAATCAAACATAAAAATCTTCAAACGCACCATGTCGCGCACCCCGTCCCATGTAGAGGGGTCGGTCACGGAATAGGTTTCCCATACCTTGTAATACACACGGTCAATGAGGTTGCCAACGCCGCCTGCGATGATAAACACCAACGCAACGCGCACCCAAGTACGGCGTTTATCCATGATCACATAATACACGCCGAACACAACAAACAGCACCGCCGTCAAGGCAATCACAGCGATTTTTGCGCCCTCGCCTGCGTTTGCGCCCATACTAAACGACATACCGCGGTTGTAGGTCAAGCACAATTCCAAATACCCAGGGATAATCTTCACCGACGGGTCGCCCGGATCCCAAAGATGATCCGCCACTACCTTCGTCACCAAATCCACCGCCAACAACGCGATGAACAACAATGCCCCCCACAGCCATACATTCCACGACTTTTTAAGGAAGGCTTTTACTTTTTCCAAAAAACTCATCAATTTTTCTTATCCTTTTTATTTTTTTGACGAATGCCGTCAATCATACCGATTTTCAAGGTATGCAGTTTCGTCGATAAATCCACACGGTAGGTTTGAGGTAAATCCAAACGCAAGTATTCTTCCCAGAATTTCCCAAGCTGTTCTTTCGAGAACGCCTGCACATCTTTGATATGAGGGAACTCATACACCAGCTTACCGTCCTTAACAATCGTTTGCTGTAAAAGCTCCGCGCGGAAGTTTTCCAGCTCGTACTGTTTCCAAGTTTCAACAGGGTGGAAGATGGTAAGAGGCTTTGTCTCGTCGACTTCCTCTTCGTGTAAAGTGATAAGATCAGCAATCGCCATACCGTTTTCTTTGTCGTATAAGCGGTAAAGCTTCTTAAAGCCGGGGTTGGTTATTTTTGCGTGGTTATCCGACAGCTTAATTTTCGGCGTACTTTCGCCGTTTTCACCTATAACGGAAGAAAGCTTATACACACCGCCAAGGGAAGGCAAATCTTCCGAAGTAATGAGTTTCGTACCGATACCCCAGCTGTCAATTTTTGCACCCTGCTGTAAAAGGGAGTTAATCAAACGCTCGTCCAAATCCCCCGACACACAAATAATCGCTTCGGGGAAGCCCGCCTCGTCCAACATTTTACGGGCTTTTTTGGAAAGGTAGGCAAGGTCGCCGCTGTCCAAACGAATCCCCTTCGGGGTATGCCCTGCATCCTTCAATTCCTTAAAGACCTTGATGGCGTTGGGTACGCCGCTACGCAAGGTATCATAGGTATCCACAAGCAACATACAGCTGTCGGGGTACGCATTTGCATATGCGCGGAAAGCTTCGTATTCGGTAGGATAATCCATAACAAAGCTGTGCGCCATCGTACCAGCTACGGGCACATCAAACATTTGCCCTGCAATCACGTTCGAAGTAGAAGAACAACCGCCGATAATCGCGGCGCGCGCGCCGTAAATGCCTGCGTCTGGCCCTTGCGCCCTGCGTAAACCGAATTCCATTACCACGCCTTTTCCCCCCGTTGCGCGGCAAATCTTAGAAGATTTCGTTGCAATCAAGGTTTGGTGGTTGATGATATTAAGGAGTGCCGTTTCTGCAAATTGCGCTTGGATTAAAGGGGCTTTTACCGTCAAAATCGGCTCACTCGGGAATACAGGTTCCCCCTCTTTCACCGCGTACACGTCCCCCGTGAAACGCATATTTTTCAAGTATGCAAGGAAGTCCTCGTCAAACAAATTCAATGAACGAAGGTATGCGATGTCCTCCTCGTCAAAATACCAGTTCAAGAGGTAGTCCATCGCTTGTTCTAACCCTGCCGCGATGGAGTAACTAATCAACTCCCTTCTGCGGAAAAAAAGGTCAAAGGTAACCATTTCCTCATGCTTTCCATTTTTGTAAAAGCCATAGCCCATCGTCAATTGATACAGGTCTGTTAAAAGAGTTAAATTTCTCATTTTCCATTCTCCTTTTTCCCTTTCACGGTATAATTTTCGGGATAAATCGCACACATCATATTGATACGGTCAAAGTAAGCTACTTCATCCTTGGAATCGCCAATGAATTTCGTGATACCGTAAGAATCGTTGTTTTTCGAGCCAAGCAACCGCCCTTCCGTCTTTTGGTTATGGATAAGAACATAGGCAAGCATGCCCAAGCCACCCGCCAACAACACCAAAGAGAATACAAACGACCAAGGAATACCGCCGCCGTTTAAGATAAAGCTGCTGTCGCGCAAGGGTTCCATAATCGAACGGGTCAACCCGTACACGATAAAGTAGCAAGCGGTGTTGATGCCGTTGGGCTTTTTACCGTTACGCCAACCGTTGATAAACAAGATAATCGCCGCCGCCAAGGTCACCATACTTTCATAGAAGAAGAAAGCGTAATGCCATTCGTTGGAAGATTCAATCAATACGGCAATCGGGAAAAATTGCAATGCCTCGTTGGTAACCAAACCGCCGTAAACCTCTTGGTTTACGAAATTGCCCCAACGCCCGATGGATTGCGCCAGCAACAACCCTACAACGATACAATCGCCTGCGCGGAAGAAATTAACCTTCTTGAAATAGCAAACGCCCAAAACGCTTGCCGCGCCGCCAATGATACCGCCTGTAATCGCAAGGCCGCCTTGACGAATGGATTGAAAATTAAACCACTCCTTAATCGGCATCCCTGCCGTTATACAGTAAAATAAGCGAGTGGTTACAATCGCAATCGGCAAACAAACCACGAAAAAGGTCAAAAACAAATCCGCAGACATATTTCTACGGCGGAACAATAAGGAAATCACAAAAAATGCCGCCATCATACCAAACACGATGATGATTGCGTACCAGTAAATTTCCATACCGAAAATGTTGATACTCGAATGATTAGGCCATAATAAAGCGTTCATCTTTTACTCCTTTTCGGGGGCGTATACCCCCGATTATCTTTATTATTATAGCATAATAATAAAAAGCCGTCAAGAGGTCTCTGACAGCTTTTTCTATTTTTTCCTAAAATATCATTCTTTTTACTTGCTTTTTACGAGATTTTTATTTTTAACGGCTTTATCCGTCCCAACGCTGGCACAGCGATAAAAAGCAAGGCATAATTGACAAGACAATTCCAAATTTGCCCCTGTACAAACAGCCTCGACACCAAGTATGTGGCATAACTAACCTTGGAGTAGAGCAACCAAAAGGCGGTTGTGTTGATTAAAATGGTGCAAATGGTCAAGCTTAAGAGGCACACAAGCGCCAGCTTTATATACAAAAACCAACCTGCTTGGCTATGCAAAACATTGACAATCAACCCTGCCAAAATCGCGCTTATCCCTAAGGATAACCCGACCCACGGCATATACGCAAACCCTGCCGAATGGTATAAAAACCCGACCAAGTCCCCCAAAAAGCAAGCCACAAAACCAAACAAAGGACCTATGACAATCCCCGTTAGCATGGACAAAAACAAGGTGAAGGAAAATTGCGTTTCCGCCAGCTTAAACTCGAAAAACATATTCGAAACCACACAAAAGGCGGTAAAGACGGCAATATAGGCGATACGATGGCTGTCGTTTTTTCCTTGCATCGTTTCCGACAGCAACCATTTTTCCCATGTCTTAACTTCGTTTTTTGACATAATAAAAACCTCCCGTTTGAGAGGTCCGCAACTGCACCTTGGTAGGATGTTTTTGTGTTTCAACGCATACCTGGGTACTTCATTCGTTTAGCGGACGCGCCTTTGCACCGCAGAGCGTTTCGCTCTTTCGTTTATCGACAACGTCCCGTTCGATAACACTTTACGCGCTAAAGGCTACTCTTGATTATCATTATACCGCTTTTTTCCAAAAAACGCAAGCGTTTACTCGCAATTTGAGTATATTTCCCCTATTTCGCCCCAAAATGATGGTATGGGACTTATTTTCATCCGCACTATCATCATCTTTATCACTCTGTTTATCCTTATGCGTTTGATGGGCAAACGGCAAATCGGGGAAATGCAGCCGTACGAGCTTGTGATTACCCTCATCATCGCAGAGCTTGCCTGTATCCCTATGGAAGATACCGCAATCCCCCTCTTATACGGGATCGTGTCCATTTTAACCGTCTATCTTTTGCACCAAATTGTATGTATCATCGACCTAAATATCCGCGGCGCAAAGGTGGTGTTAAGCGGCAGCCCCAGCGTGGTTTTGAATAAAAACGGCATCGACGATACGCAATTAAAGAAGAATAACCTCGACGTGTCCGACCTCATCGAAAGTTTGCGCGTGGAAGGGTATTTTTCCCTGGATGCCGTCGAATACGCCCTCTATGAGGCGGAAGGCACTTTTTCCGCTTTACCGAAAAAGAATTATGAAAATAAGCAAACCTCCCTGCCCGTTATCATCGTTGATGAGGGGAAATTTGACAAGAATAATATCGAACTCACCAAACGATCTATCCCCTATTACAAGGACATTATAAGGGAGCAGGGTTGCGTTGAGTTAAAAAAAGTACTTGTTATGACCGTAGACGGAACCGGAAAAGTTTACCTGCAAGAGAAAGGGAAAAAATACAAAACCTTCCAGCTTGAGTGGAAGGAAATTTTGTGGTAGGAGGAAAAATATGATTCGTACAATCGCAAGCGCAATCATTACGTTGCTTTTAATTTTAGGCATATCGATATACGATATCCATTATGTACAAACCACCTTTACCGTCTTTCACGATTCATTGCGAATCTTAAAGCAAAAGACGGAACTTGGCGAAGCCACTTATGATGATGGTCTTGCCATTCGTTCCTACTGGGATACAAAAAAACGCGTGATACACATTTGGGTACCGCACACCCCTCTTGCGGAAATTGATTATCAGTTGGATGAGGCAATCGGGTATCTATATACGCAGGATTATGTTGGCGCATTGCCAAATATCGAGGTGCTGTTGGGGCTATCCGAAAATATCCCCAAAAGCTACACCTTGACCTTGGGCAATATCTTCTAATGCCCATAAAAAATAAAGAAAAAGGCACTCAACGCATACGTGGGTGCCTCATTTTATTATTTTTACCTTTATGCCAAGCCGTACGCAATTACGATACGAACATTCGCGTCAAAGATATTATGCAAGAACTTTTTCACCGCTTCGTTGGTTGCAGCGTCCATCTTTTCCTGTTCATTGCTGCGGATCATCGTTACCATCGCGTTGAAGTTTTTATAGATAGCCTGCGCGTCCTCTTCAATGGCGGTGTAAGCGTCCTCCGTGCCTTCGTGTTGAATGGCATACATTTCTTCAATGGTTTCATTCATCGCATACAGCAATTCCATGTTGCCCGTACGGATCATTTCCACCGTTTCATGGTTCAAATCCGCAAGCAAGCGGATAAAGCGTTGCAATTTTTCATTTCCTTCTAATTCCGTAGCCATTATAATTCCACTCCATTTCCTTTCAAAAGCTCACGCGCGGATTCCACGCTGTCAACCCCCGTCTTGTTTTTGATGGGCGCAAATTCTTTTTCGCGTACAACCTCAAAGGGCAACACGCTACCCATAGGTTTAATCAAATCCACCGCGAGGGTTTCAAACTTTTTCCCGTTTTCCTTATCGGGTTTTCTCGTTTCACCGTCCGCGCAAAGACATTCGATTTTCTTTTCTACAATATGCACAGGGATTTTCTTATCCGCAATTTCCTCCAAACGGGAAAGTCGGAAAAGATAGTTCATGATTACGCCGAAACAATACACAAGGTTACCGTTTTCGTCGCGCATATTTGCCATTTCGTCCGTCAATTCGTAATACTCGATGATATCGGGCAAAGCGCCGTCTTGGCACAACACCCCTACCTTTTCAAAAGGCTCGGTCTTACAAATCGCCTTCGCGCCGCAATTTACACCTGTCAAAATGGTTGCGCCCACGAACACGGGGTCTGCGATACGCTGTAAAACGTTATCCACCGCGTAAATATTCAACCATTCCACACCGCGCGCGTGCAAATCTTCGCACAAGCCTGCGCGTTTTAACGAGCTAAACCAACCGCCGTTGCCATTGGGGGAAAGCGCAGGGGTATCCTTTCTTTCCAAAATGATTTTACCATCATAATCCACCGCAGGCGCCATATCCTGCTTGAAGAACTTTACTTCCGTTTCGGGATAGCCGAAATAGTTATGCTCTTTCCAGAACGAAGTGGTTTGTTCGTGGTTTTTATCACTGGTCATAATGTAAAGAGGTACGGTAACGCCGCATTTTTCCGTAACCTCCATGAGGTTTCTCATTTGTTGTTCAAAAATATACAAGGGTTTCGTGATACCGATATCATACGCGCCCTTAGGGCCATCTACGCCAAGACGAGTACCCATACCGCCAGCAAGCAACACCGCCGCTACTTTCCCTGCCTTAATCGCCTCGATACCAGCCGCCTCAAACTCTGCATCTCTCTTTTCAATATCCGCGCGACGGAAACCGCTGATGGGTGTGATTTCACGGTCTTTACCACTCATATCCACAGGGTTTGCCAAAGCGTCTTCAAAGCTCCAGTCAATATTCGCAATCCCTTCTAAAAGATTTTTCTTCCCCGCCTCGTCAAGTTCGTCGTAATACGCCAACAACTGCATTTGTTTTTTCTCAGTTAATAAAGCCTTCGCTTGTTCAAAAGTCATACAGAATACTCCTTTTTTTGCTTTGTCTATATTGTAGCAAATTTAAGGGTCGATTGCAAGGGTTTTCCCACTCTTTTTTTGTAAAATTCTTTCCCGATTTTTTGATAATCTTTCTCTTTACTTTTTTGTGAAAGTATGCTATAATGCACGCATGAACATTTTTACACTTATACGAGAAAAACGAAAGCAGAAAGAACGGGCAACCGCCTATGAAACGACCTTGAAAAAGCTCGGTTTGTCCTTTCCTTTGTTTTGTAAAATCCACGCGGTAAAATCGCCCGACCATCAGGGCGCGTTGGCGCAGAGCCGTATCGGCGACCATCTTCTTATCGTCCATACCCCCACCGAAGACCGCCCCTCTTGCGTAAGTGTATACAGCGTTTCCCTCAACCGTGTGTTGGGGTATATCGATGAAGAATTGTCGGAAAAGCTTGTCCGCGCGTTTGGGGATAACTTTTGCCGCGACGGCGAGGTGGAGCAAATCACAGGCGGCGCGCCGTATAAATATTTCGGTTGCAACCTTCGCCTTATGGACACACAAGATTTTTTAGAAGAAATGCAGGAATTTCCTACCCTGTGAAAATAGAAAACCGTCGTGACAAACGACGGTTTTTTCATAACGTTTGAAAGATTTTGACAAGCGGAAAAAACAACACCCCCACCGACACCGCTGTACAAATCACCTGCGCCAGCATCACAGAAAAGGATGCCATAAAATACAACCGAAGCACCTTTCCCGAATACCCGTACCAAAGGGGAGTGATTATATTATCCAACAAAGTAAAACATATGGTACAAATACACGCAAGCGTCGTCACCGCCACGAGTTTTTTTACAGAAAACCCTTTCCATCGCCCCAAAAAACCAAATAACAGGGCAAGCATGTTGTAATAGACAAGGTATAAAATCAACACCGTGGGGAAAAACCCGAATATAAGTTGACGGAGCAGGGAAAATGCCGTTGCCGCCGCAACGCCTTTACGACACCCAAAAGCAAAGGAAAAGGCAACGAACAGCACCGTTACCACCTCCACTCCAGGCAAAAAGGACAAGCAAAGCTGTGCCGCAATCGTCAACGCGACGAATACCGCAATATACGCGCAATCCTTGCCTAAATTTTGTCGTTTTCTGTCGTTCATCTCAACCCTGCCCCTTGCATTTTAGGGTTTCACACCTTAAAATGCTTGATAATACCAAACGTAAACTTCACCTTCTACCGCAGGTAAAAAGTCCGCGCCTACCACCGCGCTGCCAAGCTTTTCGCCCTTATATTCAAGCTCGCCCCACTCGGTATTCGCCATCTCATCATCCGAAGTATAAAGCATCCAACAACGGCTGAAATCCACAGGGTTGGCTTTACCGTTCACACTTGTAATCATGCCGTTATCCAAAGTAAAATCAATAGCACCTTCCGACTTTAATTGCACCATCAAATTCAACAACGTATTATCAGCCTCCACCTCCAAGACACGAATTGCCACCATATCCTCGGTAGCAAACTCCACCGTTGCCATTTTTACCTCTTCCGTAAAGCTAACCGACACCTTATCATAACCAAAAGGAAAAGAACAAGCCGATGCGCCCATACAACATACAATAAGGAACATAGACAATAATTTGCGTTTCATAAGAAACCTCCTATATATAAAACACTCAAAGAAAAACCCGAACACCGCAAAAAGGCATTCGGGTAAAAGACAAATAACAACTACCGCTTGATAAGCGGTTATCCATCCCCCTTTCCGCCTCTCCGCAGAAAATCGGTTACAAAAGCGTACGGCAGGTCTCCCGGCTTATAACACTTTGGTAGGCGAAAAATACATTTCATCGCATACCTGCCCCCTTCCTTCCCGTATTTCACAGTGAAAAGGCGCAAAGCGTTTTTACGGTTGCGGAGGCAGCGGGGCAACTCGCCTAAGCGATTTCCCTCTTCCCTATTAAATCCCTCCCGCAGAAGGGATACCGTTCACTCGTATTCTATTACCGCGCCGCAAATCCCGACGCTATATCCTATTTTAACAAAATAGCCACCTTTTGTCAAGCCCTTTGGCAAGTTTTCCCGTTCCCCCCACAAAAAACCTTAAAACGAACGGATTTTTATTAAAAATAAAAAAAATAAAACTTTTTCCCGTAAAATACTTGAAAAATGCCCGTCAAATAAGTATAATATAAGTGAGAACAAATTTAGGAGAATATAAAACATGGACGCACAAAAAACTACCATCAACGCGTTGAGAATTTTGTCTGCGGAAGCGATTGAAAAAGCAAAATCCGGACACCCCGGTTTGCCTATGGGTTGCGCCCCTATCGGTTACACCCTTTTTCAATACTTTTTGAAATTCAACCCCGCAAACCTTGCATGGCATAACCGCGATAGATTTATTTTATCCGCTGGTCACGGCTCCGCATTGCTCTACTCTCTCTTCCACCTTTACGGTATCGGCGTGAGCATGGAAGACTTAAAAGAATTCCGTCAATTTGGTTCTAAAACCCCTGGGCATCCCGAATACGGTCACACGCCTGGTGTTGAAACCACCACGGGTCCTTTAGGTCAAGGTATTGCAAACGGCGTAGGTATGGCGCTTGCGGAAGCGCACCTTGCAGCAAAATACAACCGCGCAGGTTATAAGGTAGTAGATCATTACACCTATGTACTTTGCGGTGACGGTTGCTTGGAAGAAGGTATTTCCTACGAGGCTTGTTCCTTCGCTGGCTCGCACGGGCTTGGTAAATTGATTTTACTCTACGACGATAACGAAATCACCATCGAAGGCAACACCGACGTTACCTTTAAGGAAAATGTTGGCGCACGTTTCGCGGCGCAAAACTGGCAGGTGCTCCATGTGGATTTGACAGGTGAATCGAACAGCGATGTTGTTTCCTTGTCGAACGCTTTAGAAGCGGCAAAGGCGCGCACGGATAAGCCTTCCATTATTATTTGCAAAACCAACATCGGTTTCGGCTCCCCCTTGCAGGATACCGCAAAATGCCACGGCGCTCCTCTTGGCGCGGCAAACCTTCAACAGGCAAAAGAAACACTCGGTTGGGAATATCCCCCCTTCGAATGTCCTGCGGAAGTATATGAACATTGCAACCTCGCCGTTCGCGCAGGCGCGCAAGCGGAATTACAATGGAAAAAGATGTTCCTTGATTACGAAGCAACCTACCCCGAACTTGCGGCGGAATACAACGCGGTTATGGCAGGTGTAATGCCTAATTTTGACGATATCGACGGTTTGTATGATTTCGCAAAGCCTATGGCGACCCGTCAAACCTCCGCGCAGGTACTCAACAAGATTGCGGAACACATTCCTCAACTCATGGGCGGCTCGGCAGACCTTTCACCTTCTACCCTTACCACGATGAAAGATACAAACGAAACCACCTATGGTGAATTCTCCGCAAATAATTTTGCAGGCAGAAATATCCATTTCGGTATCCGCGAACACGCGATGGCGGCAATTGCAAACGGTATGCAATTACACGGCGGTATCCAAGCATTCTGCTCTACCTTCTTCGTGTTCTCCGATTACTGCAAACCCGCAATGCGTTTGTCCGCATTGATGAATGCACCCGTAACCTATGTAATGACGCACGACTCCATCGGCGTTGGCGAGGACGGTCCTACACACCAGCCTATTGAGCAGTTGATTATGCTTCGTTCCATACCTGGTATGAAGGTTTTCCGTCCTGCGGACGGTAAAGAAACAGCGGCGGCTTGGGTTTCCGCGTTGAGAGGCAACCAACCCACGACCCTCGTGCTTACCCGTCAAAACCTTCCTCAATATGAAAACAGCGGCAGATCCGCGCTTTGGGGCGGTTATATCCTCGACAACTGCGAAGGTATGCCCGACGTGTTGTTGATTGCATCTGGTTCAGAAGTAGAACTTTGTATGAAAGCGAAAGCCGTCCTGGCGGAAAAGGGCGTGAACGCACGCGTTGTTTCCATGCCTTGCTTGGAAGAATTTGAAAAGCAAACGCAAGCGTACAAGGATAGAATTCTTCCCAAGAAAGTAAAGGCAAGGGTTTGCGTAGAAGCAGGCGCACCTTACAGCTGGTACAAGTACGCAGGCGATTATGGTGAAATCATTGCCATGAACGGGTTTGGCGCTTCTGCCCCTGCAGGCACATTATTCCCCCACTTCGGCTTCACCGTAGAAAACGTTGTGGAAAAGGCTTTGCAATCGATGGAAACTGTAAAAGCGGACGAAACGCCCGTTGCAACGGAAGCAACCGAAAACGCATAATTTCATTGGATATAGAAAAGGCTCATCGTGTAAAGATGAGCCTTTTTTTTCTTATACTTTTCAACAAATTATCACGTTTTTACAATACAGTTTACATAGTAACATTGTATAATAAACGCGTACCTGGTAGGCACGAACAAAACAAAATAACCTATCCAGTTCCCCTTTAGGCGGAGCAACCCCCATTTCTCCGTCAAATAGGACACCTCCATAATAGACGCGAACAGCACGGCTTTTTCAAGCCGTGCTGTTCCACTTTTTATTGATCAAAAAAGCTTTTGTACCGCCTTTTCAATTTCGCCATCACCGTACCCATCTTCCATAGAGGTTTTCGCTCCATCCTTGGGTAATACCCCTTTCCCATGGATACTTTTTCCGCTAATCGGCCAGTGTATTTCCGCAGTGGTCAATTTCACCGCATCTAACTTTGCGCTCAAATAATAGGTGGTTTGCATAATTCCCTTGCCGTAGGTTTTTGCAACACCGTCCCGTTCAATCAAGCAAATGTCCGAAAAGCCTATCGCGCCGTAATCCACCATAGCGCCGATTAAACACTCTGACGCGGAAGCCGTGCCGCCGTCCGCCAACACACAGATACGGCTGTCCGTTGCAAAATACTCGGCATACACGTTACGGGTTGCCTTGAATTTTTCTTCCCTTCTCTTATTTTTCGCCACCGCAACAATCGGTTTCTTCTCGGTGGAATTTTTACAAAAATAGCCTGCGATATCCTGCATCGTCGCCAAGTATCCACCGCCGTTATCGCGTAAATCCAACACCAAGTTCTTCTTGCCGTCCGCCTTGAACTGATCCATGGCTCTCTCGAACAGCTTTTCCGTACCTTCGCCAAATTGAATCAAACGGATATACGCGGTATCCTCATCCAAACAAGCAAGCGGTTTGTCCGTTTGCGTCCACTCGTCCGCTTTCTTACCCGTAAAAGCATACGAAACCGTTTTCGTGCGGTAGAATACATAATTCTCTATATACGCTTCACGCGATAGGGAAAAAGTACACCTCTCCTCCCCCCTCTTTACAAGCAAGGAGAATTTCTCACCTTCGGCAAGAGTATTGAGGAAGTCGGAAAAATCCGCAAATACTTCGTTTTCCGTAATGCTCGCCTCCGTCTTACCGTAACCGATTAAACGGTCCCCTTGCTGCAAGCCTGCTTGCTCCGCAGGGGAATTACCACTCACGCGGACAACCAACATTTGCTCTTTCCCGTCCTCGTCTTGGGTTTGAAATACCAAACCGATGCCGATACGCTTTCCCGCCAAATTTCCTTGCGACGCGCGATACTCGTCCGCCGTCATATAACTGGAATAGGCATCCAACAAATCATGGTTAATTCCGCCAAACACAGCCTTGTAAAAATCTTCGTCCTCAATATCTTGGTAATACTGCGTTTGAATGGCAGTTTTAACCTTAATGAGGGTACGCAACTCGCCATCCAACGAAAACCATACCGCAAAGCCGCCTAAAACAAAACACGCCGCCGCCAACAAAATCGCGGTAACAGCGCGTATCATTTTTTGCCTTTTGATCGGTTTTGAGGGGGGCACGTATGCGTTTACGCCATTTTCGCTCCCCTTTTCACCTTCATCTTTCGTAGGAACATCATCAAATAAATCGTCCATATTTTGTCCCTTTTTACTTTTTTATCTTTTTAATAATTTGTGTAAAATCGTCAACACGCGGAAGGAAACCGCATCGGGAAAAGCGCGGATATTCAACCCCGTCGCTTTCTCAATCTTATCCAAACGATACAACAAGGTGTTTCTGTGCATATACATCGTACGTGAAGTTTCGCTCACGTTCAAGCTGCTTTGCAAAAAGACCTCCGCCGTATTCAACATTTCCTCGTCTTCAAAAATTTCCTTCACAGGCTCGTCCGAAAGCTCGGTAAGATATTCCATAAGCTTGCTTTCGGGCACACTTTCCAACATTTTCACAAGGATAAATTCTCGGTAAGAATGTACGCTGCCGCTCACATTGAACACGTCCGCGTAACGCAAAGCGTTTTCCGCCCCTGCATAGGACAATGCCACGTCTTTTAACTCCTTCGCAATCGGGCCAACGCCTGCGCGCGCATCAATCCCCAACTCCTCTTTCAAGGATTGCACCAAAAATTCGGCATAATCCACCGTAGAATGGTATTCCTCGGGGTCGTTTTCCACAAAACGCAACAACACGCAGGTATCCTCGCTCATTTGCAGGGCGGTATCTAAGCTATTGCCGCCGTATTGTTCCAAAATCGCCAAGGCCTCCTGCATATATTTTTCCACACGCAACGCGATAACAAAGCACGCCATCGACCGTACAGAATATTTCATTGTATATTTATAAATGGACATGGAAGAGCTTTCACCGAGCAAAATACGCTTTAATTGTGCAGTTTTCGACAACTCCGTTTCACGCTCGGTAAAATTTTCAATATAAGAAGGTAAAAGCATCGCGTAGCGTTTTTGCTCCTCGTCTGCCCCTTTTAACACACCGATATATCCGATGCCCTTATATAAAAAGCGGAAATAGGTGTATTGCCCGTCGTCCGTCACCGTTTCAAAAGGTTTGTCGCATACAGGCACCCCTTCCAAACGCGCGTTTTCCGTATAAAACGACACATTTATCCCCAACTTTTGCGCGAGCTCCGCGCCGATTTTCTTCAATTCGGACATCGTTATCCTCCTACCCTATGTTGCGTTTTTTCGCACGTATATTCTCCATAATAACATTATACCGCAAACAGGATTTTTTTTCAAGAGGTTTTAAGGATTTTTTACCAAACTATCACAAAATATTTCTTTGCGTACGCATATATATGGCGCGCGACAGTATAAAAAATAAAAAAAGTGCTTTTTTCAAAGAAAATTTGCAAATTATTTGCGTTGAAGTATTGACATGTCGAATGGAAAGTGCTATAATACTGTAAATGAATTGTCTAAATTTTGGAGTATGGTCCCCACCCCATATTTTGAGGTGAAAATCTAACACCAAAAAGACTGCAAAAAAATTCAGGAGTTTTGTTATGAGCGAAATGAACAATGATGTTATGATGACAGCAGACGCCCCCAAGAAAAACTGGGGTTATCGCCTGTTTGCCGTACTGTTGATTGCCGTTTGTGCATTAGCTGTTGTAGGTCTTAAGTTCTATGCAATTTATGATACTACTGTACCTCAGCTTAAAAATGACACGCTGCTTCAACTTCTTACCGCAATGTTTGATAGCGACGGTACTGCATTCGGGGTTATGCCCGCATTCAACGTGGGTGGCACAATCGGTAGCGTTTACACCTTAGCGTTCTACCTTTTCATTGCTGGTATTGCAATCGCCGCTATCTTGGCGTTTGTTGCAATCTTTACCGGTAAGAATGCACCTATGTTGGTACGCACCGCACTTTTCTACTTCACGGCAGGCGCGATGTTGTACACCTTCACCTTCACCCTTGCATGTGAAACCTACGCAGCAAACAACGTGTTTGGTTCGGCAGCAATGGAAGGCGCTTTGGCAAATATGCCCGTTGTCCTTGATATTTTCAGCTTTGCCCTTGCAGCAGTAGGCGCTATCCTTTACTTTGCTTTCGCAACGAAGAAAGCTGGTAAAGTTGCTTGGCTCTACCTCTTGCAGGCATTACTTACCGCAGCGTTCATGGTATTGATCTCCAACCCCATCGCAAAGAGCAACGCGTTGGTATCCGCTAAGGCAGATCAATTCACCAAGATTGCTGTAATCGCTGGCTTACTTATCACTTTGGTAACTGCAATGATCTCCATCGGTCGTATGACTAGAAAAGGCGGCATCGCATTCGACCTCGTTCGTTACTTTGTTGTATTGATCGTTGCATTGCTTGTTATTGCAAAAACGAGCGCTGCACTTTTCGGTATCTTGGCGGTTGTTGTTGTAGTAGCGCAAATCGTTATCACGATTATCCAGCTTATTAAATCGAAGAAGGTTGACCTTGACGAAGTACGCGAAGAAGCTGCTCAACAGGCTACTAGCGGTTTCCATATGGAAGAATATGCAGAAGCATATCCTTATGAAGGCGGCCCCGTTGCTGGCGTTTTGATGGCAGAAGAAGTAAATCCTTCCTTCCTCCCTCACGAACCCCATGTAAACACCGCAGGCTACGACTTCTACAACTGCAAGAGCTTTGACCCCTTCATCGCTATGTTGGATACGGCAGAAAGAAACGAATTCACCGAACTCTTCATCTTGAAGTTCAAAGGCACGATGCCCGAACTTCCTGACTACGAAGTAGGCGGCGACAACAAAGAATTCTTCCGTAAAGTCTTCATCTACCTTGGTCAATATCGTGACAGAATGTCCCAGACCCTTCTTATGAAGATGTATCAATTCTCGATGAAGATCTAATAACAAACTACCTTAAACAAACACAAGCCGACCATTTGGTCGGCTTGTATTATTATCACTATATCTATTGTAAAAGTAAAAGCCAACCTTTTCGGTTGGCTTTCTTTTTATAATTTTACCCTTGCAACAATGCCGTCTATTTCCGCGGCAATTTCACCATCGCAAAGGGAATTGACAAGGAACAATCCTCTGCCGCTTTCCGCGTATCGGTCGGAACATACAATCTTTTCGGGTAATTCGAAAAAACTTTCCGACAAGGCTTTGATTTGTGCAAAGCCTTCCGAGATTTTTACCCGTAATCCTGCATCCCCTTTCGTGTATTTCAATACATTTCCTACCAATTCACACGCGATTAACTTGCAGTCAAATATCTTTTCCTGTCCCACCTTCCATTCTTCAAGGAATCGGCAAAGGTTCTCTAACGCCGTTTGTAGGGAATCGTAATCGGTTATTTGAAATAATTTAACACTCTCCATAATTTCTCCCCGACGCCTATATCGAATCCTGCAGCTTTTCTTTTAATTTAAGTAAAAGCTTACGCTCCATACGCGAAACGAACATTTGCGACACCCCCAGTCGTTTTGATGTTTCGCTTTGCGACAACTCGTCCACATATCGATATTTAATCAACGCCTTTTCCGTATCGGAGAAATCTTCCATCGCCGCGCGTAACGCCTCTTTCGTCTCAAACAACTCGTAACGGTCGTCCTCACACGCCAATACGCCGTACAGCGATTTTTTGTTTTTTTCATCTTCCATCGGTGCACCGTCCAACGACAGTGTACCGCCGATTTCCACAGCCTCTACCACATCTTCTTCCGACAGGTTCAACGCCGCCGAAATGGTTTTCACGCTGGGTTTTACGCCATTCTCCGCCTCATAGGTTACGGAAAAATTCTTAATTGCCGCATTCATTTCACTCAAACGCCTAGGCACCTTGACCATACGGGATTTATCGCGGAAATAGTTTTTAATTTCCCCCGTAATTGTCGGCGTGATAAAGGTGGTAAACTGCATCCCCATATCAGGGTCAAAGCGGTCGATGCCACGCAAAAGCGCAAAAGCGGCGACCTGTTTCAAGTCGTCGTATTCCACCCCACGCCCCACAAATTTTTTTGCAAGGATGTCGGCTATGTAGAGATATTGTTCGGCAATTTGATTGCGAAGCGCAATATCACCGCTCTCTTTGTATTGCCTTATTAGCTGGTTTATCTTTTCATCTGCCATATTCAACCTCACAGGACAGCCTGTAAGCCTTACACATATTTCTATCCTTGTGCAAGCCGTTTAGCCTTCAAAACGGATACCGCACACTTCGCCATTCTCGTCCGTTTCCCACTCCACATCGCCAAGCAACGCAGAAAGCAACGCGCGAGAAATTTCATCCTCAGCGGAATCTTCCTTAACACCACCCTTTTCTACACCCACCACGCGACAGCCAAGCGCTTCGCCTACGGTGTAATCGATGGCCGCCGTCGTAAAGCCGCCACGCTTCAAAAGAAGCAAGCTTTCCGTCACGCATACCTTGAAATCTTCCGCAAAATCCATGTCAAAACCGACAAGAGAGCAAAGCCCACCCGTCGTCAAGCGTACCGTTGTTAAATATTCCCCCGTCAAGGGCAAGGTTACAGAAAATTTTTCCATCTTACAAAATCTCCATAATCTTATCCAACGAGCAAATCAAAAACAATTTCTTGATTTTTGCCTGCAAGTTGATAAGGCGTACCGTATGTCCGTCCGCCTTGAGGTTTTTCAAAATTTTTACAAACGTACCCAATGTGGTGCTGTCGATAAAGTTTAATTCCCCACAATCGAAGGTAATATCAGCAGGCGTAGCTTGATAAGCCGCCAAAGTTTCCGCGTAAAATGTTTCCGCGTTCCCCAAATCGATATCACCCGAAAGGGCAATCGTCAAAATTCCATTTTCCGTGCCAAGCACTTTTACTTGTTCCATGAGTTTCCTCCTTATAAAAGGCATTTTTTACTGCCTTAATTGATATATACCGCAAATCCGTCCTAACTTAAACAGATTTGCGGTATTTTCTTTACGCTATAATCGGAAAAATATTCAAAAGCAGCCCAACCGCAACCGATACAAGGTATGCAACCGCGATAAGAGCGATATTTCTCTTCCATTTTTTTATATTTTTAAGCAATACGACAAACCCCATGCCTGCGTTGGCGCATAAGCCAGCCGCGCAAGCCCCGAAGGTAATCCCACCCACAAGGAAGGTTTCCGTCAACACCACACTCGACGCACAATTAGGGATTAACCCGATTAAACAGGTCAAAAAGGGTTGTAAAAAGCGGTTTCTGTGCATAAATTCCGCAAAGGCTTCTTCGCCGACCGAATGCACAATGCCCGTCAATACAAAGTTCACAAGAAAGACAAACGCCCCCACCTTCAAGGTGTGCCATATCGGATAAAGCACATACTTTTTCCAAATGCTATCCGCCTCGTGTGAGCGTCCGCACGCGCATTTCACGTCCACGTCCTTCTCTTCTAAATACTGTCGAATGAAAATTTCGTGCGTAGTTTGGGGCTTTTCCGCATACGCGGAAGGCATTTCAACGCATACCTGCCCCCGTCCAAACAGCTTCAAGGTGAAATCTGCCGCGTAACCAACCGCTACGGCAACCAAGATTTTCACCGCCAACATCGGCAGCACCCAAATCGCCCCTTCACCCGAAGAAAACATAATGATAAAGGCTTCGTCGCTCGTTGCCATAAAAATTGCAAGCAGCGTCCCGACAGTGATATATTTTTGTTCAAACAGCTTTGCCGCCATAATGGAGAAGCCGCATTGAGGTATCAACCCCGTCGCCGAACCGATTAACGGCCCCATCTTGTTGCCGAAACGGTTGATGGTACGAAGGTCAGCCTTGCTCTCCAACAACTCTATCAATAAATAAATGAGCAAAATCCACGGCAACAACGGAAGGGTATCCTTCAACGCGTGCAGAAAAAATTCGCCAAGATGCTCAAACTCAAACATCGTCGCACCTCTTGTTACGGCTTTGTACCGTTTCTAGGGTAGCCGCCAAAGGAATGGATGCCTTTGCGGTCAAGTTCATCTCCGCGAAGTTCCCCAAGCGGTACTGCACCAAGCCTTCGGACGCAATCATCGCCGCATTATCCGTACAATATCTCTTTTCGGGTAATACCAAACGCAAGCCGTTTTTTTCGCACGCCGCCTGCAAACTGCTACGCAAATAGCCGTTTGCCGCTACGCCGCCGCCTGCCGTTACGGTATCCACGCCCTTTTCTTTCGCCGCCTTCACCGTCTTATCCACCAAAACATCCACCGCCGCGCGTTGGAAAGAACACGCCACGTCCGCCTTAGAGTATTCCTCATTCTTTTGCGCTTTCGTATGGCAGTAGTTGATAACCGCCGTTTTCAAACCGCTGTACGAAAAGTTATATCCGCCTCCGCCTTTTAACATTTTCGGCATCGCGATATTCGCTTCACCGCCCAACGCACAATGCTCGATATGCGGTCCGCCGGGGTATTTCAAACCCAACACCCTTGCCACTTTGTCAAAGGCTTCACCTGCCGCGTCGTCCAAGGTTGCGCCGAGAATTTCAAACTCACCTTCCGATTTTGCATACAACACCGCGGTATGCCCGCCGCTTGCAAGCAAGGTAACGAAAGGGGGCTGCAAATCAGGACAATCCAAATACGCCGCCGCCAAATGTCCGCGGATATGATTTACCGCAATCAAGGGTTTCCCAAGCGCAAACGCAAACGCTTTCGCAAAGGACACGCCCACCAAAAGCGCGCCCAAAAGCCCTGCCCCGTAGGTAACCGCCACCCCGTCAATATCTTGATAAGTGATCCCTGCATTTTTCACGGCGCGTTCCACCACACGCGCAATCTCGTCGGTATGCGCGCGCGAGGCGATTTCCGGCACAACCCCACCGTACTCTGCCTGTACGGTTGCCGAGGAGGCGATTTCGTCCGATAAAATTTTTCTACCCTTAATCACCGCCGCCGCCGTTTCATCGCAGGACGATTCGATACCAAGGATAATCGGTTCCGCCTTATTCAAATCGATTTTCTCAAAAGGTTTATACATAAAAACTCCGTGAAAATAATAGGGTAAAAGTCCAAAACAAGGGCGGATTACCGCCCTTGCCTGTTACGATTTTTTCAAATAATCGATGACAAAGCCGTGGATTTCACCATCCATAACCGACTGTATGTCACCCTTTTCATACCCCGTTCTATGGTCTTTCGCAAGGGTATAGGGACAGAATACATAGGAACGAATTTGCGCGCCCCATTCAATCTTTTTCACATCCCCTTTCATCGCCGCCGCTTCCGCTTGACGTTGCTCAATCTTCTTTTCAAGCAACTTCGAACGCAACATGGTGAAACACATTGCCTTGTTTTGAAGCTGCGAACGCTCGTTTTGACATTGTACTACGATACCCGTAGGGAAGTGAGTGATACGCACCGCGGAGACAACCTTGTTTACGTTTTGACCGCCTGCGCCGCCAGAGTGGTAAATATCAATACGGATATCATCGTCGTTGATTTCCACCTCGTCGTCCTCTTCAACCTCGGGCATAACCTCCAACGAACAGAAGGAGGTTTGACGGCGTTTGTTCGCGTCAAAGGGTGAAATACGCACCAAGCGGTGCACGCCCATTTCCGCCTTCAAATAGCCGTAAGCATTTTCACCTTCTACACGGAAATCGACACTCTTATACCCAGCGCCGTCCCCTGCTTCGCGGTCTAATTCGTACACCTTAAAGCCCATCTTTTCGCAATAACGGGTGTACATACGGTAAAGCATTTGACACCAGTCGCACGCTTCCGTCCCACCTGCGCCTGCGTGTAAGGTAAGCATTGCGTTGTGGTTATCGTAAGGCCCTTTCAAAATTGCGCGGATACGCATATCTTCAATATCCTTGTCCGCCGTTGAAAGCATCGTATCTAACTCCGCAATCAAGCTTTCGTCTTCCGTTTCTTCAATGAGATCGATTACGTCCTCTGCATCCGAAAGGGCTGTTGCGCCCTTTTCGTACGCCGTAATCTTATTGCGAATGGCGGAAATTTCACGACCGATTTTGGTAGATCTTTCCAAATCCTGCCAAACCTCCGGGCTTTCCTGTTCCTTTTCCAATTCCGCAAGACGAGGGCGGAGATGTTCGATATCCAGCGCGTATTCCGCTTCCTTCAACACCTCACGCATCGCTTGTACTTTTAATCTGTAATCGTCAGCTTTGAACATATACTTTCCTTATTCTTTATCCGTCTTGTTCTCTTGGTTTGCCTGTTGCGCCGCTTTTGCCGCTTCCATCGCTTGTTTGAACGAACTCATATTCGTGATAGGCTCTGGCATTTGACGACGGAAAGGACGAGGTGCAGCCGTTTGCGTAGGCTGTGCAGGAGCAGGGGCAGGTTGCCCGTTTGCGCCGTTCGCCGCAGCCATGGGTGCCGCATTTACCCTTTGTACAGGCGCAGGACGAGCCTCCACCTTCACCTTCAACAAGGTGCTAATCGTCGTACGTTGGATACGCGCGATCATTTCGTCGAACATATCAAAGCCTTCTTGCTTGTACGAAATGATGGGGTCAACTTGACCGTATGCGCGGAGGGAAATACCCTTACGGAGCTGATCCATCGCGTCAATGTGGTCAATCCAGTTTCTATCTACCGTCATGAGCAATACACGGCGTTCTACTGCGCCAAAGTCAATGCCCATTTCCTTCAATTCTTCAATCTTCTTTTCGTATTCCTTAGCAACCTTGTTCGAAATCTTCTTCAAAGCAAGCTCGTAATCCCACTTCATTAAGCGTTCACGGGTTACATAGTTCGTGCCTTCGGGCAATACCTTCAATTCAAGCGCGCGGTTCAATTCTTCCTCGTTCCAAAGCTCGGGCATATCTTCTACGTTTACCGCCGCCGAAAGAGTTTCCGCTACATAGTCAGGAATGTACTTCAATACCTGCGCGTGTACGTCTGCACCGCGCAATACATTCATTCTTTCCTCGTACATAACCATACGTTGCTTGTTCATAACGTCGTCGTATTGCAATACATTTTTACGAATACCGAAGTTTCTGCCTTCGATGTTCTTCTGCGCGTTTTCAATACCACGGGAAAGCATCTTCGATTGCAAGCTCGTATCTTCGTCAATACCGAATACATTGTAAACGGCCTTCATTCTTTCCCCGCCGAAACGGAGTACCAAATCATCTTCCAAGGAAAGGAAGAATACGGACAAACCGATGTCCCCTTGACGGCCTGCACGACCGCGGAGCTGGTTGTCGATACGACGGGATTCGTGACGTTCAGTACCGATGATGCAAAGACCGCCTACGTCGATAACCTTCTGCTTTTCTTCGTCCGTTTCCTTCTTGTAATGTTCGTAAACCTTCTTATATCTTTCACGCAAAGCAAGGATTACGTCGCTAACTTCAGTGATGTACATACTAATTGCAAGCTCGATATCATCCTTGTCCGCGCCTTCTTCACGCAAACGCTTCTTCGCCAAATACTCCGCGTTACCGCCAAGCAAAATGTCGGTACCACGACCAGCCATGTTGGTAGAAATGGTAACTGCGCCGAAACGGCCCGCCTGTGCAACGATTTCCGCTTCGCGTTCATGGTTCTTTGCGTTCAAAATGTTATGCTTAACGCCGTTTCTCTTCAACAAACGGGAGATTTCTTCCGATTTATCAACCGAAGAAGTACCCACCAAGATAGGCTGACCACTTGCGTGGCGTTCCATAATTTCATTTACAATCGCGCGCTTTTTACCATCTACCGTCTTGTATACGATATCGGGCAAGTCCACACGTTGAATAGGACGGTTGGTGGGGATTTCCACAACGTCCAACGAATAAATGGTTCTAAATTCTGCCTCTTCCGTCTTTGCCGTACCCGTCATACCCGAAAGTTTAGAGTACAAACGGAAGTAGTTTAGGAAGGTAACGGTTGCGTAGGTCTTATTTTCGCTACGAACCTCTACCCCTTCTTTTGCTTCGATTGCTTGGTGCAAGCCGTCGGAGTAACGACGACCGTTCATCAAACGACCGGTAAATTCGTCAACGATGATGATTTCATCTTCGCTTACGATATAATCTTCGTCAAGCTTGAAAAGCTTATGCGCTTTCAACGCCTGTTGAATGTGATGGTTAAGGTCAGCGTGTTCAATTTCCGCAATGTTGTCGATGCGGAAGAAACGTTCTGCCTTTCTTGCGCCGCTTTCCGTCAATTCTACCGTCTTATCCTTACGGTTGATGATGTAATCCCATTCCTTTGCAGCCGCCAAAGAACGCTTGCCTTCGGGTGCAGCTGCGCGAGAAGCCGCGCGCTTTTCTTCCATTTCCGCTTCGTAGTTTGCCTGTTCTTCCAAGGTCATCTTGGTATAGTCCACAAACTCTTCTTCATCGTCCGCATCCGTCGTATCCAAGGATACAATTTCCGCAGCGCTGCGTTTTTTCTTCTTATCCTTTTTCTTCTTCTTTTCTTCGCGCAATGCTTCCATTGCCGCTTCTTCTTCGTCCTTCAACTCATCGTCAAAGCCGCCGGAGAAGGTACGAACAAGCTTATCTACCTGCACATACAAATCGGAAGACTTTTCACCTTTACCAGAGATGATAAGGGGGGTTCTTGCTTCGTCGATCAAGATGGAGTCAACTTCGTCCACGATAGCAAACGTCAAATCACGCTGTACCATACGGGACATATCGGTTTTGAGGTTATCACGGAGGTAGTCGAAACCAAATTCGTTATTCGTACCATAAACGATATCGCACTTGTACGCTTCACGCTTTTCATCGTCTTCCATACCAGGCACAACAACGCCAACGGTAAGGCCCATGAACTTATGAACTTTACCCATCCATTCCGCGTCACGCTTTGCAAGGTAATCGTTTACCGTAACGACGTGTACGCTCTTACCAGACAACGCGTTCAAGTATGCAGGCAAGGTGGAAACGAGGGTTTTACCTTCACCCGTACGCATTTCTGCGATACGACCTTGGTGCAAACAGATACCGCCGATAATCTGCACGCGGAAATGGCGCATACCAAGTACACGCTTACTTGCTTCACGCAAAGCCGCAAACGCGTCGTAAAGGATATCGTCAAGGGTTTCGCCCTTTGCCAAACGATCCTTCAAAATCTGCGTTTGACTCTTCAAGGTTTCATCGTCCATCACCTGATATTTCGGTTCTAACGCTTCAACCTCATCCGTCATCTTGTTAAGCTTTGCCAAGCTCTTTCGGCTGTCGCCGCCCATTAAATATTTAACCAATCCCATTAGAAAAACTCCGATAGATTTATTTTACTGATTTCAACTTGCCTGAATGCCTTTTGAATAAAGCATATCACGCCATTTTACCGTCATTATATATTGTACAATATTTCCACGAAAAAAGCAAGGTCTTTTTATGCCTATTTCATAAAAAATATACAAATGAGCGCACCTCATTTTAATTTATATACCCACTTTTTTCTCCGTTAAGACAATTTATGATAAAATTTTCTTTTTTCTTTGAAAAAAGCCTACAAAAAAACCTCTTTTCACCTTTGCTATAAAAATAAAAAACGGAGAGCTTTCCACTCTCCGCTTTGTATTTTAAGAAAAATTACAAATACTTTTTCAACGCATCTACGCGGTCGGTTTGCTCCCAAGAGAAACCCTTGTAACCAAAGTGACCGTATGCCGCCGTTTTCTTGAAGACGGGTTTTCTCAAATCCAAATCGCGGATAATCGCGTAAGGACGAAGGTCAAATTCCTTCTTAACCACTTCTGCCAGCTCTTCGTCGCTAAGCTTACCCGTACCGTGGCTATCTACAAATACCGAGACGGGTTTTGCAACGCCGATTGCGTATGCAACTTGAATTTCAAACTCGTCCGCAAGCCCTGCCGAAACCATATTTTTCGCGATATAACGGCAGTAATAAGCCGCACTTCTATCCACCTTCGTAGGGTCTTTACCCGAGAATGCGCCGCCGCCGTGCGCGCATCTGCCGCCATAGGTATCTACGATGATTTTTCTGCCCGTCAAACCGCTGTCCCCTTCAGGGCCGCCGATTTCAAATCTACCCGTGGGATTGATAAAGATTTTCGTCTTTTCGTCCATCAAGTTTGCAGGGATAATCGCCTCGATTACATATTTTTTCATATCCTCACGGATTTGTTCCTGCGAAACGAACGCATCGTGTTGAGTGGAAACGACCACCGTGTCCACGCGCTTTGCCACGCCGTCCACATATTCCACCGTAACCTGCGTTTTTCCATCGGGACGAAGGTAAGGCAACGTGCCATCCTTTCTAACGTCCGTCAAACGCTTTGCCAAGCGGTGAGATAAGGACAAAGTAAGAGGCATCAATTCTTTCGTTTCACGAACAGCATAACCGAACATCATGCCTTGGTCGCCTGCGCCGAGTTGGTCGGCCTCATCGCCGCCTTCCGTCTTCTTTTCCAAGGATGCGTTTACACCCATCGCGATATCGGGCGACTGTGTATGAATCGCCACGATGATTTTGCATTTATCGTACGCAAACGTACCGAAATCGTAGCCGATTTCTTTGATAATTTCACGCGCTTTTGCCTCATAATCTACAACTGCCGTTGTCGTTACTTCACCCATAATAAGCAAGGTATCGAACGCCGCCGCGCACTCTACCGCGGTACGAGCGTAGGGATCGGACGCCAAAATGGCATCTACGATGCCGTCGGAAATATTGTCGCAAACCTTATCGGGATGCCCTTCCGTTACACTTTCACTAGTAAAAAATTTCTTCATTATATAGTCCTCTTTCGCAATTCGTTCGCAGTTATTATAACACTTAAATAGCCGTTTTGTCAACAATTATTGCTTGCAAAAACGCGGCAATCGTGGTATAATATAGATTATGAATGGATTTTTTTTGGAAAACTGTACGCTTTGCCCCGTAGAATGCGGCGCAAACCGCCTTACAGGCGTCGGCGCGTGCGGCGTTGACGGACTGCGCGTGGCGAAATTTTACCTGCACCCCTTTGAAGAACCCTGCATTTCCTTTGGAAAGGGCAGCGGTACTATTTTCTTTTCGGGTTGCAATTTGCGTTGTGCCTTTTGCCAAAATTACGAGGTGTCCCGCGCCAAACGCGGAAAACCCGTTACCCCGTTAGAATTGACGGATATTTTTAAGCAGTTAGAGGATATGGGCGCGGATAATATTTCCCTTGTTACCCCCTCGCATTTGACCCCTTATCTTGTGCAAGCGTTTGAAATTTACCGTCCAAAAATCCCCGTCGTCTATAATACGGGCAGTTACGAAAAGGTAGAAACTTTACGACAAATCGACCCGTATATCGATATTTACCTGCCCGATATGAAGTTCGTTTCCCCTGTCCTTTCCAAGCGGTATTTGGGCAAAGAGAACTACTTTGACGTGGCAAGCGAGGCTGTTTCCTTTCTGGCAAACAGCAAGCCGTTGCAGATGACCGAGGAGGGAAAAATGCTTTCAGGCTGTATCGTAAGACACCTTGTTATGCCCCTTTGCACAAACGACAGCAAAGCGGTGTTAAAGTGGTTCAACGCATACCTGCCCCCCTCCACTTACTTAAGTTTGATGAGCCAATACACCCCTTTCGGGGATATCGAGGGTATGAAAGAGCTTTCCCGTCCCATCACCGCGCGTGAATATAACACCGTCGTAGAAACGGCGTTAGAGCTTGGGTTAGAGCCCCGTCTTTTTGCACAGGAAAGAAAATCCAGCGGGGAAACCTATATCCCGAAATGGGATTTTTAGGTGGAAACGAATTTGAGTGTTTAATCAAACACATTTCCCTTCCATTTGTTTATTTTGGTAGCAAGCTTTGCCGCGCGTGATGGCGTTGCGACCAACATTTCATACTCACACAAGCGAATTTTTTGATAAAGCTTTTCTTTTTTATCCATTGTTATTAGCTTGCGTTTTACCACGCATTTTATTCTTTTTTAGAGGTTGTTTATGTTACTTTCGGCGGACAATTTATCCTTTGGTTTTAACGGCGGTTCGCTGCTTGAAAATCTCTGCTTTTCCTTAAATGAGGGGGACAGGGTTGGGTTGATCGGTGCAAACGGCGAAGGAAAGACCACGCTTATCCGTTTGATTTTGGGTGAACTTGAGGCAGAAAGCGGTACGCTTTTTCGCAAAAACGGCATCCGTATCGGTTACCTCGCACAGACGGGCGGATACGATTCCTGCAACACCGTTTTTGAGGAAATGCGCGACATTTTTACCGCCGATATCCGCGCCATTGAGGCGCTTCGCGAAACGGAAACTCTCTTTGCAAATGCCAAGGAAGGGAGTGACGAATACCGTGCCCTTTCCGCAAAATACGAATATCTCAACAAACAAATCGCCGCGCGCGACAGTTACCATTACGAGGTAAAAATTCGCACCGTCCTCAACGGTATGGGCTTTGAAGACAATTACGACCAACCCATTTCCACCATGTCGGGTGGTGAAAAGACCCGTTTGAAACTGTGCCGTTTGCTGTTGGAAGACCCCGAATTGTTGATTTTAGACGAGCCGACCAACCACCTTGATATGAAAACCTTGTTTTGGTTGGAAGAATACCTTTCCACCTACAAGGGCGCAATTTTGACCGTATCGCACGATCGATATTTCCTCGACCGTTTGGTGACGTCCATCTACGAAATTGAAAACAAGAAATTGTCTGCATTTAAGGGCAATTATACAAAATATAAAGTGTTAAAAGCGGAAAAAGTTGCCCACCTTTTGAAAGAATACGAAAAACAACAGGAAGAACGGGCGCACATGCAGGAATATGTGGATAGAAACCTTGTCCGCGCTTCCACCACGAAGATGGCGCAATCTCGCCGACTTGCCTTGGAAAAGATGGAGCTTATTGAAAAGCCCACCCTTCCCCCCACGCCCCCGCGCTTCGTTTTTACCTACACAGACAAGCCCTACGAACGGGTTTTGGAGGTGGAAAACCTGCGTTTGACGGCAGGCGAAAAGGTGTTGTTAGAGCAAGCAACTTTTGGTTTAATCCGCGGTGAAAAATGCGCCGTTGTCGGGGATAACGGTACAGGAAAATCCACCCTCATCAAGGAAATTGTCAAGGGTAAAAATCCCGCCATTCGCCTTGGGCGGTTCGCAAAAATCGCCTGCTACGACCAAGAAAACGCCAACCTTGACCCCAACGAATCGGTACTTGGTGAGCTTTGGGGACGGCATATCACTTGGGATCAAACGCGGGTAAGAAACATTCTCGCGCAGGCAGGTTTGATTGCCGAGGATATGGATAAAAAAGTAAGAATGTTATCAGGCGGCGAAAGAGCCAAACTCGCCCTTGCTGTTTTTGAATGTGAAAATGGCAATTTCCTCATTTTGGACGAACCGACCAACCATCTCGACCTTTCCGCAAGAGAAAGCCTTGAAAGCGCGTTAAAGGAATTTGACGGTACGATATTGTTCGTATCGCACGATCGATACTTTATCCGCGCCTTGGCAGGAAAAATCCTTGAATTAGAGGGCGGAAAGGCAACCGTATATCCTTGCGCTTATGAAGAATATCACGCGCAAAAAATCGCCGCAAAAGAGGCGGTAAAAATGACACAAAAGAGCGTTCAACCCATACCTGCCCCCTCCCTTTCGTTAAATTCCGACAAAAAATCGGGTTATTATCGCACGAAAGAGGAACGCGCCGCAGACGCACGCAGGCAGACGCGCATCAAGAAAATAGAGGAAGAAATCGCAAAATTAGAGGCGGAAGATGAGGAAATCAATACTTCCCTTTCCGACCCTGCCGTAACGGGCAATTTCCCACTTTTGACGGAAAAATGCAACCGATTAGAGCAAATCAAAACACAGCTTGATGCGCTTTATGCGGAATACGAAACCCTCATCGGTTAAAAAAAATATATAATTTCACAAAAACCTCTTGACAGGATTATGATAATATGATATCATTTTAATATCAAATCCTTATGGAGGTTTTTTATGGAAGAGATTATTTTAACAAATAAAAAGAACGGTATGCGTACCCTTTTGCTCTATACCTTCTTGGAAGTACTTACCCTCGTAGGCGCGGTTGCCCTTGGGGTAATGGCAGAAGAAGGCGCGTTAGGCAGCTACGGAGATTTCGGTGTCGCAGTCGCAATCGTTTGCGGTATTTTAGCCTGCGTTGTATGGATTCCCCTCTGCGGTTTGCGCGTGTTGAAACCCCAAGAAGCGCTCGCTTTGACCTTGTTCGGTAAATACATCGGCACATTGAAAGGCGAAGGCTTTTACGCGATTAACCCCTTCTGCGTGGCGGTAAACCCTGCAGCAACGACAAAGTTAAACCAAAGCGGCGACGTTGGCAAGATGAGCACATTGAGCATTGACAACGAATTGAAAGTAAATATCAACGCTGTACCCGATAAAAAGATTTCATTGAAAATTATGACACTCAACAACAACCGCCAAAAGATCAACGATTGTTTGGGCAACCCTGTGGAAATCGGTATCGCGGTTATGTGGCGCGTGGTAGATACGGCAAAAGCGGTGTTTAATGTGGACAATTATAAGGAATATCTTTCCCTTCAATGCGACAGCGCTTTGAGAAACGTTGTTCGTATTTACCCCTACGACGTTGCCCCTGGCGTAGACACGACGGGCGACGGTGTAGCGGATGACGGCAGCTTGAGAGGTTCTAGCGACCTTGTCGCATCCCGTATCCGTGACGAAATTCAAGAACGTGTAAACGAAGCAGGTATCGAAATCATCGAGGCGCGCATCACCTACCTTGCATACGCACCCGAAATCGCGGCGGTAATGTTGCAACGTCAACAGGCATCGGCAATCATCGACGCAAGAAAGATGATCGTGGACGGCGCAGTTGGCATGGTAGAAATGGCACTTGAACGCTTGAATGCAGGCGGTATGGTAACACTTGACGAAGAAAGAAAAGCAGCGATGGTTTCCAACCTTTTGGTGGTACTTTGCGGCAATCACGATGCGCAGCCCATCGTCAATACGGGTAGCTTATATTAAAAAATAAACGCCTTTTTATATAGCAAAAAGATGAAATGGCATAGGCAGGTATGAGATCATGAACGAAAATAGTAAAAAACAAATTCCTTTACGTTTATCGCCAAAGCTGTATAATGCAATCGCGGCTTGGGCAGAAGACGATTTTCGTTCCGTAAACGGTCAAATCGAATATTTACTGTCGGAATGTGTGCGCCAGCGCAAGAAAAACGCCAAATATGTATCGGACGAAATCGACATTCCACCCGAACTGGATATTGAATAACGCTTAACAATGCTTACGCCCCGAAAATGATTTTCGGGGCGTGATATTTTACAAGTATATCTAAAAACGGTTGACTTTTGAGTTAGATTTACATATAATAGATATACGCTTTGTTGAACCGTCCCACTATTTAAGTGAAATCAATATTATATGCAGGCGTAGTTCGACCTATGTCGAAGAAAAGCGAAGCGGTCATAAAATCCACACAATTCAATACAATATAAAATATGCAGAGATGGTAGAGTGGTCGATTGCGGCGGTCTTGAAAACCGTTGAAACGAGAGTTTCCGGGGGTTCGAATCCCTCTCTCTGCGCCAAAAAATACTGCAGAAAAGGATACATTTTCTGCAGTATTTTTTTATCCATTGCGAAAGCAATGGTATATCGTCGCGCTTTAGCGTGTATATCATCCGCTTTGACGAGCATATCTCGCCAAAGCGAGTATATCATCAACCGTAGGTTGTATCACTTTCGCAATGATGATATACAACACCCCGTGTTGGTGATATGCAATTTCTGCCAAATTGATGATATACAAGGCTCACGCCTTGATTTTAGTTTGATTTTATGCTATAATACACTCAAAGAGGTATATTATGTCAAAAAACTATTTATTGATATATTCCGAACAACTTGCAACTGAGATAGAACTGCTTTGTCAAAAGATAAAAGCTCCGTCCAATACTTTATTCCAAATCCGAAAAAGTTCAAGCAGTATTTATGCAAATATCCGCGAAGCAAATTATGGTCAAAGCAAATCCGATATGGTTTCAAAGTTTGAAATCGCTCTCAAAGAATGTAGCGAAACTGAAGGTTGGTTAAAATTACTGTTCAATACAAACGCCATAGAGGAAACGACCTTCAAAATCTATCGCAATCTTTGCGGTAGAATTAGAAGGATGCTTATTTCAAGTTGTAAAACACTAAAAGAACAAAAAAATTCACAAAGCTTATGATTGGAAAATTTGTAAAAGTCGTTGTTGACAGACCTCTCGGAACTTGCCATCCAAATCACAAGGACATTATTTATTCAGTAAATTATGGATATATTCCGGATGTTATCGCAGCAGACGGTGAAGAGCAAGACGCCTATATATTAGGTGTGGATGAACCAGTTACGGAATTCGTTGGACGGGTTATCGCTATTATCCATCGACTTAATGATATCGAAGATAAATGGGTTGTAGCACCCGAAAGCAAGTCCTTTTCAAAGGAAGAGATTGCAAACTCAGTTGCTTTCCAAGAAAAGTTCTTTAATATAGAGATAGTGATGTAAGAAAGCACCCGTTCGTTAAAATTGAACCAATTTTGGCTAAAATGCACCCATTAGGATTTTGCATCCCATTCACCAATTACTCCCAAAAGACAAGACGGGTAATACCCGTCTTTTTTCTTTTGAAATACACTATTTTTTTGAGAGGGATTCGAGGGTGGGGGCCGTTTTGTGAGACCAAGACGCTTTGCCTTACGATGAAGGAAGAGTAGATTGATACGGGTGGTATCGACCTACTGTTTTCTTTTTATCGTTAAAAATCAGCCGAAAGCTATCGATAATCGGATATCAAATTCAAATTGACAAAAACATAAAGAAATGATATAATAATACATATTATACATAATCAAGAGGGTTATTATGACAAAAAGAAAAACTATCGTCTTATCGTTGATTGCTGCCTTATCAGCACTCCTACTCGGGCTTGCTTGTTACTTTGGCGTGCAGTATTACTTGGAAAACAGAATCGTGTTCAACATCAAGGATACCTTGCCCGATGGCGAAGGAAAACGCGCGCAAGTCATTATTCTTGCAGGGCAGTCCAACGCTTCCGGTTGCAGCCTGGACGAATATCTTAAGAAAAACGTTTCCGAGGAAAAATACGCAGAATATCAAAACGGTTACGAAAACGTATATATCAATTATTTGTCCGGAGAAAACCGTTCCGGAGAATTCGTAAAATGCGCGACCCTGCAGGGTGAGATCGCGGGCGGCTTCGG
>JAZTYG010000138.1:0-2585 GCA_045636845.1 Candidatus Scatosoma sp.
GCTTGAACGACTGGTGCGACCGTCACGGCATCGAAAACGTGTCGGATTTGACAGGCACTTTGCAATTAAACGGAAAATAATAGAAAGTGAATTGACTGCTTTGCCGTCGTGAATTTTCACTATCGTTCAGTGAATTGAAAACTTTGTTTTCGTGAATTGACGGCTATGCCGTCGTTGTGGAAATCATACCATAACGCAAGCCTTTGGCTTGCAATTCACGCGCTGTGGCGCAATTCACGTCGTATAGACAATTCACGCAACGCAAGGCGTTGCAATTTACATTAAATAAAGGAGTTATTATGCAATACACTTACAAACAGGAATTTATCCGCTTCATGGTATTCAACGGCGTTTTGAAATTTGGTGAATTTACCCTTAAAAGCGGTAGAATTGCTCCCTATTTCATCAATACGGGTAACTACAAGACGGGTAAACAGCTTGCAAAACTTGGCGAATATTACGCCGCTTGTATCGAAGAAAACGGCTTAAACGCGGAAACCTTGGTCGGCCCTGCGTATAAGGGGATTCCTCTTTCCGTGGCTACGGCGGTTGCTATGTACCACAACTACGACAAGGAACTCAACTATTGTTTCGACAGAAAAGAGGCAAAGGATCACGGCGAAGGCGGTTTGTTTGTTGGGAAACAGCTCGTTGACGGTGAAAAGGTTATCATCATCGAGGACGTAATGACCTCAGGTAAGGCGCTCCGTGAAATTTTACCCAAGCTTGAGGCGGCGGCAAAGGTACAGGTTGTCGGTATGATTATCTCCGTTGACCGTCAAGAAAAGGCGCTCAACAGCGATTTGTCTGCGGTAAGCGAGGCGAAGAAGGAATTTGACATCGACGTATATTCCGTTGTAACGATGAACGATATCATCGCGGCGATTGAGGACGGCGTAGTAGAGGGCAAAGAGCACCTTCCTGCAATGTATAAATACCGCGAAACCTACGGCGCGAAATAAGGAAGAATAGAGCGTTTGTTCGGGGTTTTCCATTCTTGAAATTGTGAAAATGTCGGCAATGCGTTCGATTGTGTGTACGCATTTGCACTCACGAAAAACAGGGTAATCGCGCAAATAAAGAAAACTGCAATAAAAAAGAGAAAAGTCCGTTTCATACCTTTACTATGGGCGATATCATTCGTGTCTATGCAAACGGACGGGGAGTATATATGAAAAACATTATTTTGACAGGGGATAGACCCTCTGGGAAATTGCATATCGGGCATTACGTTGGCTCGTTAAAACGTCGTGTGGAATTGCAAAACAGCGGTAAATTTGACAAAATTTACGTGATGATTGCGGACGCGCAGGCTTTGACGGATAACTTTGACAATCCCGATAAGGTGCGTTCGAATATTACGGAGGTTGCGCTCGACTATATGGCGTGCGGTATCGACCCTGCAAAATCCACAATCTTCGTACAATCGCATGTGGCGGAATTGACCGAGCTTACCTTTTATTACATGAACCTTGTTACCTTGGCGCGTTTGGAACGCAACCCGACGGTAAAGACGGAAATTAGACAAAAGAATTTTGAATTGTCTATTCCTATGGGCTTTTTGACCTATCCCGTTTCGCAAACGGCGGATATTACCGCATTTAAGGCAAACACCGTACCCGTAGGGGAAGATCAGTTGCCTATGTTGGAACAAGCGCGTGAAATCGTAAGAAGTTTTAACGGCTTGTACGGGGAAACCTTGGTAGAACCTAAGGCGGTTTTGCCCGACAATAAGGCGTGCTTGCGTTTGCCCGGTACGGACGGTATGGCGAAGATGAGTAAATCGCTCGGCAACTGCATTTACCTTTCCGACAGCGCGGACGAAATCAAGCGCAAGGTTATGGGTATGTACACCGACCCCAACCATATCAAGGTGACCGATCCTGGCGATACGAAAAACAACCCTACGTTTATCTATTTGGAAGCGTTTTCGACGGATGAACACTTTGTTAAATACTTGCCCGAATATGCGAATTTGGACGAATTAAAGGCGCATTACGAGCGCGGCGGCTTGGGGGATATGAAGGTAAAGAAATTCCTCAATGCGGTCATGCAGGAAACGCTTGAACCCATTCGCTTGAGAAGAGAGGAGCTGGAAAAAGATATCCCTGCGATTTGGGATATTCTCTATAAGGGTAGCGAAGAGGCGAAAGCGGTTGCCGCTCAAACGCTTGCAGACGTGAAAAAGGCAATGAAAATTGACTATTTTGCGGATAGAAAATAAGGAGAAATTATGATTTATACCATTCAAAACGAAGTTTTAACCATTGAAATCAACTCTCTTGGCGCGGAGATGATTAGCGTCAAAATGAACGGCAAGGAACGCCTTTGGCAGAACGAAAACGGCGGTTGGAGCGGACACGCCCCCGTCCTTTTCCCGAAATGCGGGGATTGCAGCGTGGTTATCGACGGTAAAAAATCCGATATGAAAAACCACGGTTTTGCGCGTTCGAGTGAATTTTCCGTTGTAGAAAAGACGGAAAACGCAATTTTGCTTAAAATCTGTTCCAACGAAGAAACGAAAGCGGTGTATCCTTATGATTTTTGCTTGAGCGTTTCTTATCGCTTAGAGGGAGCAAAGCTCT
>JAZTYG010000139.1:0-11271 GCA_045636845.1 Candidatus Scatosoma sp.
AATGAGAGTGTTCTTCTCTTCGCAGGTTGGCGTATGTCCGCCGTTGTTCGTACTCCACGTCAACGACGAGGGACTTCTCCATTTCTCCTACCAAAGATATCTTGAAAATACAATTCGTAACGCTTACGACTTCTCGGGTACGCCGATTAAAGTGGTTGTGAGAGAGAAAAAAGACGAGGATTAAGGAGAATTTTTATGAAAACGTTTTTATTTTCCGAGCAATGGTATATCCTGCTCGTAATGGCGATACTTTCATACCTGCTTGGGGGCTTGAGCGGTGCGGTGCTCATTTCAAGAAGTGTTAAGCACGAGGATATTAGAGAAAAAGGTAGCGGAAATCCCGGCACAATGAACATGGCGCGCGCCTACGGGTTTAAGTTTGGCCTCTTTACTTTTTTATTCGATATGGTAAAGGGTGCAGTTTGTTCGCTTGTTGGTTTTTTAGTCTATCAAAATTACCAAATAAACGGGATTAACGCAGGCGATTTCGTTTGTTATTTGAACGGATTTTGCGTGGTGCTTGGGCATATCTATCCTGTGCTTAAAAAGTTTAAAGGCGGAAAGGGGATTGCGACGACTTGCGGTGTCTTCACGGTTGGGTTGGTAAGCCAAAGCTGGTGGTTCTTGCTTATAATCCCCGTTTGCTACGTTTTGACGTTGGGGTTGATTTATTTGATAGAATACGCGTCGCTTGCCTCGCTTATTATCATTAGTACGTTTGGAATAACCCAGCTTATCTTGTTTGGCGTGGAGTACGCGACGGCAGTTTCAAGCTGGCTTGCGGTGTTATATGCGTTCGTATTTTTAATTTGCGCGCTTGACTGGTATGCACACAGAGTCAACCTTAAACGCCTGCTTGCAGGGGAAGAACATAGGACTTCGTTGAAGGCTATGCTGAAAAAGAAAAAAAAGTAAAAATCCCAAAAAAAGGATAAAAAAAGACTTGACAATCGTAATGGAAGTTGGTATAATTACGAGGTATTGATTAAACGCCATGGGGCGAAGGAGAGTGAAAAAGACATGTCAACGGTAAAAGTTGGAGAAAACGAGAACGTAGAAAGCGCGCTTCGTCGCTTCAAGAGAAAGTGCTCTCGCGATGGTATTATCGGTGATCTTCGTAAGAAGGAATTTTATGAAAAGCCTTCCGTAAAGAAAAAGAAGAAATCCGAAGCTGCAAGAAAGAGAAGCAGAAATTAACGAAAGAAAAGCTCACGTAAACTGTGAGCTTTTTTGTTTGCAAAAAATAGTCAATTCTGTCGAAAAAAACAGAGAAAATCGTGAAAAAATCGAAAAAACTCGTAAAAAAGGAGTAAAAATTAAGGAAGAAATGAGAGCCACTCAACCTATGCCAAAAACATTCAAAGCCCTCGCACGGCAAGCAAAAGAACGGGTAAAAACAGGCTTTTGGAAGGATTGTCAAGACGATATAAACGAACGAATGGAAAAGGTTAAAGAACTTGGTTTAAACGAAAGCAAAGCAGGACGGTATTTCAAGCAAAAGGTCTCGGAAAGTCTTTTAGGAGAAAGAGAGGACGAGTTCTATTTGAAAGTGAAGGACATGCTCTTAAAAGACGGTGAGGTTTCGGACGCAATCGGTAGGTTGACGGATAAAGCATATTACGATACGTTAAGCTACGAGGAAAAACAACGCTATACGCTGTCTTTGAGCGAGAAATACTTACGAGCTTTGGAACGGTTTAGACGGGAATACGAGTTTGATAAAATAGGCTAAACGATAAGGCGAACGAGTATAAAGGATAATTAAGAGAAAAGGAGGAAAGCGAGAAATTCTTAAGAGGAATTTCTCGCTTTCCTCTCTCAAAAACGAAGAAGTTAGTAAGGCGTATAAAAAGCGAGGTTGTTCTTTTAAATTTAAGCGAAATTGTAAAAAGATATTGACAAAATTTTATTATAATGTTATAATGAAAAAGGCAGACCGTGTTCGCCTTATGCGCGTTTGCTTAAGTAATTAACGAGGAAGAGTATGAAACAAGGGAAGAGAAAAATTATATCTATGTCGCTATCGGTTATAGCCGATATCTTGTTCGTAATAGTTTCCGCTTTGCTTGCTTGGCAATTCACGAGAGGGGATTTCTTATTATCCCTTAATGCAAAATGGTGGATTTTAGTGCAAGCAGGTTTGTTGGTAGCTTCGTTTCTTGCGGTCAAAATTTATTCAATCTCGCTTTTATCCGTCGGCGCGTATGACGTAATGCGGATTTTGTTTGGCCTTTGCGGGCTTGGGCTTGTCGATATCGTCTATGCCTTTACCGCAGGGAAAACGCAAGGGATAGAGATTGGATTTGTTTGCGTATTTCTTTTGGTTTTAAGTGCGTTCGTGTTGGCGTTTAGGGTTGGACAAAGGCTGTTCTTCCTTACCATGCGTAGCATTAAAAACGTAAAGAGCGCGCGCAAGCGCGTAATGATTGTCGGTGGTGGTGACGCAGGCGTTTTGTTGCTCCGCGAAATACTCTCCTCGGACAAGATGTGTATTAAGCCTGTTTGTATAGCGGACGACAATCCTGCCTTGCTTTCAAAGAGAATTTTAGGGACAAAGGTCGCAGGGACTACTTTCGAGCTTAAGGAACTTGCAAAAACCTATGCCGTTGACGAAATTTACGTCGCTATGCCTTCCGTTAGCAAAAAAGAACTTAAAAAGGTTTTAGAACGGGCGCGCGAAACGGGTAAGGAAGTTAAAGTTTTGCCCGGGCTTTATCAGTTTGCGAACGGACAAATTTCCGTTTCGAGTTTGCGTAAAGTGGAGATTCAGGACTTGCTTGGCAGAGAGGAAATATCCGTCAATCTCCAAGACATCATGGAATACATAGAGAATAAAACGGTTATGGTTACGGGCGGTGGCGGTTCTATCGGTAGCGAACTTTGCCGTCAGATTGCCTCGCATAATCCTAAAAAACTTATCGTTCTTGATATCTATGAAAACAACGCTTACGATATCGAGCAGGAATTAAAACGGAAATATCCTAATCTTGATTTGCTCGTTTTGATTGCGAGCGTTCGTGATCGCAAGAAAATGCGTTTGGTGTTTGAGCAATACCGTCCGCAAATCGTGTTCAACGCGGCTGCGCATAAGCACGTACCGTTGATGGAAACAAGCCCGAACGAGGCGGTAAAGAATAATGTATTCGGTACGTTGAATGTGGCACGTGCGGCGGAGGAATTTAAGGTGGATACCTTCGTGCAAATTTCCACAGATAAAGCGGTAAACCCCACCAACATTATGGGCGCGACCAAGCGTATTTGCGAAATGATTATCCAAACGATCGGTCGTCACAGCAAGCACACCAACTTTGTTGCGGTGCGTTTTGGTAACGTGCTTGGGTCTAACGGCTCGGTTATTCCCCTGTTCAAAAAGCAAATTGAACACGGCGGTCCAGTAACCGTAACCCACAAGGATATTATCCGTTTCTTTATGACCATTCCCGAGGCGGTATCCCTTGTTTTGCAGGCAGGGGCATACGCGCAAAGCGGTCAAATTTTCGTCTTGGATATGGGCGAGCCTGTAAAAATTTACGATTTGGCATACAACCTTATCAAAATGTCGGGGTTAGAACCGAATGTGGATATTCAAATCGTTTGCACGGGTTTAAGACCGGGCGAAAAGCTGTTTGAAGAGCGTTTGATGGCGGAAGAAGGTTTGCAAAAGACGGCAAACGGTCTTATTAACATTGCAAGACCTTTGGCGATTGATGAGGAAAACCTTTGGAATACCTTGGATAACCTGTACGAAGCCGCTTATAGCGAAACGGATAGCATGAAGGAGCTTGTAAAACTTTTGGTTCCTACCTACATCATCGACAAGCGCAACGGCGTGAAAGAAATTTTAGAAAAGCAAGCGGAAGAAGCGGCGCAGGAAACGGCAACTTCGGCAAGCTAATCTTTTAGGCGAACGGTATGATTACGAAAGAAGAAATTACGCTTTTTACACAAATATTAAGGGAAGAACTTGTCCCTGCGATGGGTTGTACAGAACCTATCTCGATTGCGTACGCGGCGGCGAAAGCGCGCGCGGTGTTAAACGATACGCCCATTTCCGCAAAGGTAGAGGTAAGCGGTAATATCGTGAAGAATGCAAAAAGCGTTACCGTACCGCATACGGGCGGTATGCGCGGTATCAAATCTGCCTTTATCGCAGGGCTTGTGGCGGGGAATGCAGACGCAAAATTAGAGGTAATCTCTCATGTTACTCCTGTGCAGATAGAGGAAATTCAAGCGGCTTTGGATAGCTTTGAGGTGGAAATTTCCACACCCCAAGACGCACGTATTTTCGATATCGGCGTTACGCTTTTCTCTAAAACGCATACGGCGTATGTGCGTATTTGCGATGCACATACCAATGTGAGCTGTATTCGTTTGGACGGGGAAACCTTGTACGATAATCCCCCGAAAGATATTGAAAAGGCGGATAAAAGTGGGTTGAGCGTAGAAAAGATTATTGCCTATGCAAGCGAAGTGGATATCGAAGAGGTAAAAGAAACCCTCGATAGGCAAATCGCTTACAATATGGCGATTGCGGAAGAGGGCTTGAAAAATTCCTACGGGGCGAATATCGGGAAGGTATTGCTGCGTAGTTATCAACCGGATATTAAGATTACGGCGAAAGCGTATGCTGCGGCTGCAAGCGATGCTCGTATGAACGGTTGTGAATTGCCTGTCGTAATCAATTCTGGCAGCGGAAACCAAGGCATTACCGCATCCGTACCTGTGATTGTGTATGCAAGAGGTATGCAGGTATCGGATGAAAAGTTGTATCGCGCCCTTTGCGTATCCAACTTGATTACCATTCACTTAAAGAACGGCATCGGCGCGTTGTCGGCTTATTGCGGCGTTGTTTCCGCAGGGGCAGGCGCGGCTTGCGGTGTGGCATATCTTTTGGGCGGTAGAATGAAGGAAATCGCCCATACCTTGGTAAACGCGCTTGCGATTGACTCGGGTATCATTTGCGATGGGGCGAAAGCGAGCTGCGCGGCGAAAATTGCAACGGCGGTAGAAAGCGGTTTGCTTGGCTTGAATATGTACTACAACGGCAATGAATTTTTTGCCGGGGAAGGTATTGTAAAGTCGGGGGTAGAAAACACGATTAAGAGTGTTTCGCGCCTCGCGCACGAAGGGATGCGTGAAACGGACAAGGCAATTATCCGTATTATGTTAGATACAAATTAAAAAAAGTGCAAAGAAAAAGGTGCTTTCGATGGAAAGCACCTTTATTTTTTAGGTTGTTATTTGTTCGCTAAGCGAGCTTTGACAATTTTATGTAATTCTTCTGCGGCGAAACGGGCTTTGGTTACCACATTTTCTTGTTTCGGGAAACAGTAATACAAGCGTTTCGTATCGCCGATACCGATAACGTCACCGATTTCATACCAGAAGAAGTCAGAGTTTAGGCTGTAAGAAGAAAGGGGGGATTGTTGGTAGGTCAATTCTCCGTCGCAGCCTGTTAAGGTAAAACCGTTTTCATCGTGAAGGAGGGTTCCGTTACCTACCATATACAACGCCTTGTAATCGGCGAGGATACCGATGTCTACATCAAGGTTCATACGGTATTCGCCGCTTTCAATTTCCTTGCGGACACATTCGCGTTCCCACTCCGTCCAGTCGGGGATATGGGGGAATTCCGTTTCACCGTTTTTCGCGTGCATTCTGCCGTATTCGTCCATGGTATAGACCTTTCCGCAGTCTTGACAGGTAAGGGTAACGCCTTCGCCGAGCATTTTTCCTTCCGCTTGACAGGCAGGACAGCGGTAGAGGATACGGTGTAAGCCTTCCGCGCGGTGGGGATCGGTGATTTTTACCCCGTTTTCGTATTGAGCTTTGAAATTGTCAAAGGAGAAAAGCTCGTCTAAGCGTTCGTCGATTTGCGCCGCCGACATTTCCGCCGCTTCCTCTTTGGTCAACAGGCATTGAACATGGGCAGTAACGCGATTTTTACGCATACGCAGGTTGTTGTACAAGGGTTGGTGTAAAAATGCGCCGTCCGTAATTACGGACACGATGGGTACGCCTAACTTTTTGATAAAACCGCCGAGATTTTTGGGTAAAACGGTCGTTTTTCCATCAAGCGAATACCCTGCCTCAGGGAAAAGCAAAACGCTTGTTTTCGTTTCGCGTAAAGCGCGGTGAATATCTCGCATCAACGCTACATCGGAAACGAATTTTCTTGTAGGAATACACCCGATTTGGCGCATCAACCAACATTTGCCCACGAAACCGTCCATTGTACTAACGATATGGTAGGGGCGGTTGAAAAACACCTTCGAGGCAATTTTGAGGTCGATAAAGCTGGAGTGATTCATCAAAATAAGACAAGGCTCTTTTCCGATTTTCTCCATACCCTCCTGCGTATAGGTGAATTTGGTTGAACAAAGTTCAAAGATGGACAAAACGCGCACCAATAGCTTGAACAAACGGCTTGGTTTTTTCAAGCGTTTGCGCTTAGGCGGTTCAATTCCTTTCACATATTCGTAGGGGACATATTTCATCTTTATTTTCATATTTTACCCTCCTTGCGAGGCTTACACCTAATATTGTAAAGATATTTAATTGAAATGTCAAGTGCTTGAATAAAAATCTTGAAAAAATATGGCACAATGGTCTTGACAGTTGATAAAAGTAGTGTATAATAATTGCGTGAATAGATTTTTTGAAAAGAGGTGGCAGATGATAGCGGTTGTAGATTACGGCGTTGGAAATTTATTTTCCATAAAATCCTCGTTTGCGCGCGTCGGGGCGGACGTGGTGATTACGTCGGATAAAAACGTGATACGCAACGCGGATAAAATTATGTTGCCCGGGGTGGGCGCGTATGAGGTGGCGGCAAACCGCCTTCGTGAAACGGGGATGGCAGATTTATTACGCGAGGAAGCGGCGAAAGGTAAATATTTGATGGGCATATGTTTAGGTATGCAGCTTTTGTTTGAAAAGAGCTATGAATACGGCGAACACGAGGGCTTGGGTATTTTGAAAGGGGAAGTCGTACCGATGAAAGGGTATGTTGACAAACATTTGAAAGTACCGCATATCGGTTGGAACGCCCTGCATTTGCACCGTGACAGCCAACTGCTCCGCTACTGCAAGGAAGGGGATTTTGTCTATTTCGTACACTCTTACTTTGCTACAAATTGCAAGGACAGCGTCATTGCGACGACGGAATATAGCCGTCCGATTACAGCGGCGGTGGAAAAGGATAATGTGATGGGGTGTCAATTCCACCCTGAAAAAAGCGGCGAGGTTGGCTTAAACCTGTTGCGCGCCTTTTGCGAAGTGAAATAGGGGGGGAATATGATTACGAAACGGATTATACCTTCTTTGTATGTGAAAGACGGTCAATTATCGGGTGCGGAAGATTTTAACGGTACTTTGGTACAGCTTGCACAAGCCTATTCGGGCGGCGGCGCGGACGAGTTGCTTTTTTATGATTTAGAGGCAATGGGCAAGGAAAAAAAGCTGTTGACCGAGGCGCTTGCAAAGGTTGCGAAAATGGTATTTATCCCCTTAACGGTGGGGGGAGGTATTCAATCAACGGCGGATTTTGAGATGGTACTTGCCTGCGGCGCGGATAAGGTGAGCGTGAATTCGGGCGCAATTCAAAATCCTGCGTTGGTGGGGGAAGCGGCAAAAAAGTACGGTGATCAATGCGTGGTGGTGTGCGTGGATGTACGCTGTGTAAACGGTGCGTATCGCGTATTTACGCGCAGCGGAAGAGAATGTACTGATTTAGATGCGGTGGAGTGGATTACCCGTTGCGTAGGGGAAGGCGCGGGGGAAATCGTGATCAATTCCCTTGATGCGGAGGACCGTAGAAGGGGGTTCGATTTACCCTTGATAGAAAAGGTTTGTGGGCGAGTAAGCGTGCCCATTATTGCAGCTGGCGGCGCGGTTTGCCAAGAACATTTCGTTGACCTTTTCCGTAAAATTCCCGTTGTGGATGCGGCTTTAGGCGGGTCGGTGTTCCATCTTGGAAAGGTGGATATCAACCGTTTGAAGGCAGAATTGACCAACAACGGTATCAATGTAAGAAGATAAATAAAAATGCCTTGTGGGGTATCTCTGCAAGGTATTTTTTCTTGTTTTAAGCGTGAAAATTGTACATAAATAAGCATTTTTACAGGATATATTTCACTTTAGGACGATAAATTTTTCTAATCTATATAATTTTATTACTTTATATAGAGGAAGAATAGTTGACAAAAAATGTTTTTTCAGTTAAAATGATAAATGGATTATAAGCGAAATTGGGTCTTAATGCCCTAAAATGGGCAAAGGGTTCATTTTGACGGAGAATAAAACCACAACAAGAGGAAGATTTCATGAAAAGAAAAATGAAAGCAAAATTGATCGCTTTATTGTTGGCGATTTTATCCTTATTCGTTTTTGCAGGCTGTTCGATGGGTGAAAGCTTGGACGAGGTGTTGGATACACGCAACCTCAGTCCTCATGTTACCTATTACGCAAACGGCGGTTTGTTTGAAAGTAACAACGCGGTGAAGGATTTGTATTATTCTGTTGGCTCGAAGGCGTTGAATATCGGTACGGTAAACCCGATTAGCGGTTCGGTCGATATAAAGCGCGACGGCTTTGAAATCGTCGGTTGGTGCATTGCGGAAAGTGTGGACGAAGAAACGGGGATTTGTGAGCTGGGCGAAGAGTGGGATTTCTCCACAGAATTGCAAGAAGGCGAACACATTATCCTTGCCGCAAAATGGCGCGCCTTGGTAGGCCTTAAGGTTATTATGGTTTGCGACACGGGCGATACAATTGCGGTGGATAAGAAGGTGGAAAACGACGCGACCTTGCAGGCAGAAACCTTCAAAAGCGGGGACGTGATCGGTGAAATCGCATATGATTCCAAGGACTCTGTTACGAGTGGCGCAACCCCCGATACCCGTTTGTTTACGGTAAAGGACAAAACGCATACCTTCTTTAGCTACTACTGGGATGCGGAATGTACGCAGGAAGTTTCTTGGCCCTTGACGCGCGGGGAAGAACAGCAAACCGTTTACGCAAAATACATTAGAGGGAACTGGACCTTTGTTAAAACTGCGGATGATGCGTATAAAATGTTCAACGCATTGAAGGGCGGCGTTGCGAAGAGCTACTGGATTTGCAACGATATCAACTTTACCAAGAACGTAACCTTGGAAGGGATTACCTCGTTTGCAGGTGAAATTCAAGGCAACGGTTACACCATTAGCGGTTTGAAGTTTAGCAAATCGTTGACGCAGGGCTTGAACAAGTTCTCCATCTTCGGTGATATCAAGGAAACGGCGAGAATTACCGATCTTACCTTGTCGAACATAAGCGTTAACTTGAAGCTTCGTCCTAACATTCATACGGAGGCATATCTTGTGTTCCAGTCGATTGCGGATGGCGCAACGATATCGAATGTATCGATTGCTATGGCGGAAACGGATGGCTTTATCATTGACGGACCGGACAGCTCGTTTGTAGATAATATCAACGGAACGGGTACGGTAACCTACGAAAATTGCTTGTATGGCGGTTATTCAACGGATGAACGCTATATTACCGAATCGGCAGGGCAGGGCTTTACGGTTGTAGGCACGCCCGAAGCGTTTATCATCATTAAATAAGAAAAAACATCGGAGGAATATATATGAAGAAATCAGTAAAGAGATTTGGCAGCCTTGCGCTTAGCGCGGTAACGGCTATGTCGGTATTCGCTGGCTGTAAAGGAAATGGCGGCGGTGGCGGCAGTGGTACGCAGACCTATGATACGGAAACGCGTGCTTTGGTATTCGCTACGGACGCTTTGGACGGTAACTTTAACCCCTTCTTTGCAACTTCCGCAACGGACACGACGATTGCGGCAATGACGCAGGTGGGTATGTTGACGACGGATGCGGATGGCAACCCTAAATGCGGTATGGATGTACCTACGGTTGTACGCGAGTATAACATTACGACGAAGGATGCAAATGGCGAGCCTGCTTCGGGTGATGTAGTGTCCAAAGAAAACGGCGGTACGACGGAATACGAATTCATCATCAAAAACGGTATGAAATTCAGCGATGGTAAAGACCTTACCATTAAAGATGTATTGTTCAACCTGTATGTATATCTCGACCCTTATTATATGGGTTCGGCAACCATCTATTCGACGGATATCGTAGGGTTGAAGGCATACCGTTTGCAGGACGCAAGCGCAACGGACGCGTCGGAAGAGGCGGACGATATGTTCGCGGCAAACGCTACGCAAAGAATTACGGATTTGCTTGACTATCTTGACCCCGAATACGGTCAACCTGCATTGACTACGCAGGTAGAACAGGATATCGCAAAGGTAAAAGAACTCTTCTTGGAAGAAGTTACCTCCGACTGGGCATTGTGCGCTGGCACGCAGGAATCGTACAAGGATGAATACACCTTCACCGAAGATTGGGAAATCTACTACTTCAACGAAGGTATTGTACAGGTACAATATACGCAGGGCAAGCCTCAGCGTGATGAAAACGGTAAATATATCACAAGCTTGGATGTTCCCGGTAACGAATTGCGTGCAAATATCGAAGAGGTGAAAAACGATACGGCAACCATTACCGCTATTATGGAAAGAGAAGGCTGTACGGAAGAAGAAGCGAAAGAATACGCTGTAAAAGAATTTGCAATCAACAATGTTTACGAATCGAATATCGCGATTAACTCCAGCATTGCAGATGTTATTCGTTACTGGCAAACGGGGTCGCAGCTTCGCGAAGAATTGATTGCGGAAGAAAGAAGTAATTACTACAAGGAACAATTTGAAGCAAACGGCGGTAAGCAGGTTGTAGAAAGCGTTTCTGGTATCACGACTTATAAGACGGATAAAGACTTTAAGGGTAAGAGCTTAGGCGAAATGCACGACGTTTTGAAAATCGTTATTAACGGCGTTGACCCGAAGGCAATTTGGAACTTTGCGTTCTCGGTTGCACCTATGCATTACTACTCTAACACAGATGCAATCGCAAACACGCCTTTCGGTGTGAAATTCTCCGATAAGGAATTCTTTGACACCGTATTGCAAGATCCTCAAAAGAATGGTTTGCCCGTAGGTGCAGGCGTCTACAAGGCAACCAACGAAAAGGGTACGGGTACCGTAAATAAGGATAACTTCTACAGAAACAACTGGGTATATTTCGAACGCAACACCTACTTTGAAACGATGGGTGACGATACGGTTTACAATGCAAACATTAAATACCTTCGTTATAAAGTAGTTGGCTCGGATAAGATTTTGCAGGCGTTGCAGGCAGGGGA
>JAZTYG010000140.1:0-2436 GCA_045636845.1 Candidatus Scatosoma sp.
ACAGCGGTAACTGCGCCTTTTATGGCTGTTTTAGCTACGGTTGAAGTAATTCCTACGGCGTTAATCCCCAATGTTTCGTCGATAACGGCAACCTTTTCTTTTACTTTTTCTACCCCACGGACGAATGCGGTTTTACCTGTAAGCAATTCTAACGCTTTGCTAACAAATTTATGCGCTTCTTTTTTATTTATAAACACAATGTGCCGTTCCGCATTTTTGAAATAGATTTGCACTTCAAAATCCTTTTGCTTTATTTGTGGGATATAATTGTAAATTTTTACCGTATCAAGCGCGAAACATTCGGTGGTGGTGTAATTTTTGCAAAGTAGTTTTTTTACCGTGTTTTCAAAGACAAAGTTAAAATTCGTCAAGGCGAGCGTGGTAGAGCCTTTTTCACCTTTAAGTGTAATGTTTTCCGTTTCGTAAAGCACGACTTCGTTGGGTTGTAATTTGTATTGTTTCATAAAATTTCCTCCTTTGTTTTTAACACGCTATGTAAATTTCGCGAAATTTACACGGCATATTACGGTAAATAAAAAAAGTGCGCCACCGTAAGGCAACGCACCCCGAAAAACGCATCGCCCACAGTTACCACACAGTCCCATGCATAATACAGGAAAAGGGCATACGCTTTTACCGCTAGTATGCCTGTATTATGCAAATATTAAACTGTGTGGTGCAGTTATTATACCAAATCCTTTTTGAAAATGCAAGTAATGATACTGAAAAATCAAGAAAAAAGAGAAATTGCCTCGTGGGGTTATTGTGTTTTATCGATTATTTCAATCAAAAAAATAGATACAACATATAACTTTCTCTAATTTTATTGATTATTTTTCTTGATTTTGGTAAAAATCAGTTGCTTTCTTTTGTAAAAAGGAGTACAATAATAAGGTTGGAAAAAAATTACGGAGAAGATGCAGATGAAAAATAGAGTAGCGCAAAGAATGTCCACTTTATCCCCGTCCTTGACCTTGGCGATTTCCGCAAAAGCGAAAGCCATGAAACAGGCAGGGGAAAGCGTGGTGTCGTTTAGTGTAGGCGAACCCGATTTTAACACCCCCGATAACATTATCACGGCGGCAAAAGCGGCTTTGGATGCAGGGCATACGAAATATACCCCCTCGTCGGGGCTTTTGCCTTTGCGTAAAGCCATTTGCGAAAAGTTCAAAAAGGACAACGGGTTAGATTACGAGCCTTCGCAAATCATCGTTTCCAACGGCGCAAAGCACTCCATTTTCAATGCCTGCTATGCAATCTTGGACGAAGGTGACGAGGTGATTATCCCCGAACCCTACTGGTTGACGTATCCCGAAGTGGTAAAGGTGTGCGGCGCAACCCCGAAATACCTTACCTGTAAGAAGGAAAACAAGTATAAATTCTCCGCGGAAGAATTAAAAGCGGCGATTACCCCCAAGACGAAAATGCTTATCTTCAACTCTCCGTCCAACCCTACGGGCGCGGTATATAACGAAGAAGAAGTCCGCGCCATTGCAAAAGTGTGCGAAGAAGCAGAAATCTTCGTGCTTGCGGATGAAATCTACGAAAAGCTTTGCTATAATGGTGTAAAACCCTTCTCGATTGCGAAGGTAAGCGAAAAAATGAAGGATTTGACCATTACCATCAACGGCGTATCCAAGACCTACGCCATGACCGGTTGGCGCGTTGGCTATTTGGCAGCGCCGAAGGATATTGCAAAGGCAATTGACTCCTTCCAAAGTCACGCAACCTCCAACGCATGTTCCATTTCGCAGTATGCAACCATCGAGGCGTTAAAAGCGCCCGAGGCAGAAATTCAAGCGATGGTAGAGGTGTTTGATAAACGCAGAGCAAGATTGCTCGATTTGATTGCGGAAATTGACGGTGTGCAAGCGGTAGAACCGGACGGCGCGTTCTATGTAATGCTCGTGGTAAGCGGTTTGTACGGCAAGAGCTATCAAGGTAAAGTATTGACGAACTCGATTGAGTTCGCGGACGCGCTTTTGGACGGGGAAAAGGTAGCAACCGTACCCGGTGTATCGTTTGGCGCGGATGACTGCTTGCGTTTGTCCTATTCGCTTAGCGAAGCGGATATCGAAGAAGGGCTTGCGCGCATCAAAAAATTCGTATCGGAATTGAAATAAAGAGAAAGTAAAATAAAAACAGCCTTCCGAGGGAAATCGGAGGGCTGTTTTAGTTTTTGGGTATATATACGAGTATATCTTCCACTTTGCAATCAAGTATCGCACATAAATCGTTCAAGGTCACCGTAGTAATGGGCTTGTTGTGCTTTAAGCGGTCTAAAAGACTACGGCTAACATTGAAATCGTTAATCAATTTATAGGTGGATATATTCTTCTCTTTGAGTGTTTTGTAAAAAGGTTCGTAACTAATCATGAAACCATTATAAAATATACTCTTGCTCTTGACAATTGTCGATATATAGAGTATAATCAA
>JAZTYG010000141.1:0-23122 GCA_045636845.1 Candidatus Scatosoma sp.
TTATCAAAGCAACATCAAGCCCAAGCCTCAAGCGGTAAAGACGGAAGAGCCGAGTGCGAAAGGTAAATGGGTTTGCAAAATTTGCGGTTACGTGCACGAAGGGGAGGAACTGCCCGACGATTTCATTTGCCCTTGGTGCAAACACCCTGCGGAGGATTTTGAAAAAGTAAATTGATTTTATAAAGGGGGAAATAGTATGAAAAAGCTCTTAACCTTTTTGACTGCCGTTCTTCTTGGAATGACGAGCCTTTTTGCGACCGCGTGTGACCCAGATAGCTTCAATTATGAAAATGGTGATAAATATACGGTTGGCGTTGCAGAAGTTGGCGCAAATGTAACTTCGCTGGATATTGGTTGGTATATGGGGAAGGTTTGCGTAGAGTATGCGGCGGTGGAAACGATTACCTTTTCCGAAAGTGCGAAAGAAGAACTGACCGAAGAAATACAGGTGCATCATTGGCTTGATGGGAACACCTTGCATATTCAATATGGTAAAGATGGGTTAATGATGTTTTATGGGACTCCCAAGGAAAAAACGCTTACCGTGCTGATACCCCAAGAGACTGTTTTGCAAAAATTAGAAATTAGTAGCGGTTCGGCGGATATTTTTGTAACCGATTTACATGTAAACGAGGTAGAAATTGAAAATACTTATGGGGATACAAAGGTATCTTTTGCCGATGTCAACGAAGCGGATATAAACTTGATAAAAGGTAACGGCGAAGCCACGTTTGCAACCGCGCCCAAGGAAGGGGAATTTAGTGTTTATGGCGGTGCTTTGACTGTGAAATTCCCTGCGGATACGGGTTTTACAGCGGAAATGAAAAAAGGTAACGGAACGATAAACTGTGATTTTGACCTCACCCAAAAAGGAGAGGAATATATCAGCGGAGACGGCGCAGGTCAATACGACTTTGAGATTTATTCCAGCGGAACTATCCATATCCAAAAGCTGTAAACAAAAACGGACAAAAATCGACACCCCTTGGCGCATAAAATGGAAAATTCCATAAAAAAGTTACAAAACGCCGAAAAAAGACTTGACAGAAAAGGGTGGAATTGCTATAATAGCGTAGTAATCAATAAACGCATAGGCAAAGGATGGTGAAAAGGAATGTCCACAGTAAGAGTTGGTGAAAACGAAAACGTAGAAAGCGCGTTGCGTCGTTTCAAGAGAAAATGCTCCCGCGACGGTATCATCGGCGATCTTAGAAAGAAGGAATTTTATGAAAAACCTTCCGTAAGAAGAAAGAAGAAATCCGAAGCAGCTCGTAAGAGAAGCAGAAACTAAAAAGTACGAAAGAACTCACGAAAGTGGGTTCTTTTTTCTTGGTAAAAAGTCGAATAAGGTCGAAAAACAGGTCGAAACGAGGTGGATTATGTCGAAGGAAAATGGGCGTACCTTGCGCGAAGAGGCAAGGCTGGCAAAACGCAGAATAAAGAGTGGTTTTTGGAAGGATTGCGAGGCGGATTTTTCCGAAAAAAAGGAAAAAGCAAGGGAGCATGGTCTTAACGAAAGCAAAGCAGGGCGTTTTTTCAAAACGCAGGTCGAGGCGCAAATCGAAGGGAAAAAGGAGGACGAATTTTACCTTCGCGTCAAGGAAATGCTCCTCTCCGAAGGGGAAGTGAGCGATGCCATCGGCAGGTTGACGGACGGGGCGTATTACGCCACCTTGACCTACGAGGAAAAGCAACGCTACACGCTTGCGCTAAGCGAAAAATACCTTCGCGCCCTTGAGCGTTTCCGCGCGGAATGCAAATTTGATGTCCTTTGTTAAGGGATAAAGGTAAAATGTAAAGACCGAACTAATAGTTCGGTCTTTTTTCAAAGGAAATACGCGGTAGGGCTTGCAAAAACACTTATAATATGATATAATCTAAGTAAAAGAGAAATAAGAACTAAAGGCTAGGATGATTATGAGCGAAACGGTTAAAAATATTTATGCGCAATCTATGGATACGGGAAAAATTGTATTTATCGGTGAATTAACTAGAGCTGCTAATGGGAAAGCGTGTAATTGTATTTGTCCAAAATGTAAAGCAAAGATGGTGGCGAAACAAGGAATTTTAAGAGCTTGGCATTTTGCTCATGATGCTGGGGTTCCAGAGTGTGCAAGCCCAGAGTTTGTTAATGAAACAGCTTTGCATATGTTAGCAAAACAGTTGTTTTTAAACAATACAAGTATTCCTTTACCTAAGTATACAATAGAAGGGAAAAAAGATCCTAATTGTAATCATGATGATAAATTGCAGTTGGAATGTTATGAAGGTGTTGGAGAAACGCTATTTAAATATAGTCAGGTTACTTTAGAAGAAAGAATGGAACACGAAGATGTTTATTTTATACCTGATATTTGTTTGAAAAATGAGCAAGAGGAAATATACATTGAGATAAAAGTAACCCATCCTGTAACAGAAGACAAGATACAAAAGATTCGGAAAAATAAAATATCCTGTATAGAAATTGATTTGTCCGAGTTTATGGAAGATTTTGACGAGCAAAAGCTATATGATTGTTTATTCGAGGAAACATCAAATAAACGATGGATATATCACGGCAATGAGGAACGATTTATTAAAGAGGTAATAGAGAGAAATAAAAAGTTGCAAAAGGAATTTGAGAGTCGTGAAAAAAAGCTGTTTACATTTATCCCTAAGAAAAAGGAAATACAAGTAGTATATCAACCAAGAAATAATACCTCAATTGACGATATTTTAGAACAATTAAACGATGAACAAATCAAACCCGTGTTACAAACGGAAGGCCCCGTACTTGTTTTGGCAGGGGCAGGCAGCGGCAAAACCCGCGTTTTGACCTCGCGTATCGCTTATCTTGTGGAAGAATTAGGCGTACCTGCGGATGCGATTTTGTCCATCACCTTCACCAACAAGGCGGCAAATGAAATGAAAGAACGTCTTAGCCGTATTGTGGACGTGTCCCGTTCTTGGGTTTGCACCATTCATAGTATGTGCGTCCGCATTTTGCGTATGTACCCCGAAGAAGTAGGCATCCAGCCCAACTTTTCCATTTACAGCGAAGTGGAACGCAACAATATCGTGAAAAAATCCTTTCAAGAATGTGATTTTGACGATGAAAAATTGCTTAAAAATGCGAAATGGCATATCGCCAACGCGAAAATGTTGGGCTTAGACCCCGAACGCTACGCAGAGGAATACGCAGGAGAACACGATATCGACAACATTGTAAAAGTGTACGCTCGTTATCAAAAGCACCTTCGCGAAAACAACGCGCTCGATTTTGACGATCTCTTGAACGAAACGCGCAACCTGTTACGCAAGGACAAAGAGGTGCGAGAATATTTAAGCGGCCGTTTCCGTTATATCCTCGTGGACGAGTTTCAAGACACAAACGAGGTGCAATATGAAATTGTAAAATTGCTTGCCTCCGTCCACGGCAACCTGTTTGTGGTAGGGGTCGACGATCAGTCCATCTACGGCTGGCGCGGCGCGAAGATTGAAAACATTTTACACTTTGAAAAGGATTTTAAGGATGCAAAAGTGTTCAAGTTAGAGCGTAATTACCGTTCCACGAAAAACATTTTGAAACTCGCCAACACCGTTATACGTAACAACGGCAAGCGTAAGAGTAAGGTTTTGTGGACGGAAAACGAGGAAGGCGCAGAGGCGAAGGTGTACGAATCGGAAGAGGAAAGCGGCGAGGCGCGGTTCATCGCGCATACCATCGCAGGGCTTGTCCGTCAAGGGTATTCCTTCTCCGATTTTGCGATTTTGATGCGACTCAACGCCCTCACCCGAGCATTCGAACAAGAGTTCACAGGCGACGGCATTACCTATAAGGTGTTTGGTGGGTTCAAGTTCTTCGAGCGTAAGGAAATCAAGGACTTGCTTGCATACCTGCGCCTTATCAACAACCCGTTTGACAGCGAGGCTGCGGTGAGAATTATCAATTTCCCGAAACGCGGCATCGGCGCAAAAACGGTGGAAACCTTGCAAAATTATGCGTTTGAAACGGAACTTTCCGTGTATGATGCGCTGATTGATATTGACGAAATCGGTTTCACTGCAGGTACGAAACAAAAGCTTGTCGAATTCCGTGATTTGGTAAAAATGTGGATTATCGACAGCCAAGAAATGCCCGTCAACGAGTTGGTGAAAAAGATTGTTGACGATACGAAAATGCGCGAGGCGTATGCGGACGATTCGGACGAAAGCATCAACAAACGCGCGAATATTGAAGAATTTATCAACTCCGTTGAGGATTATAGCCGTTTGAATCCCGAGGCAACCTTGACCGATTACCTTAACCAAGTCACCCTGTCCTCGGATACGGATGAAATGGACGACGGCAACTATGTTACCCTTGCAACCGTACATGCGGTAAAGGGGTTAGAGTTTAAGTGCGTATTCATTTGCGGTTTAGAAGAGAATATTTTACCTGTATCGCGCGCGGTGAATAACGACGATGATATGGAAGAAGAACGCCGTTTGATGTACGTTGCAATCACACGTGCGAAAGAGCGTTTGTACTTAACCCGATCCAAGAGCAGATATCTCTACGGCAAGCGTGAGCCGACGATGCGATCCCGTTTCTTAAAGGAGCTTTCTTCCGAAATAGAGCTCCCCAAAGAGACCCGTCCCGTATCCCGTGGGTATAGTGACTGGGACGACCCCGAAAGCTACGGAAATGCAGCGTACGGTGGGGGCAGGTATGCGTCGAGTGATGATTTTGGCGGAAAACGCAATAGTTTTGGCGGCGGTTATGGCAGCTATGGCGGCTCGTCCAAACCAAGCTCGAACATCACCCGTACACCGTGGAACGGCAACAGCTACGGCGGTACAAGCTATGGCGGCGGAAGCTCCTACGGCGGAAGTTCGTACAGCGGAAGTTCGTACGGCGGCTTGACCTCATACGGCAGTCAAAGTACGCAAAAGAAGAGCAGCGGTTTTGTGTATGGCGGCGTTGGTAAGGCAACGAAACCGACGACGGGGGGCAAGGATTTGTCCGCATACCAAATCGGTGTAAAGGTAAAGCACCCGAAATTCGGCGTGGGTGTGATTGTTGCGGTGCGCGGCGTGGGCAGTAATATGATTTTGGATATTGCTTTTGAAGGCTTTGGCATCAAGCAGTTGTCCGCAAGCCTTGCGCCGTTGACGATTGTGTAAGTGAATTGCGTTGCAAAGCAACGCGGTATTGTAAAATTTTACCACAACGCAAACCAACGGCTTGCAATTCACGAAAACCTTGTTTTCAATTTACGTTGCGAAAGCAACAATTCACGATTGCAACAGCAATCAATTCACATTTAAGGGAAACAACTATGAGCAGACAAAGAGAACTGGTTGACATACTCAATAAATGGGCGCACGAATATTATGTACTCGACAACCCCACCGTTTCCGATAAGGAATACGATGCGTTGTATGATGAACTCCGCCGTTTGGAAGAGGAAACGGGCGAGGTGTATCCCGACAGCCCGACCCGTCGAGTGGGGGGTGAGCCTATCAAGGGCTTTGAAAAGCATACGCATATCGCGCGCTTGTTTAGTCTTGACAAGGCGGTTTCCGCGGAAGAATTGAACGCCTTTTTGACCCGCGTGCAAAAGCTTGCCGAAGGCAAGCCCTGCGATTATACCGTAGAGTATAAATTCGACGGCTTGACCGTGTGCTTGACCTACGATAAGGGGCAATTTGTCCGCGCGACAACCCGTGGCAACGGTACGGTGGGCGAAGACGTAACGGCGCAGGTTTTGACCATTCGTTCTTTCCCTTTGAAGATTGCGTACCAAGGCACTTTGGAGGTGCGTGGGGAAGCGGTAATCCGCTTATCCGTACTCGATGCGTACAACAAAACGGCGGCGGAGCCGTTGAAAAACGCGCGCAATGCGGTGGCGGGCGCTATCCGTAATCTTGACCCGAAAATCACCGAATCGCGCAAGCCCGATATTTACTTCTACGATGTCAATTATACCTCGGATGGGGCACCCATGTCTCAAACGAACGCACACGAGTTCCTTATCAAAGAGGGGTTCAAGGTGTTCCCGTATTTCCGTATTTGCCACTCCGCAGAAGAGGTGGCGGCGGCGATTGCCGAGGTGGAAGCGGAGCGCAAATCCTTGGATGTTTTGACGGATGGGGCGGTTATCAAGTTGAACGACGCCGCGTTGCGTGAGGAGCTTGGCTTTACCGATAAATTCCCTCGTTGGGCGCTCGCGTATAAGTTCGAGGCGGAAGAAGTAACCACCCTCTTGAAAGAGGTGATTTGGCAGGTGGGCAGAACGGGAAAATTGACCCCGTTGGCGCTTTTAGACCCCGTAGAGCTTGGCGGCGCAACGGTGTCGAGGGCAACCCTCAACAACTACGGTGATATCCAACGTAAGGACGTGAAAATCGGCTCGCGCGTGCTTGTGCGTCGTTCGAACGAGGTTATCCCCGAAATTTTGGGCGCAACCGAGCATTTTACCCATAGCGTAGAGGTGGAAAAGCCTACGATTTGTCCTGCTTGCGGTAGTATTTTGGTGGAAAACGGGGCGCATTTGTTCTGTCCAAATCGCAACTGTACCCCTCGTTTGGTGGCAATGCTTGACCATTATGCAAGCAAGAATGCGATGAATATTGACGGATTCTCCGAAAGTACGGCGCAGGTGCTTGTGGAGCGTAAAAATATGGCTAAATTTTCCGATTTGTACCGTTTGACGGCGGAAGATTTGGCGGAACTTGATGGGTTTAAGGATAAGAAAATCAACAACCTCTTAACCGCCATTGAAAAGAGCAAGACCCCTACCATGGATGCGTTCATTTACGCAATCGGTATCGGCGGCGTGGGAAAAGTGGCGGCGAAAGACCTTGCGGCGCGGTTCAAAAATATGGAAAATTTGGAAGGTGCGACCTTGGACGATTTGCTTGCCCTTGAAAACGTTGGCGAAATCACCGCGAAGGCGATTTTGGAATATTTCCAAGACGAGGCTAACCTTGCGGAATTGACTGCCTTGAAAGAGGTGGGCGTGACCCCCGTTTGGTCGGATGAAAAGAAAGAAGGTATTTTCTCGGGGCAATCGGTGGTTTTGACGGGTACGCTGTCCTCGTTCAAACGTAGCGAGGCGCAAAAAATGATTGAGGAGCGCGGCGGCGTTTGTCAATCGTCCGTAACGGCAAAAACGACCTTGGTTTTGGCAGGGGAAGAAGCAGGCAGCAAGCTTGCGAAGGCACAAAAACTCGGTATCAAAATTATCGACGAGGCGGAATTTAAGGCAATGTTAGAAATTTAATGCAAAAAACACGACTAAGACAGGAAAAAGGGCCGATTTTGTCGGCTCTTTTATAATTTATTATAAAAATTACGAAAAAAATTGAAAAAAGATGGCGGTGGGGACTTGAAATTTTCAAAAAAGTTTGCTATAATGTTTGCTATAACGAAAGAGGTGGTATACTTATGCTTAGTATGACCGGTTACGGGAAAGGCGAATATGCGGAAGGTGGGTTAGAGCTTACCTGTGAAATTAAGACGGTGAACAACCGTTATTTGGATGTTTCTATCAAAGCGCCTCGCATTTTTGCGGCGTACGAAGATGTGATTAGAACGACCATTCGTAAGAAATTAACGCGCGGCCATGCCGATGTGTTTATTTCCTTAAAGGATAAGCGTGAACGCGAAACGGCGCTTGCGACCGATTTGAACCTTGCGGCGTCTTATGTGGCGGCGGCGAAGGCGTTGAGAGAGGCATTCCCCGATTTGCCTAACGACGTTACCTTATCGTCCGTATTGCGTTACCCCGAGGTATTGAAACAAGAGGATACCGTTTCCTTGGATGAGGAAATGACGAAGGCCCTCGATATCGCGCTCAATATCGCCCTTGACAAGCTCAACGAAATGCGTTTTGTAGAGGGTGAAAAATTGAAAGCAGATATGCTTGCAAGGGTAGAAACGATTGAAGGGTTGGTTGCAGAAGTGGCTGCCCGTGCGCCGTTGGTGGCGGCGGAATACCGTGAAAAGCTTACGGCGAGGGTAAAGGAATACCTTGCGGATGTGAAGATGGACGAAGGGCGTTTATTGACCGAGGTTGCCGTTTTCACCGATAAGAGCAATATCGATGAGGAATTGACGAGATTAAAATCGCATATCGAGCAGTTTAGAAGTATCGCCGAAGAAGGTATCGTGGGTAGAAAGCTTGATTTCTTGGTGCAGGAGTTTAACCGTGAGGCGAATACGACCTGTTCAAAGAGCAACGACGTAACGATTACCCGTGCAGGCTTGGCGCTCAAGAACGAAATTGAAAAAATCCGCGAACAGGTGCAAAACTTGGAGTAAGCAAGAGGACTGCGAAAGTGAATTGACAGCTAAGCTGTCGTTATTGTAATATTTTCCACAACGCGTTGCGTTGCAACGCAATTATTGAGAGCAGCGAAAATTCACGGCAAAGCCGATTCACGCGCCACAGCGCAATTCACTACACAAAGGAAAGTAATATGAAAAAGCATGTTTTAATGGCTGTGTCCGGGCCTTCTGGGGTCGGCAAAGGCACGATTGTAAAAACAATCTTACAACGCCGCGAGGATGTGGTGGAATCTGTGTCCTGCACTACGCGCGCGCCGCGTGAGGGCGAAATTCACGGTAAGCATTACTTCTTTATTTCCCGTGAAGAATTTTTACGCCGTATCGAGGAAAACGATTTTTTGGAATACGACGAACATTTTGGCAACTACTATGGTACGCCGAAATCCTTTGTTGCGGAAACCTTAAAAACCAAGTCGGTAATTATGGAAATCGACGTGGTAGGGTCGTTGAATGCGAAAAAGTTTTTCCCCGAATGTGTGTTGGTGATGATTGTACCCCCTTCGATTGAGGAGTTGAAAAAACGCCTTATCGGTCGCGGTACGGAGGACGAGAAGGAAATTGCAGGCCGTCTTGCCCGCTTAGAATATGAAATTTCTCAAAAAGATAAATACGATTATGTAATCGTGAACGATGATCTTGAAACTGCCATCGCAGAAGTATGCAAGATTATCGACGGGGAATAATCGTGCGAGCAATCGCAACTATATAAAAGTTAAAAACATTAAAGGAGTGTAGAAAAATATGATTAATGAACCTTCTGTTGACGTAATGATCAGAAAGCTTGGTACGGAGGAAGATCCGATTAGCCGTTACGCACTTTGCACCATCGCTGCAAAACGTGCGCGTCAAATCATCGAAACGGAAAAAAATCTTGGCGTACGCGATGCGGCTGGTAAAGACAAGGAATTGTTGACCGCTTGCAAGGATATCGCAGACGGTAAGGTAATCGTTGCAAAGGACTAATTTTAGCTGCCTCGGTGATATGACCGAGGCTTTATCTTCGTTTGATTGTTTTATCTTCGTTAAGTAATAAGGGGGATTTTTATGATTGCGGAAGTAATCGTCGATATCGCGGCGAGTGAAACGGACAGAATATTTGATTATCTCTGCGACGACAGCGTTGTCGTTGGCAGTCGTGTTCGCGCGCCCTTTGGCGGTAAAACCGTACCTGGGTTTGTGATGCGGATTAAAGAAAAATCCGATTGGCCCATGGAAAAATTGAAAAAAGTGTTGCCGTCCTCGGACGAATTGCCTGCGCTCACCCCTGAATGTCTTGCTTTGGCGGAGAAATTGACGGCGCGTTACCGCGTGCCGAAAGCGTTGACCCTGCGCCTGTTTTTGCCTGCGGAAATGCGTACGGGTAAGGTGCGCGAGCTGTATCGCAACTACGCAACCTTGGCTGTACCCGTAGAGGAAATGAAACTGTCGAAAACGGCGAAAAACCAAATCGGCGCGGCGCAATTCTTGGCGGAAAACGGCAAGACCGATTGCGCCTATCTCAATACCGCATTCCCGGGAGGGGTGGCGGCTTTGGAGAAAAAGGGTTACGTAACCATCACGAAGGAACAACGCTTACGCGACCCATATAAGGCGGTGGAGGCGGAAAATGTAGAACGCGTTTTAACCCCCGACCAGCAACGCGCGGTGAAAACGATATGCGAGGACGAACGCACTGTACAGCTTTTGCACGGCGTAACGGGCAGCGGTAAAACGGAGGTGTATCTCACCTTGATTGCCAAATGTCTGCGTGAAGGGAAAAGCTCTATTTTCCTTGTACCCGAAATTTCCTTGACGCCGCAAATGCTTTCACAGCTCCGCGCAAGGTTCGGGAAGAATGCCGCAATTTTACACAGCGGACTTTCCGCAGGGGAGCGTTTTGACGAATGGTGGCGTTTGCGTACGGGCGAGGCAAAAATCGCCATCGGCGCGCGCAGCGCAATCTTTGCCCCTTTGGAAAACCTCGGCGTTATCATCGTCGATGAAGAACACGATTCCAGCTACTCCAGCGAATCCGCACCCCGTTACAACACCTTTGACGTCGCGCTTTTGCGTGCAAAGAAAAACGGGTGCAAGCTGGTTTTGGGCAGCGCAACTCCGTCCGTGGAAACCTACAAACGGGCGTTGGAAGGGGAATTTTCGCTTATCCGTATGGACAAGCGTATCAACAAACGCCCTCTGCCCGAAATTCTCATCGCGGATATGCGCCGCGAGGTGCGCCGTGGGAATAATTCTTCCTTTTCGGGCGTATTGAAAGAGGAAATTGAAAAATGCCTTTCAACAGGCAAGCAAGTAATTTTATTCTTGAACCGCAGGGGCTATTCACAAACGGTGATTTGTAAGGAATGTGGATATGTGGCGAAATGCGAGGCGTGCGACGTTTCGTTGACCTATCACCGTGACGAAGGTTGCTTAAAGTGCCATTATTGCGGTACAAAATACAATATGTTGTCCGCTTGTCCCGATTGCGGTGGGAAGAAACTTTCCTACGCAGGTACGGGCACGCAAAGGATTGCGGCGGATTTGGAGAAAATGTACCCCAACGCACGGATTTTGCGTATGGATAACGATACCACGAGTGGGAAAGAGGGGCATTACAAAATCTTGAAGGCGTTTGCGGAGAAGAAAGCGGATATTTTGGTCGGTACGCAAATGATTGCCAAGGGGCACGACTTCCCTGCGGTTACCTTGGTAGGGATTTTGGACGCGGATATGAGTTTGCATTTCTCCGATTATCGCAGCGGTGAAAGGACTTTCCAACTTATCACACAGGTAGCAGGACGTAGCGGCCGCGCGGAAGAACAGGGAAAGGTTGTTTTGCAGACCTTTGACCCCGAAAACGAGGTTTTGCGGTTTGCGACGAGCTATGATTTTGAGGGATTTTACGAGAATGAAGCGTCCCTTCGTGCGGCGATGGCTTTCCCGCCCTATTCGAAGATTGTGCGCGTAATGGTAACGGGCGAGGACGATAAAAAATGTATCGAGGCGTTGCGAGAGGTGTACGTGGGGTTAGAGCGTTTGTACACGGAAAACCCCGACAAATTTTTGTTCTTTAACAAGATGCGCGCGCCGATTAAGCGGATACAAAACAAGTTCCGTTATCAGGTATTGATGCGGTTGTCGGATACGTCGGTATTGCCTGCGATTTACGAGGTTTGCGCGGAGGTGAGAAACCGCGACGCGTTGGTGAGTGTGGAAGAAAACCCGACGAATTTGAGTTGAGCGGGCGCTCAACGGTGAAATGCCTAACGGCGTGAATTGGCTTTGCCGTGAATTGCGCTTATGCGCGTGAATTGCGTTGCAGGGCAACGCGTTATGGGAATATTAGCAATAACGCAAGCCAAAGGCTTGCAATTCACGAAAACTTTGTTTTCGATTCACGTTGCGGTGGCAACAATTCACGCAAAGCGGAGCTTTGTAATTCACACGAAATAGATATACTTTAAGGAGAATAGATAAAGATGGCGATTAGAAGTGTTGTACAGGTTGGCGATGACGTTTTAAGACAAAAATGCTTTCCTGTGGAAGAATTTGATGAAAAGCTTTGGGCGTTGCTCGATGATATGAAGGACACCGTGAAAAAGGAACAGGGCGCAGGTCTTGCTGCTCCGCAAATCGGCGTGTTGCGCCGTCTTGCCGTGGTGGATGTGGAAGAAGGGTATTTTGAACTTATTAACCCCGTTATTTTACAGGCAAAAGGGGAACAAATGGGTTGGGAAGGCTGTCTTTCCGTACGCGGTAAAAGCGGTATCGTTTCCCGTCCTATGAAGGTCACCGTTTCCTATCAAGACCGTAATGGTGAAAAGCAACTCATCAAAGCAAAAGGCTTTTTCGCGCGCGCGCTTTGTCACGAAATTGACCACCTTGACGGGGTGTTATATATTGATAAAGCTACGCATATAGAGAAAAACTAAGGTTTTCTCAATGTGGGTGAATTGCGCCTACGGCGCGTGAATCGGCTTCGCCGTGAATCGCCTATCGGCGTGAATTGCGTTGCGGCGCAACGCATTGTGGGATATTAGCAATAACGCAAGCCCAAGGCTTGCAATTCACGAAAACTTGGTTTTCAATTCACGCGCTTTGCGCGATTCACGATTGCCTTGGTAATCAATTCATGCATTGCATCTGCAATGCACTATTTTCGGAGAAAATAACATGAAAATCATTTTTGCAGGGACGCCCGATTTTGCGGTGGAGCCTTTGAAAAAATTAATAGAAAACGGCTTTGATATCGTCGGCGTGGTTACCCAAATCGACAAACCCCAAGGCAGAAAGGGTATCTTAACCCCTCCCCCCGTGAAAACGGCGGCGGAGACGCTTGGACTTACCGTTTTACAGCCCGAAAAAATCCGTGACCATATTGAGGATTTGCGCGCGTTCGGCGCAGACCTCATGGTTACCTGTGCGTATGGGCAAATTTTAACCCAAGCGGTGCTTGCTTCCTTCCCCAAAGGGGTGTGGAATATCCACGCAGGGCTTTTACCCAAATACCGCGGTGCATCGCCCATTCAAAGCTGTATTTTGAACGGGGAAAAAACTACGGGCGTATCCATTATGAAAACGGAGCTTGGTCTTGATTGCGGTGACGTTTTGTGTGTGGAAGAAACGGAAATCACCCCTACGGAAACCTATGGGGAGCTTGCCGAGCGTTTATCCATCATCGGTGCGGAGCTTATTGTGAAAGGCTTGCGTATGCTCGAAAGCGGCGCGTACACCCTTACTCCGCAAGGCGAAGAGGGGGTTGGCGTGGTGCGTAAAATCAACAAAGAGCACGCGAAAATTTCCTTTGAGAAAACGGCGCAGGAAATCGTCGATTTGGCGCGCGGTATGAACCCTGCGCCTATCGCTTACACCTTATTGAACGGTGAAAAAGTGAACGTATATCGCGCGGAAAAAGCGGTGTTGACGGACGAAGAAACCCTTGCTTTGGACGGCGCGGCGTTTGGGGAAGTGCTTTCCGACAAACCCAAGCGAGGGCTTTTGGTGAAATGCGCGGACGGGGCGGTGAAACTCCTCGAGGTGCAGGCAGCAGGCGGTAAACGCATCTCGGGCGGCGATTTTCTCAACGGCAGAAAGGCGCAAAAGGGGCAGGTGTTTACATGTTAAGCAATCCCGTTTACGATCCTTTTCAAATTTTGACCCGTGTGTATTCGGACGGCGCACACCTCAAACAGGCGATTGCCGATACCTACATTGAAGAACAATACCGTTCCCGTACCGTAAAAATTGTGTACGGCGTGCTTGAAAATGACGGTTATTTTGATTTTTGTATCCGACATTACGCGCCCAAAGCGCCAAAGCTTGCCGTGCGTATTATCTTGAAAATTTCCCTTTATCTGCTTTTGTTTATGGATAAAAAGCGTTACATGGTGACCGATTGTGCCGTGAGTCTTTGTAAAAAACTCGGAAAAAGCGGTGTTAGCGGTTTTGTCAACGCATTTTTACGCCGTTTTGATAAGGCAGAGGTGGACGAGGCGCTGCCCAAGGGCATGGAAGGGGACGCAATCCGCTGTTCCTACCCTGTATATGCCTATAAAATGTTGAAAAAGGAGTACGGGGATAGAGCGAATGCCATTGCCGTAGCAAAGTCGGCAGGAGTGTCCGTGCGCTTTGAATGCGGCGCGGAAAAGTATATGGAAAAACCGCATATCGAAACGCCGTTTGCAGGCAATTACATCTTCGAAAATTTTGTGCGCGACGAGGGTTTTGACGAGGGAAATTATACCTTTCAATCGGTGGGGAGTATCGCGATTTGCGATTGCGTAAGTCCTTGCGAAAGTCTTTTGGATAGCTGTGCGGCGCCTGGCGGTAAGTCCGTTTTACTCGCGAAAAAGTGCGGTAAAGTGACTTCGTTTGAGCTTTACCCTCATCGGGTAGAGCTTATCCGTCAATACAAAAACCGTATGGGTGTAACGAATGTGACGGAATGTCAAAAGGACAGCGCGGTGTTTGATCCGCAGTACGAAAACGCCTTTGACGGGGTGCTTTGCGACGCGCCCTGTTCGGGCTTTGGTACGATTAGCGAAAACCCCGACATTAAGCTGTTTAGAAAGGCGGAAGATTTCTCTGCCTTGAACAAAGCGCAGTTGGATATTTTGTCCACTGTTTCACGATACGTGAAGAAGGGCGGGGCGTTGTATTATTCCACCTGCTCCTTATTTGAATGTGAAAACGACGGGGTGGTGCAGGCGTTTTTGAAGGCGCACCCTGAATTTAGCGCAACGGAGCTTGACAGCCCTTTGGCGCACGATAAAAAGAAGTACGGTTTGCAATTTTTACCCGATACCGCTTACGGGGCAGGGTTTTACGTGTGCAAGCTTGTAAAGGCGTAGGTTGATAACGATGAAGAAGATTTTACAAGACCTTTCCTATGCGGAGTTGGAAGCGTTGGTGTTGGAGCTTGGCGAGAAAAAGTTCCGCGCGAAACAGCTGTACGAAGGCTTGATGCAAGGGAAAACGATTGAGGGGATTACTTCCCTGTCAAAGCCGTTCAAGGCGCGCTTGTTAGAGGAATATGAAAACGAGCCTGTCCGCATCAAGGAAAAATACGTGTCCTCGGACGGTACGGAGAAATTCCTATTCGAGTACGCGGACGGTAACCTTGTGGAAGGGGTGCTCATGAAATATAAATACGGCTATACGCAATGCGTTTCCACGCAGGTTGGGTGCCGTATGGGGTGCAAGTTTTGCGCCTCCACCCTCGGTGGGTTGATAAGGAACTTGACCGCAGGGGAAATTTTGTCGCAAATCCTCGTGGTGAACGCTTTACACAAGGACGACGTAGTCGGGCAGGGGAAAGAGGCGCGTGCCGTTACCAACGTGGTGTTGATGGGCAGCGGCGAACCGCTTGACAATTACGATGAGGTGTTGAAATTTTTACGCAATATTACCGCGGAAGGGGGCTTGTGTATCAGCGCGCGGAATATTTCCCTTTCGACCTGCGGTATTGTGCCGAAGATGTATAAATTAGCGGACGAGGGGATTTCGTTGAATTTGACCGTATCCCTGCACGCAACGGACGATGAGTCGCGCGCGCGTACGATGCCTGTGGCAAAGGCTTACAAGATAAGCGAAATCTTGAAGGCGTGCGAGTATTATTTTAAGAAAACAGGCAGACGGTATTATTTTGAATACACCTTGATTGAGGGCGAAAATTGCGATGAGGAACACGCGCGCGGGCTTGTGAATTTACTCAAAGGCAAGCCTTGCCACGTCAATCTTATCCGCTTGAACGAGGTAAAGGAGCGTAGTTTGAAAGCGCTTGGGGATAAAGAGGCGTATCGTTTTTTGGGGTATCTTGAAAAGGGCGGTTTATCCGCGACCCTGCGCCGTCAAATCGGTGTGGATATAGGGGGCGCGTGCGGACAATTGCGAGCAAGCTATTTGGAAGAGAAGTGAATTGCACCTGCGGTGCGTGAATTTTCGCTACGCTCAGTGAATCGGCTATGCCGTGAATTTTCGCTGTGCTCAGTGAATTGACAGCGTTGCTGTCGTTGTGGGGATATTTGCAATAACGCAAGCCGTTGGCTTGCAATTCACGAAAACACAGTTTTCAATTCACGTTGCGGTGGCAATAATTCACGCAAGGTAAAACCTTGCAATTCACACAATAAATAGGAGATAAAGATATGAAAAAAGTACAAATCGCGCCATCGATTTTGTCGGCGGATTTTAGTAAAATGGGGGAGGAAATTCTTTTCCTTGAAAAATCGGGTGCGGATATCGTGCATTGTGACGTTATGGACGGCGTGTTTGTCAATAACATTACCTTCGGTATCAAAATGGTTGAGGATATCCGTAAATTGACAACCCTGCCCCTCGATTGCCACCTTATGATTGTCAATCCCGAAAAGTATGTAGAACGCTTTGCAAAGGCAGGCGCGGATTATATCACCGTACATTATGAGGCGTGCAAGGATAACCTGAAAGAGGTGCTTACCCTTATCAAATCGGCAGGGGTTAAATGCGGTGCGGTTATCAACCCCGATACGCCTGTGGAAAAGATTGCGGATGTGTTGCCCCTTTGCGATATGGTACTCGTGATGAGTGTATTTCCTGGGTTTGGCGGACAGAAATTTATCCCCGAATGTCTTGATAAATTGCGTGCATTGCGCGGTTTGATTGACGGTCTTGGTAAGGATATCCTGCTTGAAATTGACGGCGGTGTACACGTAGGGAATGTGGAAGAAATTAAAGCGGCTGGCGCGGATGTAATCGTGGCAGGCAGCGCGGTGTTTAACGCGGAAAACCGCGCGGAAATGATTGCGAAATTGAAGGCGTAATATGCAAGCAGTGAGAAGAAAAATAGACTTTACAAGCGGTAGAGTCTTTATGAAAATTGTATGGTTTGTTTTGCCGATTGTGGCGACGAACCTTTTGCAGATGTTTTACAATGCGGCGGACATGATGGTCGTTAGCCTTTCTTCGGAAGAGAATGCGGTAGGGGCGATTGGGACAACATTGGCGTTTATCAACCTTGTTGTCAATTTCTTTATCGGTTTTTCGGTGGGCGCAAATGTTGTGGTTGCCCGTGAAATCGGCGCGGGGGATAGACAGCGCGCGCAAAACGCCGTGCATACCTCGTTGATTCTTGCGGTGATATCTGGCATTGTGGGCGGCGGTATCGGTTTGCTGGTTTCCCGTCCCGTTTTGACCTTGATGGGAAATCGAGGCAGTTTGTTGGATTTGGCGGTAAAATATACTTACTTTTACTTTTTAGGCGTACCGTTTTTAGCGCTTAGCAATTACTTAATTGCAATTTTTCGTGCGAAAGGGGATGCGAAAACGCCCTTGATTGTCTTGGCTTGTACGGGGCTTTTGAATGTGGGGATGAACCTGTTTTTCGTACTCGTTTGCGGTCTGTCGGTGGAAGGGGTTGCCTTGGCAACCGCGATGGCAAATGCAGCTTCGGCGGTGATTTTACTGTGGAAATTAAGCCGCGCGCAAGACGATACCGCTTTCTCTTGGAGACACCTGAAAATGAGAAAGGAAGCCTTGATGGATATTGTGGTAAACGGTTTGCCTGCAGGGATACAAAGCGCATTGTTCTCGTTGTCGAATATGCTCATACAATCGTCCATCGTAACGGTAAACAATAATGCTTGTCCTCCCGATACCTCGTATGCGCCTATTGTCAACGGCAATGCGGCGGCAGGGAATATCGACGCATTCATTTATACGGCTATGAACGCCGTATATCAAGGCGCGATTACTTTTACTAGCCAAAATATCGGTGCGAAAAAGCCCCAGAGGGTAAGACGGATTATGTATTCCTGCTTTGGAATTTCCGCCATTATTGGGGTGATTATGTCGAGTTTGGTGCTCATTTTGCATCAGCCGTTATTGAGCTTGTACGGCATTGTACCCGGAGAGGTAGGGAGCTTAGAGCGTTTGGCGTATGACGCGGCGTTGGTGCGTTTTAAGTTGGTCGCTGCACCCTATTTCATGTGTGGCTTGATGGAAGTTTGTACGGGCGTGTTGCGCGGTTTGGGGAAATCGTTGACCTCGACCGTAATTTCCTTGGTAGGCGCGTGTTTGTTGCGTATGGTGTGGCTGTGGACGGTGTTCCCTCAATCGCAAACGCTGGAAACAATTTTCGTGTCCTATCCGATTACTTGGATTGTTACCAACGTGGCGGCGTTTATCGTGATACGCTTGACCTTGCGAAAGCTTTTGCGCGAAAGGGAGCAGGTGTTGGAGCTTGAAAAAGCGCGCGTCGAAGAACCTACAATATAATATATACGCATATATACGCGTACGCGTATGAAAAAAGTCACCCGTTGTGGGTGACTTTTTTTTGGTGGAGTGTCTTTCGGGTGTGAATGGACAGCGTTGCTGTCGTTGTGGCTGTTATTTACATAAGCAATAGGACACTTTACTTTTTCGCCAGCTTGGTTAGATTGTTAATGTTTGTATAAATTCATACGCTTGCTGTTGCAAGGGGTTAAGCTTTTTGTTTTTATGGATAATCAAAAAGTGCGTTTGGTTGGCATCAAAGCCTTCAATCTCAATTTCCTTAAATTTATCCCCTTCCAAATGCCCCGTAACGTAGCTTTGCGGTAAAAATGCTACACCTAAACCAGCATACAGCGCGGTAATTAACGCTTGGTTGTTGGAAGAGTCCATGATGGGGGTAAGCTTGATGCCGTGGGCATTTGCAAAGCCTTCTAAAAGGTCGCGAGAGGAGCTGCCGTGTTCGCGGATAAGCAAAGGATATTTTGATAAATCCTCCACGGGGATTTTATCGGGGATAGGGAAATTAACATGCGATACCAGGGTGAAAAGCTCGTTGGCAAGAGGGGTGGCGGTCAAATAAGGGGAAAGTATGTTGCCGCTTATTACTCCAAAATCAAGATTGCCTTGCTCTAACTCGTTTTCAATACGGGTAGATTGTCGGATGAGGATTTGCGGTTCAATTTGTATGCCTTGTTCCTGTATGCCTTGTAAAAAACGCGGTATAAGCGTTTGCCCAAGCGTGAGCGAAGCGCCGATTTTTACCTTGGGGCTTTGGCCGTGATAGGTCGCAAAAGCCTCAAAATCTTCAAAGCTCGCCACCGTTTCTTTGGCTTTCATCAATAGCTCTTTCCCAGCATCCGTTAAAAGCAGGCGTTGGTTGACGCGGTCAAAAAGGGTAACCTTGTAATATTTTTCTAAATCGGTAATTGCATGCGAAACGGTGGGCTGCACCAAAAAGAGGGAGTCCGCCGCTTTCGTTGTACTTCCATGCTCGCAAACCGCGATAAAAATCTTCAAATGTCGTATTGTCACTGCTAAACCTATATAAAATCATTATAAACTTTATTAAATTATACCATTTTCAATATAGGTTGTCAAGCCTATCAAACACTTTACGAATGGATTTTTACATGTTATAATGATTAAGGTTTTTGTGAATAATAAATTGACGGCGCTTAAGGGAAAGCGCAAAGGAGAACAAAATGTTTACAGGGGACGAAATTTTACAGCTGGTACAAAGCTTGATTTGGTTGCTGGCAGGTGTGGGTGTGTTCATCGTAGGGATGGGCTTTATGAGTGACGCGCTGGAAAAGAGCGCGGGGAACGGAATGAAAAAGTTGCTTGGTAAAATTAGCAACAACCGTTTTTCGGGCGTAGGTATCGGCGCAGGCGTGACGGCGATTATACAAAGCTCGTCCGCGACGTCCGTTATGGTAATCGGCTTGGTAAACGCAGGGGTTATGACCTTGATGCAGGCGGTACCTATTATCATGGGTGCAAACGTCGGTACGACGATTACGGGTGTTTTGGTTGCATTGAAAAACGACTTTTTCGATATGGCAATGTACCTTTTGGCGTTTGCAGGCGTTATGATGGGCTTTGTCAAGAAGGAAAAGGTAAAAATTGCAGGGCATCTTTGCAGTGGCTTGGGTTTAATTTTCGTTGGCTTGAACATTATGAGCAGCAGCGAGGCGTTTGGCAATAGTTTGGTGAAAGAGGCTTTCACGGGTATTTTTAAGACGATTGAATTTCCTTTATTGTTGGTACTTGTAGGGGTGATCTTCACGGCATTGATACAAAGCTCGTCGGCGGCGACGGGTGTTGTAATTGCGATGGTAGGCGCAGGGGTTTTGCCTTTGGAGCTTGCGTTGTTTATCGTACTTGGTTCTAACATCGGTACCTGTGTAACGGCATTGTTGGCGTCTATGGGAGCAAATGAAAACTCCAAACGCGTTGCGTTTGTGCATTTTGCCTTTAATATCATAGGTACGATATTGTTTGGTGCACTGGTTTGGATATTCAAGACGCAAGCGGTGAATTTGTTGGTGGATTTGTTCCCCGGGGAAGACGCGATGTCTTTGCAAATGCGTGTATCCGCATTCCACGTTATCTTTAACGTAAGCACCACGTTGGTATTGTTGCCTTTTGTGAAACAGTTGGTAAAATTGTCAACCATTGTGATTAGGGATAAGCGCATTAAAAAGGAAAGCTTGACCTTAAAATTTGTGGACGAACGCTTGGTGCAGATGCCGCCTGTTGCATTGATGCAGGTAAAAAAAGAAATGGAATATATGATGGATTTGGTGGAAGAAAATATCCAAAATGCGTTTGTGGCAATGGAAACGGGTAGTTTGGAATACGCGGAGAGGATTGCCAAGAATGAGGAAATTGTTGATTTTACCAACGGCGCGTTGACGAATTTCTTGATTAAATTGTCCGCAAATGTTGAACAGCAGAGCTTTGAAAGTGTTATCGGCGCATATTTCCACGTATTAAACGATATTGAGCGTGTGGGGGACCACGCGGAGAATTTCCACGAAATCGGTGTGGAAATGAAAGAAAAGGGATTGATATTCTCGGAGGTTGCAAAAGAGGAAATTAAGCAAATGAGAGGGGATATTATCCAAATGTTTGCCTTGGCAAAACAGGCGTTTGAAACATTGGGAACAAGCTACTTGCCAGGTTTGTCGGAGTTGGAAAATAAGGTGGATGGTTTGAAAAAGTCGTTGACGGCGAACCATTTTACCCGCCTTGCGGAAGGGAAATGCCGTGTGGAATTAAGCCCGTATTTCTCGTCCACTGTGGCTGGCTTGGAACGTGTTGCGGACCATTTGGTAAATGTTGGGTATAGTATTGTAAACCCGACCGGCGCGCAGCCGGATGAGGCGTAAAGCTTAAAAAAAAGGTCACCTATTGGGTGGCCTTTTGTTATTTTACTTATATAGAGGTATAAAAATACGGCAAAAAAACCGATTTTCGTAATGAAAATCGGTTTTTAAGCATTGTTAAAATAGAGGACTATTATTCAGCGTCCGCTTTTTTAAGGGTTCTGATGCATCTAGCGCAAACGTAGCCGTTCGTTTCCTTACCATCTTCTACATAAGAAATTTTCTGTACGTTTACCTTGAAAGTTCTTCTCGTCTTACGGTTAGAGTGGCTTACGTTGTTACCCGAAGCTTGACCTTTACCGCAAATATTGCATACTCTGGACATATTAAACACCTCCGTTTTTCGGTTATTTTTCCTAATTTGTAAATTGTTTTCCGCTTTTTCTCGTTTAACAGCAGAAAAACAACATAAATAATATACCATTTCTTTGAAGAAAAAGCAATTAAAAATGGGGCAAAAAAGCATAAAAAATAAAAATTTTAAGAAAAAATTGTAAAAGTACTTGCCAAAAGGCTGGAAATAGTGTACAATGAAAAAGCACTTGGAGAACGATTATGTCAGTAAATACTAATAATGCATACGGCAAAATATCAATATCGGACCTTGCAATCGCAAAGGTTGCCTCTCATACAGCGTTAGAATCGTATGGGATTGTGGAGATGGTATCCCGCCGTTTTACCGACAGCTTGTCTTTGCTTTTGAAGAAAGACGATGCTGGCCGCGGTATCAAAGTGACTACCTCGGGCAATAAAATTTATGTAGACGTGTATGTGGTGATGAAATACGGCGTATCGATTAGTGCCGTTGCAGAATCGCTGAAAGAAGCAATCAAATACAAGGTAGAGGTCTTTACCGGTATGATTGTGGACACCGTTAACGTAAATGTTCTTGGGGTAAAATTATAAAGATTGCACAGCGCAGTCGGCTTTGCCATGCGCTTTTTCGCGTTGTAGGCTTTTCCCGTACTACTCCTTTTAAGCCAAACGCATCTTCGATATCCGCGCAGCGGAAAAATAAACAAAGGTAGAAGGAGCATTTCATAATGCATAAAACAATCAACAGTAGTGATTTTAGAAATATGATTCTTGTCGGCGCAAAGCAGTTGGAAATCAACCGCGCAAAGGTGGACGCGTTAAATGTCTTCCCCGTGCCCGATGGTGATACTGGTACGAATATGTCCCTCACGATGCAATCGTGTGTGAAGGAGTTGACCGCTTGTCAATCGAGCGCTTTCCCCGAAGTTTGCGACAGCATTTCGAAGGGCGCGTTGAAGGGTGCGCGCGGTAACTCCGGCGTGATTCTTTCCCAAATTTTGAAGGGTATATGTTCCGTAATTAGAAAGGCGGAAAAAGAAGTTGACCCTAAGACCTTTGCAAAAGCCTTTGAAGCAGGCGCGAAAGTGGCTTATGGCGCTGTATCCGTACCCAAAGAAGGTACAATTTTGACCGTTATCCGTATGATGAGCGAATACGCGGTGAAAATTGCATCCAAAAAGAAAAATGTAGAAACCTTCCTTGAAGACGTTATCAAAGAAGGCGACCGCGCGTTGGATTTGACCCCCGAAATGTTGCCCGTTTTGAAAAAAGCAGGCGTTGTGGATAGCGGCGGCGTTGGCTTGATGGTGATTATCAAGGGTTTCCTTTCCGCTTTGACGGGGGAAGAAGTAGCAGACAGCTACACCGATAACGTAGAAGTAGGCGAAGATGGCGATTTTGGCGACAACTCCGCAATTCTTGATATGGATATCGGTGATATTCAATACGCATACTGCACCGAATTCTTCATCATTAACTTGAAGAAGAGCACGACCCTTTCCGCAATCGACCGTTTGAGAGAAAAATTGATGGCGATCGGCGACAGCGTTATTTGTATCGGCGATTTGGAGCTTGTAAAAGTGCACGTGCATACCAACCAACCGGGCAAAGCGCTTACTTACGCTTTGGAACTTGGCGAATTGGATAGACCGAAAATTGAAAACATGCTGGAACAAAACCGTCAGCTGAAAGCCAAGCTGGAAGCGGAAAAGAAGGAAATGGGCATGCTTGCAATTTGCGCGGGGCAAGGTCTTGCGGATATTTTCAAGGATTTGTTTGTCGATCGCGTGATCGAAGGCGGTCAAACGATGAACCCCAGCGCAAGCGACATCGCGGGCGCGGCGCAAAAGATCAACGCGGAACATATTTTCGT
>JAZTYG010000142.1:0-8048 GCA_045636845.1 Candidatus Scatosoma sp.
CAGGAGTATATTCAATCCATTCAGGAACAACAACGATTGCGCCCAAGTGAATGGGACGGAAGTGTTTTTTCCACACGTCAATCCAGTCGTCGCCATCCACCAAACGCTTGGTGTCTTCCAACGTACCGAAGGGGATAAACCCTTCACTGCGTTCCTTCGCATCGGAAATATCGCGTAAAATCGAACCGACGATTTCCGTAGCAACATCTTCGGCAACGTAGCATTTTACAAGCACGTCCGAGGGCTTGTCCGCGGTCAAATCATCGTCCATATAATCCCAAAAGGTGCTTTCCTTTGCGGTTTGCAGGGCAATAATATCCGCGCGGTCGCAAATCGTCACGCCGTAATCGGTGTAGTTCCACATAATATCGGAGATGATTTCGCTTGCCTCCGTAGTTGTATGAATGGTCAATTCGATGTATTTCATAATTTGTTTACCTCACCTTTCTATTATAACACGCCCACTGCCTTTTTGCAAGTATTTCTAAAACAAAAAGCTATGCTTTCGCATAGCTCTTATGTCTTTACAAATGGATAGTATCCTTGTAATCAAATGAAAATGTATGTTACTCACTCGCGCAATCTGGACAAGGCTTAACCCCCTTTCCTATACAGGTCAAGCAGGTGCTTTTCCCATTCCCACAACCGCAATAGGTGGTCGCAGGACAGCTCACTCTCCCGCCTATACAAGAGTAGCATGATTTTAGTACATTTTTATACATACCTGTAAAAAAGTCATACTCAAACGAGGTCGTAAATCCCGTGCCCATGCAAGAAAAGCAAGTGCGATACCCCGTTCCAGAACAAGTTAGACAATCCCTCAGCCCATCTCCGTAACATAAAACACAACGCACTTCCTTTTTGCCTCTACAAGAGCTGCACTTGATTTCTTTCGTATCTTTGCAGGTCGTACAGGTGTAGCTTGCCAACGGATTGCTTAGAGAAAATGTAGGAACTTCACACGCTGAACAAGCGCACGAAAATACAATCATTAGCAGAAGAAAAATAAATAGTTTTTTCATTCTATATATCATTCACCACCTCAAAAGTATTACGCTAAAATACACTCCGATTCAGTACGAAGCTTTATCGTAAATTCGTAGATGCCATCGCCCATTCCTCAAGGGGTATGCGCGAAGCTATCTACAAAAACGTCTAATAAGACACTTTACTGCGTCCAACGTCAGGTTGGTTACTTAATATTCTTGTACATGGGGCCGTACGCCTGACAAGCACGATAATCCTGCCCTTCCTTATCCATACCAAACGCATTCCAAGCAGCAGGACGATAGATATCATCTTCGGGTACGTTGTGCATACATACAGGGATACGAAGCATCGAACACATCGTAATCAAATCCGCGCCGATATGCCCGTAAGAGATTGCACCGTGGTTCGCACCCCAGTTATTCATAACCTCATACGCCGTCTTGAAGGGGCTGCCTTCCTTGCCATCGCAACGAGGAGCAAACCAAGTGCAAGGCCAGGTGTAATCCGTTCTCTTCCAAAGCTTATGGGTAACTTCGTCGGGTACAGAAACCGTCCAGCCTTCCGCAATTTGCATTACGGGGCCAAGACCTTTCACCATATTCAAACGAATCATCGTGCAAGGCATTTCCGCACGAGTAACGAAACGGGAAGAATAACCGCCGCCGCGGAAATAACCAAGGTCAGCATACGGCCAGGTCGTCGCTTTCATGCAAGCGTCGATATCCGCATCCGTCATATTCCACCACTGTTTCATCACAGCGTTGCCGTTTTCGTCTTTCACTTCACCGCAAGCGTCCACGCAAGCCGCGCCGGAGTTGATAAGGTGAATAAACCCGTTTGCTTCTTTCGCTTTCCCTTCGATTTCGTAATCGGTTACACGCTTAATCGCTTCGCCCGACCAGTAGGTACGAACGTCTGCAAAGATTTGCGCTCTACCCGTGAGCAATTTCATGAACAACATCGAAACGCCGTTCAAGGTATCATTTTCGGTTGCAAGGATATAAGGTTCTCTTGCGCCGTTCCAGTCGAAGGAGGAGTTCAAAATCGATTCGGGGAAGTCGCAGTTGGGGTAGAAGTCCGTCCACTGTCTTTGACCTTGGAAACCTGCCGCAATCGCGTTGTGGCCTACCGCTTCTTCTTCACAGCCTTCGGGCAAATTCTTATTGCCGTTCATCAAATCCTTGATGATACAAGCCATCTTCGCCGTGAATTCCCAGTCCTTTGCCTTTTCTTCAGGCGTTCTTTGCATATCTTCGGGGTTCTTATCGAAGTCGGAATTGCATTTTGCCTTAATCCAAGCAAGCGCTTTTTGATATTCCTTTTCATCGTAAGCGCCTTCGGTCATACGGCGGATAATTTCCACTTCGTCCACCGATTCCACACGCATACCAAGGTATTCTTCAAACATTTCCACGTTCACGATAGAGCCAGCGATACCCATACAAATCGAACCGATTTGAAGGTAAGATTTACCGCGCATCGTCGCTACGGCAACTGCCGCGCGCGCAAAACGCAAAATCTTTTCGGAAACGTCCTGAGGAATGGTGGTATCGTCCAAATCCTGTACGTCGTGGCCGTAAATACCAAACGCAGGCAAGCCCTTTTGCGCGTGACCTGCAAGTACCGCCGCCAGGTAAACCGCACCGGGTCTTTCCGTACCGTTAAAGCCCCACACCGCTTTGATGGTCATAGGGTCCATATCCATCGTTTCACTGCCATAGCACCAGCAAGGCGTAACGGTGAGCGTAATATCAACCCCTTCTTTCTTAAATTTATCCGCGCAAGCCGCCGCTTCCGCAACACGACCGATGGTGGTGTCTGCGATAACAACCTTTACGGGTTCGCCGTTGGAATAAAATACATTTTTCGTAATCAATTCCGCCGCGCGTTTTGCCATATTCATCGTTTGCACTTCAAGCGATTCACGCACCTTCAAAGGTCCTCTTCTACCGTCGATGGTGGGTCTAATACCGATTACGGGATAGCTCCCGATGAGTCTATTTTCTGCCATAAGTTTTTCCTCCTTAGATATGAAAGCTATATTATTTTTCCTTGTAAAAATGTAGAAGTACGCCAAAGTTTTCCAGCATAATTCCACTTATGATATATTTTACCAAATATATACCCCCTTGTCAAGAGGATAAGAAAAAAATTATTTCGTAACTTAAATAAAAACCGCGGTTTTTCCCCGTCAGACAATCTCCCCACAAAAGTATAACACACTATACCTCACCAAGCGTGAAATATAGTGTGCTTTTCCTATCCATAAAACTTAAATTTTTACAGGCTCGCCGTCAAGTCTATGTAAAATCCTTATAGAAATTCGGCTTTTCAAACCGCGATTTTTATTCAGATATGATCATATTAAAGATGTTCAAACTAGCCTTCTCTACGATTCTAATATGTTCAACGATATATGTTTTGCCTTCTTCCATCGTAATTGTTTTGCAGCCTTCGTCCGATTCTTCAAATTCAACCACTTCACCGTTTACTTTAATAACAACGCCTTTTTCTTCATAGAAATTCAGCGTATCTTCAACCTCTGCTGCGCGAATGTAGCTATATTCATATCCATCATCCAAAATGCTCATAACCAACTTATATGCATCTGTCACGTCAGCCGCATATTCGCTTGGATTTTTCTCAATAACCAAAGCAAATCCTTCTTCTGCGGTTGCTTTGCCGTAAATGGTTTCCAAAGCGTTCAATTCAGCTTCCATAATTTCTACCGTCAAAGGCTTCGTGCACGCTTCATCTGTGTACCAAGTCACATTCATACCATAATAATAACCTTCCCCGCCTTGGAAAAAACTCGCTACTGCACTCTGCACGTCATCACCGTCAAACGAAGGGCCGTTCATATCTATTCCGTTAATGACAATATTCACATAACGATGGTAACCTTCCACTTTTTCTTCTTTCATATCTTCCACTTCTGCAGGAAGCGTCGTGGCAATAGCGTCATATCCAGCTTGATCGAAGGTGTACGCAAACTTATAGGACATCTCTCTTTCGGACAGTCTGTGCTGTTCCACGGGCTCCGTCACTTCAGGATCTTCCGAAGCTTCGTACCAGGTTCTACCTTCAATTGATTTCATGCTGTATTCTGTAATGTATCCGCCTTCAGTTACAAGCTTTAATTCCCTTAAAAGCGTCCTTACGTCATCCCCTTCCGCAACTTCCATATCCATCGACATCGTTACCGAAAGCACGTCACCAGCTTCCTCGCACAAAATCACGTAACTACCGTCCGCTACGTGTTGATACCATTCGCTTTCTTCATCCGCAGTACCCGCCTCGACTTGCGCCTTAGAATCCGCAAATACTTCCGCAAACGCAGCATTCAAGGCATCAATTGATTGAACACCTGTCGGCAACATTTCTACATCGCCCAGCATTCCGCTTAAATTCGTTTCACTAAACATATCGTCAAGATATGCGTCCGTTACTCTATAATAAGCTTCCATAGCCATAGGCTCTTCCGTATCTATACTGGACTGTTTCTCATATCGATAATAGCTATCCCCTTCCTTAAAGGCCTTTTCGATCGTTTCCATTTTCATAGAAAGTTCGTTTTCGCTTTGCTCCATGGACATTTGCGTGTAGATAAGCTTATCCGTCGGGTTAAGAGATACTTTCCCGCTCATAATCGTACCACTACTCCCCTGAGGTCTCACATTAGCCGACTTAATCATCGCATCAACAGTAAGTACGCCTTGGTATTGCATCGTTGTTTCAAACGCCTTCATTACTTCCGCATAGATTTCGTCCTTCGTTAAAGGCTGTTCTTCTTGGTTTCCGCCATCGCTTTCGTTGCCGCCGCCGCTTTGTTCGCTGCTTTGGCTGCCACTGTTGCCGCCTTTATCACCATCTTTGTCTTTACACCCTGCAAACATGCTTACGCCCATACTAAAGCACATAGCCAATGCCAATACTGATAACCATTTCTTTTTCATACTTTCCTCCTATTGCGCGCTCTATATTATACTCGGAACTTTCTCCTTGTGTGATAAACACGCCTTTTATGTTTCCATTATATAGCACAATTCCCCATTTGTCAATATCCATTTTGTCATAAATTACCATGATGAATATAACGATATGAAAAAATGGCACAAAAAAGCTCCCTCAAGGGAGCTTTTTCCTTATTTATTGTAAGGTTTGTCACCATAAAGTGCGCTCACGTTATCCGCATAACGGCGCATTTTGTCATATTGTTTCAATTCCAACTCCTCATCAAAGCTTTCCAAATCACGCTTTTGCTCTCTCGAAAGCTTGGTGGGGATTTCCACAATCACGCGCACGATAAGGTTACCCGTACCGTTTCTCGCCGACTTGATACCCTTGCCGCGCAAGGTAAATACCGTACCGCTTTGCGTGCCTTCGGGAATGGTAAAATCAAAGGTTTCGTCGATGGTAGGCACTTTCACCGTACCGCCCAAAACCGCCGTTTTATAGGAAATGGGCAAATCAATTTTGAGGTCAAAACGCTCACGCGTGAAGATTTTGTGCGGCTCTACGCGGAATACCACAATCAAATCGCCCGGCGCGCCGCCGTTTGGACCTGCTTGACCATATCCACGCTTACGGATATAACTGTTGGTATCTACACCAGCAGGAATATCGAAACTAACCGTCGTTTCCTTGCGTTGCGCGCCCTTCCCCTTACAATCGGGGCATTTTTCCTTGACAATTTTACCCGTACCGTTACAATCGGGACAAGGCGTTTGACGAATGGTGCGCCCAAACAAGGTATTTTGTACCTGTTGAATTACACCCTTACCGCCGCATCTGCCGCAGGTCGAAAACTCCGTACCCCCTTTTGCGCCCGTACCTTGACAGGAAGAGCAAGGCTCGTTACGGGTATAGGAAATCGTCTTTTTGCAACCCTTTGCCGCATCCATGAAGGATAAGGTCATTTCCCGTTGAATATCCTCGCCCACCTGCGATTGCGCCGCTCTTGCACCGCCGCCAAAGCCGCCGCCGAAAATACTAGAGAAAATGTCCGAGATATCCTCAAAGCCACCGCCGCCGAAGCCCCCGAAACCACCGCCACCAAAGCCGCCCATACCAGGATGTTCCAGCTCGTAATCGTACGCCGCGCGTTTTTGTTGGTCGGACAGCGTTTCGTGCGCTTCGTTGACCTCTTTGAATTTTTCCGCAGCCGCTTCGTCACCCTGATTTCTGTCGGGGTGATATTTCATCGCAAGCTTGCGATATGCGGATTTAATTTCCTCGGGCGTTGCCTTTTTATCTACGCCGAGTATATCGTAATAGTTCTTTTTATCTGCCATAATTGTTTACCTTACAAGCATTTTTGAAACGAAATAGATACGAGCAGTTCAAGGCGGAGCGAGGAAGCGTACAAGCAGTACGCGACCGAGCAACAACGCCGAAATGCGAAGTATATATATATCGTTTCCTTTATATCGTAATAGGGTTTGGTTGCCCAAACCCTATTTACCCCCACCCATGTACGGGTTGAAAGGGAAATTACTGATGGAATTCCGTATCGTCGCCCGCGGGTTGACCTGCGCCTTGCGCGCCGCCAGCCTGCTGATAAAGCTTCGCAAATACGGGCTGTACGTCCTGCATCAACTTATCGTAAGCCGCTTTGATACGATCATCATCCTCGCTTTCCAACTCTTTCTTCGCCGCATCGATAGCCGCATTCAAGGTAGCCTTATCGTTGTCGTCCAACTTATCGCCAGCTTCCTTCATCGTTTGTTCAACGGAGAAAATCATACCGTCAAGCTTGTTTCTGTTTTCAACCTTTTCTTTGCGCTTCTTGTCTTCTTCTGCGAATTGTTCCGCTTCCTTAACAGCCTTATCGATTTCTTCATCGGAAAGGTTGGTAGAAGAGGTAATGGTAATATCGGTGGATTTACCCGTACCCTTATCCTGCGCCGTTACGTGTACGATACCGTTTGCGTCGATATCGAAGGTAACTTCGATTTGAGGAATACCGCGAGGAGCAGGTGCAATGCCCGTCAACATGAAGTTGCCAAGCGTCTTGTTGTCTTTGCAGAATTCTCTTTCACCCTGCAATACGTGGATATCCACGCTCGTTTGGTTGTCCGCAGCCGTCGAGAATACTTGGCTCTTCTTTACAGGAATGGTCGTATTTCTATCGATGATACGGGTGAATACGCCGCCAAGCGTGTCAATACCGAGGGACAAAGGCGTTACGTCCAAAAGAAGCACGTCTTTTACTTCGCCCGTCAAAACGCCGCCTTGTACAGCCGCGCCGATTGCAACGCATTCGTCGGGGTTGATGCCCTTGAAGGGTTCTTTGCCCGTTACTTCCTTAACCTTTGCAACAACTGCAGGCATACGGGTCGAACCACCAACAAGGATAACCTTGTCGATATCGCTGTAAGAAAGACCTGCGTCGCGCATAGCTGCCCTCATAGGAGCAACCGTTCTATCCAAAAGGTCAGCGGTCATCGCTTCAAACTTCTGCTTCGTAAGGGTTACGTCAAGATGTTGAGGGCCGTCCGCGCTCATGGAGATAAAGGGAAGGTTTACGTTGGTGGAGGTCATACCAGACAACTCAATCTTCGCCTTTTCTGCCGCTTCTTTCAAACGCTGCATTGCCATTTTGTCCTTGGAAAGGTCGATTGCGTGAGATTTCTTGAATTCATCTACAAGGTAAGAGATAATTTTGTTATCCCAGTCGTCACCGCCGAGCTTCGTGTCGCCGTTGGTTGCAAGAACTTCAAATACGCCATCGGAAATTTCAAGGATGGAAACGTCGAACGTACCGCCGCCAAGGTCATAAATCATAACCTTGCCGCCCTTGTCTTTGTCAAGACCATAAGCAAGAGCCGCCGCCGTAGGTTCGTTGATGATACGAAGAACATTCAAACCAGCAATTTTACCTGCGTCTTTCGTTGCTTGACGTTGGCTATCAGAGAAGTATGCAGGGCAGGTGATAACCGCTTCGGTTACCTTCTGACCGAGATATGCCTCCGCATCCGCCTTCAATTTCGCAAGAGTCATTGCGGAAATTTCCTGGGGGGAATAATCCTTATCGTCAATTTTTACTTTATAATCGG
>JAZTYG010000143.1:0-3590 GCA_045636845.1 Candidatus Scatosoma sp.
CGCCTACTGCACAGTTATACTTCGTGATGCTTGCACCATACATCTTCGCAAGCGAATTCGTCACCAAATCATCCCACGAAGGCAAGAAAGGATTTCTATTGCCGCCCCATTCCGTACCCGAAGCGTTACAACCTACCGTGATAGAGTCACCGTAGAACAAGATGCTACCTTCTTTTTCCGTCTTCAACTGATTGATGAACGCCTGTGCATTGTCGTCGCCCGTGAACTTCGTACCCCTCCAAGCTTCCGTCTTGTTATAGGTAAAGGTTACGTGACGAGATGCGCCTTCGTACGCTTCTGCATAGTACATATATCTTGTACCGCTAAATCTATAATCGTCCTCAACCGTATCCACACGCCAGTTTTGAGGCACGCCGTTTACAACCACAGGGTCTTTACGATAATATTCCTCATAGGTTCTATAAGGAAGGTTACCACCGGCAACTCTCGTTACCTTGTTGCCCGAAATGGTATAATCGACGCCATAGGTATAGGTTACGCCAAGCGTGATATCTCTTACCACCACTTCTTTCGGGTCAGCAGGCGTGTACATCAATGTTACCGAGCCCGTTTCACCAACGAAAACAGCCGTTTCATCGTAAATTCTGTTCGTCTCCCAAAGCGGCGCCATGTACGCGTCGGTTACCACCGACGAACCGTCGTAAGTTTCTACCAAATAAATGCTTTCTTTGTTTTCCATAGCCGTTTTATCAAGACATTCCGCCGTGATTGTGAATGCCGCGCCGTTTGCCGCTACCTCAATATAAGTACCGCCAAGCTTGCTTGCATCATAATCGCCATAGACGCCTGTCTTTGTCCCATAGGTATAGTAAATACCATCCGACAAGCTGCTAGAATTATCGGAAGGAGTGTTCCCCATAAATACGCCGTCCACATTTGCCGCCTTGAAGTCAGATGTGAAACTTGTTGCAGGGGCTTGGTTGCAGAATACAAACGCAGGTACTTCGCCATAGCAATTTTCGATATCCGCGGAAATATCCTTCATCCAGTTTACTTGTGCTTGATTGATGCCTGCGCCTGCGTTGCTATCCAACATATAGATAACACGCTTTATTACGCCGTTATCGGTAATACCGATGGTATAATCGCCGTTTCCGCCAAGCGTACCTGCCTTGAAAAGACAATTCTTCGCCGATGCAAGCTGTGCCATCTGCCATACCGCGCCCATCGCGCTGTCGTTATCCATACCGCCAAATACGGGCGCCCAAGGGATATTGAACGAATCCATAAACTCGATTACACGCAACCACATAGAGCCGTTGTCGTCAAACGCGCCGTTTACGATATCACCCGTAAGGATAATCAAATCAGGACGGTCTTGTTCTACCATCGTCGAAATGTAGTTAAACGCATTTGCATAAACATTCTTACGCGCATATTCGGTTTGTTCCGCAGCGGTAAGGCTGTTTGCCGTTCTCATTTGCGTAGCATCCGTTAACTCGATATCGGTCAATTGAAGGATATTTACCCCTCTATTAGAAGCCACTTCCACCGTGAAATCCACCAAAGCTGCAGGATTTACCACGGGCGAAAGCTTAAAGGTAAGGGTTGAATCGTTTTTCGATGCGGCAAGGTCGTAATCGGTTACATAATACTTTTCACCGCCTACCAACAAGGTACTTGTTCTCGCATCCACCTTCTTTTCATCGCCGATGATTACAGATTTAATTTCCGCATTACCCGTTACGGTATATACGCCCGTGTTTACGTCGTAAGAAATCGAATACGGCGAAGTGTAACCGTCAATATCAATAAGGGTAGAAATAACCGCATCGTCCGCGATATACACTACGCTGTCAAGATAGCTCTTCAATACCGCTTGCTCGGACGAGCCGTTTTCATAATCTTTATATGCATGGCTCGATACATAGTAGATACTTCTTGTGAAATCATCTATGTCGTATCCGCCGAATACGGTATATTCTTTATCCCTGTCCGTAATCTTGATATACCCGATACCGAAGAAATCCGTACCGTAATTGATGGGATGAAGATCTACCAACGAACCGTAGTACAAATAATACCCGTCCGTTTCCATCGTCTTCTTATTTGCCCAACCGCTGTTGATAATTTTTACATAATCCGTACCGTCAAGCTTTGCGCTGTTTGCAAAATACGCCCTAAAATCCATCGTACCCAACATGGATTTCGGTACAATGTAAGTACCCGTTTCAATGTTTGTTTCCCCGTAGGTTGCCACCAAAGCATCGTAATCTGCCTTGTCAATCTTCGTTTCATAACGGATACCCGTGGGCGTAAGCAAACGAACAGACGCGCCGTCCGTGGTATCAAAGCCGATGGTTTCAACCACCAAAGTCGTGTCGGTCAACACCTTAAAGGTCGTACCTGCCCCATAGGTAACCCCTCTTGTTGAGAAGCTTACCACTTTACCAGGGATAGCATTGTCCGCCAAAAGGTTTTCAAAATACACGTCGTCAATCACTACGGGAATATCGTTTTGCGAATATACCGTAAAGGTTTCTTCGCCGATAATCATATTCACCGTAAACGCTTGATGCCATTTATCTTCCGTAAATTTGAAAACCAATCTCGGAATGTAATTGCCTGCAAAAGGCGTACCCTCTTCGATAATCAAAATAGATCCTTCCGCAGGGTTCATAACGTCAATACGCAACCAGGCTTGATTTTCCCAAGTGTACACATTTGCGTTTGCACATTCGGACAATCTTTGACCGTTCAAGGTGATATAATACCCTGTCGTTGCTTTGTACGATTCCGTGGTCGTCGGTTTATTTACAAAATTCGTGAAGTTAAGCAAGGTGCAACCGTTTTCGTTGTTCCAACTACCGATACCCGTGAAAACGCAATCGGGCGTACCCAAATCGGGAACAACGGGCTTTTCGGGAACAACTTCCGTCACCTTATAATCCGCAGGTTTTTCCGTCGTCCACTTTTCGTTTACGAGGTAGAATTCCATTTCTTGGAAGGTATAGGTTTCCCCTTCGTAAACCACCGTTGCACCTTCCGCAAACTTGATGGTAGGATGGGAATACCCGTTGTAGCCAGCAGCGAGTTTTTCGCTGTTCGGTGTATACGAAAACCAAACGGAGTGTGCTTGATAGAATTTAATGTTTGCAAGATCGCTAATATCTTTACCGTTATAGGTAATGCCCGTATAGCTGGTAGGTACAGCGCCCTGTGCCCAACCCGTCGTATTGAAGCGTACAATGAAGAAACCGTTTGTATCGTTGTTAAAGGTTGCATCAATGCTTACAAACGAAGGATTGTAATTCGTGGTATCCACCACTTCTTCAGGCTTTAACTGCCAAGCGCCGTCCTTGAAAATCAAGGTCGTTTCAGGCAAGTAGTTGCCATCGTAGAAAGGCGTACCTTCTTTAATTTCAAGGGTGGGATATTCGTAACCGTTGCTTGCAACAGGCGCCGCCGTAGGCACCGAGAACGCAAAATAACCAAGGTTCGCATTCAATCTATACCCATCGTCGCCTTGATACAAGTTATAGAAGTTTACGCCGTTCAAAGTAATCGAAACGGAAGTCGTATTCTTCGTTGCCGCAAGGTTAGTTGCGTTGCTCGCAATTGCCCAGTCC
>JAZTYG010000144.1:0-8447 GCA_045636845.1 Candidatus Scatosoma sp.
TTATTTTCTCCTTTATATACTTTGATTTTTTAATTTGAAATGAACGGGCGATATCCTCGCCCGTTCGCATGACGAGTGTTAAACTCGATTTTTACAAAAGATTATTCAGCTGCAACTACTTCTTCGATGTCCGTTGCAGGAGCTTCTGCTACGGGAGCAACGATAGCTTCTGCGCCTTGATTTGCTTCGATAACAGCGTTAGCGATTACGGAAGAGATCAACTTGATAGCGCGGATAGCGTCGTCGTTACCAGGGATAACGTAGTCAACTACATCGGGATCGCAGTTGGTATCGGTGTTAGCAACGATCTTGATGCCAAGCTTTTTAGCTTCTTTGATTGCGATGTCTTCGTTGTGAGGGTCAACAACGAACATAACGCCGGGCATAGCCTTCATGGTCTTGATACCGCCAAGGTTAGCCTGCAATTTTTCCATTTCTTTCTTGAGAAGCATAACTTCTTTCTTGGGCAACAAATCGAAATCGCCGTTTGCTTCCATAGCTTCAAGCTTTTCAAGACGTTCAACACGGCTTCTCATGGTCTTGAAGTTGGTCAAGCAACCGCCAAGCCAACGGCTGTTAACATAGTACTGACCGCAACGTTCTGCTTCTTCTTTGATTGCGTCTTGAGCCTGCTTCTTCGTACCAACGAAAAGAACGGTCTTACCAGCCTTTACGGTTTCGCATACGAAAGCGTATGCTTCTTCGATAAGGTTAGCGGTAAGTTGCAAGTCGATGATGTGAATATCATTTCTTGCTGCGAAGATGTACTTCTTCATTTTGGGGTTCCACTTTCTCGTTTGATGACCGAAGTGAACGCCTGCTTCCAAGAGCTGCTTCATAGTAATAACTGCCATAATTCAAACCTCCGTTTTTTCCTCCTCGCCTTGCGTTGGCCCACAATTACGTCCGCATTGAAAAGATTTTACGGACACGGATTGTGCACAATGAGCGAGTGTGAATTTTTAGCTTTATTATTTTACCATATCCCGCAAGGTATGGCAAGCTATTTTGCATTGTTTTTACGATTTTTTTTACTTTTTTACCCCTTTTTCTTGGTAAAATTTATAATCTTTTCTAAAGAAAAACGCCTGCGGCGCTATACCGCAGGCAGTTGTCTTATATTAACCCGTCGTATGTATATTCGGGAATTTCCACCGTTCCGTTCATTCCGCCTACATATACCTCATAGACTTCTTCTTGCAAAGCAAAACTATTCCCCAAGCTTTCGTAAATCGTTCTTTCCGTACGGAATTTTCTTACCACGCCGTCCACAATCCACACCCAGTTCTTCTTGGTGTATCCGCTTTCCGACATTTCCTCATAATAGCAACTTTCTTCGGGTAAGTAGGTTGCCTGTGCAAATTGTTCCTCTACCTCCTTGGGGTCTTCCGCTATGGAAAACAACGTCCAAGTGATGGGGATTGCATCCGCCAAAATATCCGTGCCGATGTCCGTACCTGTGTAAGTGCCGTCCGCATTTTGTACAATGTCAATCGCTTTACCGCCTTTGATTTCTCTATAACAAGTACCCGTATCTACCATACGTATCATCAATCTCGATTGATACGCGTTGTAGGTGTAGGAAATCTTTCCCTTTGCTTTTCCTTCCAAAACACCCGTACTACGGTAGCCTATCCTATTTTTTGCGAAAGAATACATATTATTGAAAAGAATTTGCCCTTCGGTAATATGCACAACCAAGCTGTAACTTGCCCCTTCTTTCTCCGCAAGGGCGTTCGCATCGCGGAAGGCTTGATCCCATGCCTGTGCGTTTGCAACCCGTTCGCCTATTACCTCTTTGCTTTCGATGGGATAGTCAAACTTCACCGCGCACGAAGTACAGCACACCAACGCAGACGCGCAAACCATACCGAAAGCTATCCATTTCTTAACCCGCATAATTTTCACCCCTTTTTATTTCGTTAATCCTATTATAATTCCACTACGGAATTATGTCAAGTATTTTTTGTGATATAATTCCAAAAAAGAATTAAACTGACTGTAGATAGATTATGAAAACACGAAACAAGGCATATGGGGAATTAAACTTAATAGGAAAACAGGTAGAAGCCTTGCGCAAAGCCCGAAACATAAAGCAAAAGGACTTTATCGCGCAGTTGCAGTTGGCAGGGTTGGATATTAACCCCACTAGCTATTCTAAGTTGGAAGGGCAAATCCGTATCGCTTCTGACAAAGAGGTTTTTTATATCGCGCAAGTGTTAAATGTGAATATGAAAGAATTGTTTGAATATAAATAAAAACAAAAAAATGCCTGCGGCGCTATACCGCAGGCGTTTTTTAACATTGTAAAGCGTTTTGTAAAATTTATAATCTTGTTTGCAAAGCAACGGGTATAGGCAAAGCTATCTACAAACCCGTGCAATAAGACGCCTTACTGCGCGTAATGTAAGATTGCTTAATTATCCATTTCTTCCGCTTCGTCGCTGTTTTCAAAGTTTTCGTATTGATGGCAGAATTCCGCAAATACTTCGTCCAAAAGCTGTTCGTCTTCCAAAGGTTCAAGCACAGCGTCGTCCCCTTCGCCCTTCAATGCGAAAATGATTACTTCGTCTTCTTCCTCTTCGCTTTCGGGCTCTGCTTTTTGGAAACAGCAATACATACCGCCGCGGTATTCAATCGTTGCGATGTGGTACAATTTTTCAACCGTGCCATCTTCCGCTTCTACCTCAAAAATACGGTCCTCTTCTTCGTAAATTTCGTTTTCCATTTCGTTATTCATTTGAGATTCCTCCCTTTTATTTTTCATTTTTTGTCTTGCAAGATAGCTTTCTAAGATATACGACGCCGCAATCGAATCGATGGTTTTCTTCCGATCCTCACACTTGATACCGCCCATAATTTGCGTTTCGCGCGCCTGCATGGTGGTAAAGCGTTCGTCCTCCAACTCGATAGGCAAATCCGTACGTTCGCGGAGCTGTTCGATAAATTCACGGGTCTTTCTCGTTTGAATTCCCTCGCTGCCGTCATACTGAAAGGGCATACCGCACACGATCACCCCCACACCCTTATCCTTGGCAAGCTTTGCCAAAGCGCGCGCGTCCGCGCCGATGTCACGGGTACGGGTAAAAGTTTCACACGGCATTGCGTATTCATTGAAGGGGTCGGAAATTGCCACCCCGATTCGTTTGTTGCCTATATCAAAGGCGATGGCTCTCTTGGTTATCATACCTTTATTATAACACAAACAAGTTCGTTCGTCTATTGTTTCGTTAAAACTTTTTTACTTTTTCGCATAGATTTCTAATATTTTCACATACTACCGATGGAATATCCAAAAAAAAGGAGAGAAATCAATGGAGAAATTTGCAATCGGGTTGGTGATCGGCGGCCTTGGCGGCGCGTTGCTCGTCGCAAATAATTATAAAATGCGTACCCTTATCAAGAAGGGTCAAGTAGAGGTACAGGCAAAGTTAGATAAACTAATGGATGAAAAAATTGAGGAAATGGACGATGCTGTTGAGGATATGAAAGCAAAGGCCAAGAAAACGGCGGACGATGCAAAGGAAAGCGTGGAAGAAAAAGTGGATAAGGTAAAAAATAAATCCCGTAAAATCGCGCAAAAAATGCAATCGGATAACGCCTAACGTTTAACAAAACCCACCCGTGAACGAGTACACGGGTGGGTTGTTTTATATGTCTTTGCCATTTTCCAACGCTGCTTTTAGATTCTCGTTTTCTAAGCGTAAGCGTTCGTTTTCCGCCTTTAATGCCTGTGCCAAACGATCGTACAAGGCATTGATTTCGTTTTCCAAACGGCGGCGTAAAAAATCACGGTCAGGTAAGGTTGGCTTTTTCTCCGCGCGCGGTCTGGCGCCCTTTCGCACGTTCTCCGCCTCCTCTTTCAACCCCAACTCCATCGCAATTTCCGCGATGCGTTCGGGTTCTTTTTTGAGGGTATTGCGATACTTATTTTGCAAACGCAACATCATCTTATCATCACCGCCCGACAGGTTAAAAATAGCGCGGCGCACCGACAAACCCTTACTCTTCTCCGCCAAAATACTGCGAAGTACCTCGTCTGTTTCCTCTTCGGTAAATTCTCTGATTTTCTCCACCGACAATTCCGACCCGTCCAACAATTTAACGATACGCTCGTCCCGTTTTTCGTTTCTCATAAGCGCGTAGTAATAATTCCGCACGCTCCCTTTCGCCCTGCCGTTTTGCAAGCCGTAGGTTTCAAAAAGATAAGTATGCGTTTTTCCCTTTTGCTTTCCGTCCTTGATAAAATCCACCAAGTTCTTCGCTTCTTCTTCCGTATAGCCGTTAATTTTATTCATAACTGCCCTCCAAAAAATTGATTTGTAGGGAAATTATTTACGCATTTTCACATTTTTATACTTTTTCTTTTACAAAAATCATATAATACCCTATGAAAATCTATTTTTTGTCCTCTGTCCCCTGCGCGTTAAGTCTAAACGGTGTGTTTTACGGCATCACCGACAGCTTTGAACGGTTCGCCGAAATCAACCTTGCCGAGCGCATTTTTGTAAAATTTTCACCCGAAAATGCCCACAGCATCGGGTTTTTTCTTACGGAAGAAATCCTTACCGCGCCCCCAAACGGGTGCGAAGTGTATTTGTTAAGGGATGGTATTGCCATACGCGCGTACGAGTTCGCGCCCGTCGATTATACCCTGCGCCCCATCGCGCAACAACGGTTTGGGGATACCGTGCTTTCCGTCTTTCAACAGGGGCATATACAGCTCACCCTGCAATCGCCCGAGGGGTTCTTCACCTCGACCCTGCCCCCTGCCTTTTCCGTTTGTACCCTGTCAAAACAGGGGGATTTGTTCTTTTTGGAGGGGAAAAACCACCTCGCCGCGTACACGGCTGACGGAAAATGCGTTTTTATGGAAGAGGTTTTGGATTTTTCCATCACAAAAACGGAACTCAACGCAACCCTGCCCCTATCGGACACCCTTGGACGGGTTGCCGATTGTACATGGAAAATTGAGAAAACGGGCTGTACGCGCACTCGCTTTTCCTTGCGGCAAGCGCGCGCCTTCGACGGTGGAAATGATGCGGATAAAATCCGTGAAGAGCTACTCCCCTACGCCTTTTTTGAGAGTGTTTTGTTGGGAGAAAATTATGTAGAAATGCTATCGGACGACTTACGCGCCAAGGCGGAAAGTCTTACCGCGTTTTTGGGGGATTTTCGCGCCGTTATCCTTACCCTCGACCCTTATACCTGCGGTTTAATACGGGAAAAAGCGCCGAGACTGTTCGAGGTAGATTATTTCACAGTCAAATTAGAGAATGGGAAAATCGCGGATATCACCGTTTGACGGTAAGATTTACCAACGAAAAATCCTTGACAATGCCCTTGCTTTTTCGATACAATTTTTGTCGGATGGGCAGGAAAGCCCACAAAAAAGGAGATGAAATTATGCAAAAAATCATTTGTAAAAAAGTATATGATACAGATACCTCCACTCTGTTGAAAAAGGTAACCTTTGGCGTGTATGGCGCAAACGATGGATGGGAAGAAAGCCTGTATCAAACGGAAAGCGGGAACTTTTTCCTCTATGTCAACGGCGGCGCAGATAGCAAGCACCCCAAAGAAGATATTACCCGTATGAGCGCGGACAAGAAAAAGGCTTGGTTAGAAGCGAATGGGTAAAATTCCACACAAAAACCCCCTCTACCCATCGGGTAAAGGGGGTTATTTTTTCTTTTACGCAACCTCGGAAACCTCTTCTACCGTTTCCGCAGTAACCTGCGCTTTCTTCTCTTTGATGGTGTCGATGATTGCCTTGATATAGCAAAGCGCCACACACGTTACCACCAAAATTGCATAATGGGTGATATACACCAACCAACCGTGATCCTTGTTGAGGAAGGGCAAACCGCTTTGAGGAGGGCCTACAACATACATAAAGTTAATGTTAGACACGCCATCGTACACAATGCTGTTGATATAGAACGCGAAGAACATAATCACAAGCAGGAATTTGAAACAGTTTAACATATCGGGCACACGCCATTTCATTTCCTTGTCCGTCAACAAACGTAACGCGAAGGTGGAAATTGCGATATGGTAAAGGAAATACTGCATACCGATAATCACCGTGCTGCGAGCAGAGTCCGTCGCAATTAAAATTGCCGCAATACCGCCGATTAAACAGCTCGGTATCATAAAGCTAAAAATAAATCTTCTCAATTTTTCATTGGTCGTTAAATTTACCACCAAGATAAACAAGATTTGAATGGAACAAAGGTGGAAAGGCAGGTCAGTTTTAGGCAACACACCGCCGAATTCCGCCTCATTTGCCTGTATGTAGTAAAAAATCTTAATCGTTTCCGAAATAATCCCGACAAATAACAAAATTTTCGCGCATTGTTTGATGGATAACTTTCTTGAAAAGATATACAAACCTGCCATCAAGGCAAAGGATATGCAAATTAAGACCAAATGTCTTGTGCCAAAAAGAGAAGTATCGTTCATAATTTTCCTCCATAGTAAGCGCCCTACCCTATTTTGGGCGGTATTTTTGGTAAAAGGGAAGAAAAACCTTCACCACCAGACGACAGTAAAGGTTTTTGTAAATTACTTAATTAATATTTTTTCGTGAAGATTTCTTTGATAACGATTGCTTCATTCGGAACAAGGTAGCTTACCGTTTTACCGCTGCCTGCTACGATTTCGTCATCGGTATCAACCACTACGCTGTGCTTGGTTGTGAACTGAGCCGTCGTCGAGGTGCCTTCTTCCTCTTCGTAGGTGCTTTCAATGTAATCATTGATTGCGTCCTGCAAATCCTGCAAAACTTCTACGCTGTCACCCTTCAAGGTTGCGAAGGTGCAGTATTTGGAGTTGCTGCTTTGCGTGGTGGAAAGGTTAATGTAGAATTCCGAAGTAGCGCTGTTGTACTTGTATTCTCTCGTAGCCATTTGACCAGCTTTTTCTTCGCTGCGGTAAGGAACATACGCCTTTGCCTTCGTACCCTTTTCGTTGTAGTACATAGTCAACGAACCGAAGGATTGTTTCTTCGCGCCGTTTTCTACGGTAAAGCCGTTTGCCTCAAATTCACCTGCAAGGGTGTACAAGGGGGTCGTTTTTTGGCTGTCCTTCCAAACACTTACAGGGAAATCTGCATAGTTGTCAAAGGTTGCGATTTTGCTGAAGTATTCTTGATATTCAAGACCGTCTGCATCCCCTTCGTCTTCGGATACCTTATATGCGCCCGTGTACATTTTCATCGAGCTTGCATCGTAGTTGTGTACGCAAAGACCGTTGTAGTAATCGTTGTCAACCAACCAAAGGAAATGGTTTACGGTCGAAGGCGCAATATTTCTGTAAAGTTCATATTCCAACGAGTATTCAACACCGTTGAAGGAAATAATCATTTCCACTTCGGGGTGCGCGGTTTCACAAGCCGTTGCCAAACCAAGGCAAGCGGATGCGCTAAGCACCGCCAACGTATTGCAAATAATTTTTTTCGTCATATTTTTAGCCATAATTTCGTTCTCCGTTTTTTGTGCATTTATGCTCATCCTATATTGTACCTTTTCTTTGGCTTTATGTCAAACGCTTTTAGGTATTTTCTTTAAAATTTCTCCGATTATCCCCCTATCTCACCCCTTTTTCCTTACAAGCTGCAAAATATCCTCGCGTCCCCCCGCATCTATCTCATTTTTTAAAATACATTGTGCACGATATACACTCTTAACAGCTTTTAGCAATACATTTAAATCCGTCCCGTCCGTATTTCTTAGATAATATAGCAACTTCAGCTCGCTGGCTGTAATACTTTGCGCCACCAACAGTAACGCCTCATTCCGCATGGCAACCCGTTCAGCCGTTACCCCCTTCCTGTGTATCCCTATTTTTGCGCGCACCAACTCACGCTCATATTCTTGAAAAAGAGATAACAAGCTGGGAATTCCACAAAAAATTTCCTCTATTGATTTTTGCATAATTCACCTCCATAATACATAATATAACATTAAGTGTTATAAGTCAATTAAAAGATAACAATTTATGTTATAATTAAAAAAATGAGGAGAGTATAACATTTTTTGTTATATAGCAACAAAATGAAGATTAGCCAAAGCATCGGCGAGAATTTAAAAAAAGCAAGAAAACAAAAGGGTTACACACAAGCTGTATTAGCAAATAAAATGGGCATTTTACAGCCTGCTTACGCTCGTTATGAAAGTGGAAAAATTGAATTGAACTACGAGCAAGTGAAACAGCTTTGCGTACTTTTAGACATTACACCTAATTTTTTATGGGGCTTTGAGGACGAATACGGCGACCCCACTTTTTAACAGCTTTTTTCACATTAAATAAAGCTGATAAGCGCGATGATATATTACGCCACCCACCAAGCGCGACGAAGTATTACGCCCCCTCTTGCCGTAGAAAAATGCAAGTAAGACAAGGAGCGCGCGGCTTTCTTGACGGGAGCGTACATAGCGTACGTG
>JAZTYG010000145.1:0-2126 GCA_045636845.1 Candidatus Scatosoma sp.
AAAAGTAAATAAAAGACGGAACGAATTGCCGCTTGGGGCGAAATGTTCCGTCTTTTTTGTAGCAAGATTTTGACGTACGTAAAATTTAGGACAAAAAAATCCCGACTTTTGTCGGGATTTTTATTTCAAGAGAGATTAGAGCTTCATAGAGAAATCATACATTTTTGCAAGCAATGCAGAGCGGATAACGTTTCTGTATTGTGCAAGGAAGATGAATACCTTATTGAAGAATTTCTTGTTGTCGCCGCCTACTACGTATGCGGGGATTTCGGGCATATTTACCGTCTTCAAGATGTAGAGGTCGGTGAATTGCAATCTTTCTTCTTTGGTAAGCGTGAGCATGAATGCGTCGAAAGGACCTGCGGGTTCTTCTTCTGCGGGCGCTTCTTCCGTTGCGTTTTCTTCTACGGGAGCTTCTTCCGTTGCAGTTTCTTCAACGGGTGTTTCTGCGCTTTCTTCTGCGGGAGCTTCTTCAACAACTTCTGCTACGTAGATGCCGGAAACGGGGCCGCCTTCGTAAGGAAGAACTTCGATGTATTCTTTGTCGGTAAGCGCTTTGATGGGCTTTTCTTTCTTGTTGCCCGTAAGCGAAATCCAAAGGATAACCGAAAGGAATTGTACAAACGTGATAATACCTGCAACGAAGGTGTAGATTTCATAATCTCTTACGTGGATATCTGCAACAGCCGCAAGGAGTGCCATACCGAAAAGAGTACCCGTTTGGAAGAAGAGGATGGAAACGCTGATTACGTTGCTTGCTTTCTTGTTGGTGGGATAGAAACCGCAAAGGGATGCAAAACCAACAACCGCGGTCATACCCAAAATGAAGTGCATAGCGAAAAGTTTGTATCTGCGTGCTACGTCAAGTGCGGGAGCAACAGCTTCGCCTCTATGCGTGTATGCAAGAACAACAAAGGCAAGCACAGCAAAGGTGAATACGAATTGCGCGATGTAGAACAAGCAAGCTGCCTTATATTTTTGGATCAAAAGGAATAAGTAGAAGAGGCAGCCGATTGCCGTAAGTACCACCGTCGTTACGTCTACGATAACAGGCGTGCCCGAAACATAGGAAGTAACCGTAGTGATAACAAGCGAATATACAGCGGATGCCAAGGTGAACGCGTAAACTGCGATAGTCGTCAATACCTGCGTTTTCTTCGCGCTAGAATCCTTAACCGAAAGCACAAGGGCGATGATGGATACAGCAAGAACAACAAGCATTGCAACGATAAAGCAACATACTGCATAGCTGCCAAGACGCGTCGTTGCGCAAGCGGGATCGTCAAGCATAGGGATGAAGCCCCATTTTCTATAAGGCGACGCAAACATTTGGCCAAGCAAAGCGAAGGAAATGTGGGTAGATACCTTACTGCCTGCAAACGTTCTAATGGGGAGGAAGAGTGCGATAACACTCAACGCCATAAGAACGATGGCAAAAATGCGATAACCTATGTTTTTCGATTTTGCCGTTTGTTCGTTAAGATTTTGATTGCTCATAACAAAACTCCTGAAAATTATTTTTGAAATTTACCCTTCTTTCCGTAGGAAAGGGGTATAAATTAAAGAATTTATCACATTATAACATTTTTTTCATTATCTGTCAATAGCTAAACGGCGGAAAAAATTTTTTTTATAAAAAAATTAGTCATTTGCAGGGGGGGTGGACATACAATTTCCGTGAAAAATAGAAGAAAACACAAAAACGCGTAAAAAAGTCTTGAAAAAAAATTCACTTTGCGTTATAATAAAGGATAGACGGAGCGTTAAGCCGTAAGATATATGCATAAAACGGGGCGCTGTAAAAATTTTAGGAGAAGTAGGATGTCCGAGTTGAAAAAGATTTGCCAAGGTATTGCGGAAAAACTGTCGATAGAGTTTTTCTACTATGCGGAAAACACTCGTCCGAGCGACACCCCCATTTGCGATAAGCAATTTGAAGGGGTAACGGACGACGGCGCGTACACCTATTTCCGTTTTCTTTATCGAAGTGTGGGGTATATCGGCTGTATCCGCGGCGTAGATGAAACGGCGCGCAACTACGCAACCCTTTTGCCTTCCTATATCGAAAGCTTTGCCGAACGCGAAACCGAGCTTTCCAAAACGGAGCATTTGAAGCGGATTTTGTT
>JAZTYG010000146.1:0-32771 GCA_045636845.1 Candidatus Scatosoma sp.
ATCGATACAAGCGCGCATTTCTTGAGGTGTAGGAGGAACGAATGCGGAACCTTCTGCGTTTTCTTCGATTACTTCGTAACCTTCGTCTCTGTTAAGAAGGGTAGCTTCCGTTTCGCCGTCGAACATATGGATGTGGTTAGCGTCGAATGCGAGTTCTATGATATCGCCCAAAGCAACGATTGCACGGCTGGAGATCTTAGCGATCATCTGCGTGGAGTTATCGATGATGGAGCTTTCCTTACCTTCGTAGCTCAATTCGCAGTAGATCTGCGTTTCAGCACCGAGCTTTTCGATAACTTCGTTACGAGCTTTTACTACGGTTTCAGGAGAGTTGGAGATAAACAATTGATCCTGGTGGATATCTTCGGGACGAACGCCGAGGGTGATAGGCTTACCAGTATCAAGGTATTCGTTCATATTTCTAATACGAGCAACAACTGCCTGAGGCAAAAGAATCCTGTTGCCGCCAACGAAGTTGATAAAAATCTTGTTGCCTTCGCTGGTCAAGGTGGAATCCTTGAAGAAGTTCATCTGAGGGGTACCGATGAAACCTGCAACGAAAAGGTTTACAGGATAATCGTAAAGGTTCTGAGGGGTATCAACCTGCTGCATGAAACCGTCTTTCATAACAACGATACGCGTACCCATGGTCATAGCTTCTACCTGGTCGTGGGTAACGTAGATGAACGTCGTAGCAAGACGAGCGTGCAATTTGGAGATTTCCGTTCTCATCGATGCACGAAGCTTAGCGTCGAGGTTGGACAAAGGTTCGTCGAGCAAGAATACCTTAGGTTCACGAACGATGGTACGGCCAAGCGCAACACGCTGTCTTTGACCACCGGACAATGCCTTGGGTTTTCTGGAAAGGTAATCGGTGATACCGAGGATTTCAGCAGCTGCTTTTACCTTCTGGTCGATGATTTCCTTGGGTACTTTTCTAAGTTTAAGACCAAATGCCATATTGTCGTAAACGGACATATGGGGATAGAGTGCGTAGTTCTGGAATACCATCGCAATATCTCTGTCTTTGGGTACTACATCGTTAACAAGCTTGCCATCGATATACAATTCACCGGACGAAATTTCTTCCAAACCTGCGATCATACGAAGGGTGGTAGACTTACCGCAACCGGAAGGACCTACAAGTACGATGAATTCCTTATCTCTAATATCGAGACAGAAATTGAAAACTGCTTGTACGCCCGAGGGGTATACTTTGTTGATGCCATTGAGCAAAAGTCCTGACATAATTATTTTTCCTCCTAACGGATATAAATTTTCATTACTAACATTTTACTATATTTTTCAAAAAAATACAATAGACAAAATAGACAAACTTCTCGTTTCCTACTATCCATTTTGTACAACATTTTTATATATTTAGTATATACACACGGGTAAGCGCGCGCATACCGCGCAACTTATTCCTTAAACGGCGCGTAATATTCTGCGCCCTTTTCAATTTTTACGCGGCCTTGCATATAATCGACAAGCTCCTCGCAAAAGGCGTCCACTTCTGCCTTTTTCACCGCCACTAAAAAACGCACCGCCGCCCCATAATCAGTAGAAAGAAGGGAGCAGGTATGCGATGAAAGGTATTTTTGCACCCCGTCTATCCCTGTGTAATCCACCTCAATCGTCCGTTCGGCGCACATTTCAAGGACACGGATATCCGCCCCGTCTAAATTTTCCGCAGCAGAAGAGGAATAGGCGCGTACCAAACCGCCAGCACCCAGCTTTATGCCGCCAAAATAGCGCACCACCGCAACCGCAGTTTCATACAATTTTTTCGCCTTCAATACCTCTAAAATGGGTACGCCTGCCGTGCCTTGCGGTTCGCCATCGTCGGAAAAGCGTTGTAAATTACCCGTTTTATCCGAAATGAACGCATAGCAAACATGGGTGGCAAGCGAATGCTGCGAACGGATTTTTGCAATAAATCCGCGCGCCTCTTCTTCACTCTCCACATGGGTACTATACGTGATGAAACGGGATTTTTCAATCACTTTTTCACTTTCATACGGCGCAAAGACCGTGCGTACTGCTTTTTCCATAAGTAACCAAGCTTTACTGCAATCGGGATAATTATTTTACAACGATTTTAAGGTGTACTTTTTTACCCTTATGCAATACAAATTCCGTTGCAGGGATGGGCATATTCGGGTCAGCAACCTTCGTTTCATCTACGGAAACGCCGCCCTGTTCAATCAAACGACGAGCCTCACCCTTCGATTTTGCAACGCCTGCCGCAACCATTGCGTCCACCACGGTAACAACGTCCGAAACCTCTTTCGTCAAAAGTTCCGCATCTGCGCCGCCGAAAGCCGCCTTTGCTTGACTGTCCGCAAGCTTTGCCTTTTCTTCGCCGTGCACCTCTTTCGTCAACTCCTATGCCAACACCTCTTTCGCTTTGTTGATGCGTTCGTCGCGATGCGCGCAAAGCTCTTCGATTTGCTCAACGGGCAAGAAAGTAAGAAGCTTCATGCACTTTTCAACGTCGTCGTCGCCAATATTTCTCCAATATTGATAGAATTCGTAAGGGGTGGTCTTGTTTTCATCAAGCCAAACCGCACCCTTCGCCGTTTTACCCATCTTCTTACCGTCCGAGGTCGTCAAAAGGGTGAAAGTCATCGCAAACGCAGGCTTTTGTTCCTTAACGCGGATGAGGTTCATACCAGCCAAAATATTGCTCCATTGATCGTCGCCGCCAAGCTCTAACGAGCAACCGTATTTTTGATGCAATACGAGGAAGTCGTACGCCTGCATCAACATATAGTTAAATTCAAGGAAGGACAAACCGCGTTCCAAACGCTGTTTGAAACATTCCGCGCTCAACATTCTATTTACAGAGAAGTGCGCGCCGATTTCACGCAAGAAGTCGATGTAGTTCAAATCCATCAACCAGTCGCCGTTATCTACCACAATTGCCGCATTTTCACCTTCAAAGCTAATAAAGCGGGACATTTGTTTTTTGAAGCATTCTACGTTGTGACGGATGGTTTCCTTCGTCATCATCGAACGCATATCCGTTCTACCCGAAGGGTCGCCGACCATCGCCGTACCGCCGCCGATCAAAATGATGGGCTTGTGTCCTGCCTGTTGCATATGATGCATTGCAATCAACTGCATAAAGTGCCCTACGTGCAACGAGTCCGCCGTGGGGTCAAAGCCGATATAAAAAGGCACGCTTTCCTTGCCCAGCTTTTCATAAAGTTCTTCTTCGTAAACCGTCTGTTTTACAAACCCTCTTGCACGGAGGGTATCCATTACATTTACCGACATGTTTTCTCCTTTTGATTGTAAATCAAATAAATTCCTATCCCTATAAATTTACAACTTTTTCACCCGATTGTCAAGCGTTTTGTTCCGTTTGCAATCGATTGACTGTATTTTCTTACCAAAAACTTGACACCGCCACTTGAATATGTTAAACTATAAACGATATGAATACCGAAATTTTATTAGATATGTTGTTTGAATTTTTATCAAAACGCAAGGTGACCGCAGGCTATCTTGCGGAAAAATACGGGATTTCTACACGGACGGTGTACCGCTATGCAGAGGTGTTATCGCAAAGCCTTCCCCTCTTTGTAAAGCGGGGCAGAAACGGCGGAATTTGTCTGTCGGACAGCTACCGTTTACCCGTGGGATTTATGCGCGACGAGGAATACACCGCCATTTTGGATGCTTTACAGCTTGCCTATAACCACGACCCGAACCCTCGTTTCCTCAACGCAAGAAGAAAGTTAAGCGCACAGCTCAAAACGGAAACTCAAACCCTTTCCATCGGCGGTGAAGCGCACGGCTTTGCTGTGGAAGAAAGCCTCCCCTCTCTCACCCAAAAAACACAGGTAATTTTAGATTGTATGCGAGAGGAAGTATTAGCAGAAATCGAATATCAACCGCAAAACGAGGAAAAATTCCTTTCCAAAATTGAGCCTTATTCCCTTGTCTTACAGCAGGACGTTTGGCATCTATACGCTTTTTGTCACCTGCACCGTGATTTTTACCTGTTTAGTGTTGGGCGAATTGTGGGGATTGTCAAAACGGAAAAAATCTTCCGCAAAAGACATTTTGACCAGCAAGACATTCCCTTGCAAACAAAGGCGAAAAAGCACCTCACCGCGCAGTTGGAAATCACCGACGCCGCCCTTGAAGAAATCGTCGAAAAGGTAGGCGTTGAAAACGTCCGCTCCGTCCAAGGCAAGTGGATTGCGGAAATTTCCATACCCGAAGAAAACGCCGAACAAACTGTTTTGCGTTTGGGGATAGGGGTCAAAGTGTTATCCCCTGCTTCCTTGCGTGAAAGGGTGGCAATTTTTGCAAAAACTCTCCTCAAAAACAACCTTTAATATACTTTCACCGCATACATGGGTATGCGGTTTTTCTTTTTTGGGAATATTCCACGCCCATCGTGCCTATAATATAATGAACAAAAACACGAGGGGTACTATGAAGAAAATATTATTCACGGGCGGCGGCAGCGCAGGGCATGTAATCCCCAACCTCGCCCTCATTGAAGAGCTACTTTCCGAGGGGGAAACGGAAATATGTTATATGGGTACAAACGGTATTGAAAAGGGCTTGGTTAGCGAATGGAATGTCCCTTTTTATGAAATTGAATGTCCCAAACTCATCCGAGAAATATCGTGGTCGGCGTTAAAACGCAACCTTCGTATCCCCATCGAATTTCACCGTGCAAAGGCGCAAGCCTTAGAGGGGTTAAAGCACATTAAACCCAGCGTCGTCTTTTCAAAGGGCGGCTATGTTTCCCTGCCCGTTGTATGGGCGGCAAAGCAGTTAAATATCCCCTGCTTTTCCCACGAAAGCGATTTCAGCGCAGGGCTCGCCAATCGCTTGCTTTCGCGAAAGTGTCAATATGTCTTTACCTCTTTCCCCGAAACGGCAAAACGCATTCCGCACGGAAAATACAGCGGTTCGCCCATACGGCGGTCTATTTTTAGCGCAACACGCGCGGAGGCGCGGAAACGGTTTTCCATACCATTCCACAGCAAAGTGTTGTTGGTTTTTGGCGGCGGAAGCGGCAGTACGCCCATCAATACCGCCATACGCGCCAACCTAAAAGCCTTGACGGAAAAATATTTCGTTTTGCATATTTGCGGACGGGGAAATACGATAGAAAACACCTTGAAAAACTACCATCAATCTGAATTCATCGCAGACATGGGTACTGCATATGCCTGCGCCGACCTTGTTATTTCACGCGCAGGGGCAGGGACGGTGTTTGAGCTTTTGGCATTAAAAAAGCCCTCTCTCCTTATCCCTTTAGAGGGGCAAACACGAGGGGACCAAATGGAAAACGCCGCATATTTCCAAAAAAAGGGTTTGTGCCATGTTCTACAACAAAAAGAGCTTTCCACCCTTCCGCAGGCAATAGAAAGCGCCTTCCAGGATGAAGAAATGCAAAAACGGTTACAGGAAAACGCTTTTCACAGCGGAAACGCCTGCATTTTAACCGAATTAAAAAAGGTTTTACAATGAACTGCTTTGGCGAATACGCGCTCCCTTACGCTGCCCCCTCAAAAAAACAAAACCGACAACGCAGGAAAAGGCGGTTGCTGTATATTTTACTTACCTTTCTCTTAATTGCCGTTTTATTGTTTATCCATTTTCAACGGAACGTTACGCGTGTGTTAATCTCTATCAGCGAGGCAACCATGCGCGCCAGCACCACCGTCGCTGTCAACGACGCGGTGTATTACACCCTTTCCGATGAAATCCGTTACGAAGATTTGGTGACAATTACACGGGATAAAGAGGGTGAAATTGTTGCGGTCGCGGCAAATCCCTTGAAAATCAACAAAATTGCGCGCGACACCGCGTCCATCTCGCAATCCAACCTCAAAAACCTTAGCCTAAACGGAATCCCCGTACCCTTGGGCGCATTGACGGGCATCGAAGCGTTTGCAGGGCTTGGCCCGAACATTCACTTTCACATTATCCCCGTAAGCAGTGTATCTTGCGATTATTTTTCTACCTTCGACAGCGTGGGGATCAACCAAACGAAACATTCCATTTATTTGAATGTGATTGCGGATATTAGTATCGTTATGCCTTCGCGGACGGAAAATTTTGCTGTGACGACGGAAATTTTAATCGGGGAATCCGTTCTTGTCGGCAGAGTCCCCGACGCCTATCTACAATCGGACATTTTCGGCAATAAACCGAATTTATCCCCTTAAAAAAGCTCGGTATTACCGAGCTTTAATCATTTCTTATTCCCAAAAGATACTCCGCTGGCACATCAAAATAACGCGCCAACTTATAAATAGCTTGCGCCGATGGCTCCTGCTTAGCGTTTTCCCAGTAACTAATCGAGGCATTACTTACCTCAATATCTTGCGCTAATTGATTTTGCTCAACGCCTTTTTCGGCACGCAATAATCGTATTCTTTCCGCAACTACTTTCATATCAAAATTTCTCATGCTTAACCCCTAACAATAATTAGTTTGAAATACTTGACTTCTAATTATAATTAGATTATACTTGAATTACAAGTTTAACTTTGGGAGGTAAATGATGAAACGATTTGCAAAATTGAGCGTTACAGGCTTGCTTTGCGCTATTTCTTTAATTTCGTCTTCCTGCGCGTTTCTCAATCAACATACGCATAGCTGGGCCAACTATATTGTCAAAAATCCCACCTGTACCGAAAAAGGTTTAATAGAAAAACTTTGTGAAGAATGCGGGAAAAAGCAATACGAGGATTTAATGCCAAACGGGCATAATTTCCAAAACGGCTACTGCAGCATTTGTGGTCAAATAGGTTATTCGGAAAACCAAATAGAACCTATCCCTATGCCCGAAAACTCTAACAATACGGCGGCTTGGACACTCGAAAAAATATATCAATTTGCACAAAAAGTAGGCGTAATTGAAAACTACTCCACCTTTATAAACGCTTTATCATACGGCTTCTTAGATACTATTTATATTGATAATCTTGGGTTACTGCACCTCAGCGCAAACTACACGAACCCATCCAACAACGAGGTAACCCTTCCGCTTGCCTCTATTATCGGCAAAGTTTCCCCCACCAACGCAAAGGGAAACAAGTTTGACTACATAAACAAAGTGCAAATTCTTAATGAACAATTAACGATTACCTATACCGATGGGTTGCAAGCAACAGTAGGGAAACTAACCAACGATGCCGTTACAATTACGAAATTTGGTATTAACCCAAACAACGAGCTTGTCGTTTATTACTCTAACAACACGATTGCTTTTGCAGGGAAAATCCCCGAAGGAAAAGCCTCGGAAATTCAAGCGGCTTTCGTTTACCGCCAAGACGGAAACGGCTACGCCATTCACCAAGCAATCAAAACGGACGATAACATATTAACCGTACCCGTTTCCCATCAAGGGAAAGCCATCACGACCATTGACGCCAACGCGTTTGAATTGCTGCAAGGTGAAACGATATCTATCGTTATCCCCAAAAATATCACAACCGTTGATAAGGCCGCGTTCAAAGGCCTCACCCCCAAAACGACCCTCTTTTTTGAGGGGGATTACCTCAACTACACGGAAGCCATCTATCTTACCAACGCAACCGTTTATTGCAAGGGAATGTGGTCGTATGTAAACGGCGCTCCTACACCCAACTATTAAAATCATTGTAAAAGTATAAATCCCGAATGAAAATTCGGGATTTTTTTTAATTTTTCTTACTCTTCGATTGAAATACAACCGCCATGAGAAAGGAAAAAATGATAGCGGCAGAAACACCTGCGCTCGCCGTAGATAGCGCGCCTGTAACCGCGCCGAAAAAGCCTTTTTCCGCCCCCTTCATCGCGCCACTCGCTAACAAATACCCAAAACCCGATATAGGTACGGTTGCCCCTGCGCCTGCGAAATCTACCAAATATTGATACACGCCAAGCCCCTGCAACACGACCCCCGTCAACATAAACAAGACAAGAATTTTCCCTGCCGTTAAATCGGTAAAATTGATAACCATCTGCGCTATCATACAAATTCCGCCGCCCACCAAAAAGGCTTTCGCAAAACCCCATAAAATCTCTAAATATTCTTGATACATACTCCCTCTTACACATTCTCTATCGATACCGCGTGGCAAATACAAGGGATACTTTCCCCTTGCCCACTCGATACGGTGGATAAAAGCGCACCCGTCGCGCACAGCAGGACGCGGTTTAATTCTCGCTTTTTTAACTTGTCAAAAAGATACGAACCAAACACCACTGCACTGCACCCTGCGCCGCTGCCACCTTGAAATTCGTCCTCAATTACATTATACACAATCTCTCCGCAATCCACATGGTTGGGTTGAATTTCCACACCCTTTTCCCATGTCAAATCTTTCAAAATTCTACTGCCTAATGCACCCAAATCCCCCGTTACGATTAAATCGTAGTAATCGGGTTTCCTGCCCGTATCGCGCAGATGGGTCAAAATCGTATCCGCCGCCGCAGGGGCCATCGCCGCACCCATATTATTAACATCCGTAATACCAAAATCCACCACCTTGCCAAAGGTGGCACATTCCACCGCCAAAGTGGAATTTGCGGCACCCATGTCTGCGATGAACACGCCGCCTGCACCCGTAACCGTCCATTGCGATTGAGGGGGACGGGTATTTCCAAGCTCTAAAGGATAGCGATATTGCCGTTCCGCCGTAGAAAAGTGACTGCCAGTTGCCGCAACAATTTTTTTGTAATATCCAGCATTGATTAAGGCGGCGGAAAGGGCGATACTTTCCGACAAAGTAGAGCACGCCCCATACACCCCTAAAAAGGGCACATCAAAATCTCGCGCGGCAAAGGACGCGGAGATAATTTGGTTGAGCAAATCCCCCGAAATGAGCATATCCACATCCTCTTCCTTTGCCCCTGCGTTCTCGATGGCGCGTTGAATGGCGTAGGTCAACATTTTACACTCCGCTTTTTCGTAGGTACTCTCCCCGAACATATCGTCCGATAAGGTCTTATCCACATATTTCCCCACCACGCCGGCGCATTCCTTCGGTCCTGCAATCGTACCCGTTGCCACCAACCGTGGCTTATTTTTGAAAAAAATCGTCTGCATAATGGCAGTATGTTACAAACCCTTTCTTTTATACAAAAACGCCCGACGGTTTTCACCGCCGAGCGCCCTATTTCATCGAAAGTTCTTGTCGATCGTAATCATCTTTTTATAAATTTTCTTTGCCATGAGGTAGAAACCCAAATCGTTGGGGTGGCAACCGTCAACCATACAATTTTCCCTATCCACAGGGAAGAAGGTTTTCCCTGCCAAGAAATATACATTTGTATCCCCTCTCGCGCGTGCCTTGAGGTAGGTTGAACGAATAATTTTCTCACGCGCAATATGGTTTTCCGAACCGTTGAAATCAGGTTTTGTCAAGAACAAAATCGGCGTATCGGGGCGATGCTTACGATATTGCAGGTAAAATGCGTAATGGGTATCTTGCAAATGCTCCACACTCGGTGCGTTATGGTCGTAATCGCAAACAAACAAACTGCAATCAAATCCGCCGAAGAAATCCGCCATTTGAGGTTCGCCAAGCGCACTACCCGAAAAACCGTAGTTCCAAAAATCGATATTATTCCACTTCGCGATAATACCTTGATACGCGTTGTCGGGACGAGAACAGCATCCCCCCTGCGTAATGGACGAACCGTAGTACAAAATGGGCTTTACCTCGCGATATTTTTTACCCGATTTCACCGTCGCTCCCTCATCTAAACCCACCGACAACGAAGTAACCGTATTGTACAAAGGAAAATGCAATATGTAATTTCTCATACCGCCAGGCAACGGGCAAGACAATTCGTACCCCGTATCATTATGCGCCAAGGGCGGTAAAATTTTCAAAAGCTCCACACCATTTTCCGTTTCCTCCAATAAGGAAAAGCCACCCTGCCCTGCAATCGCCATGTGGGACATCAACCGCAACCAGGAATAGGTTACACGAATGGCAAGCGTCGTAGAATCGGTGGAAAAACGCAATCTTCCGCCCGCGGTGAAATTATACAATGCCTCTACCCCCGCATTGACCGATTTTGCAAAGTCAAAGCTCATACGGGTAAATTCTTTCATTTCTTTATCATAATATACACCATACAGGTCAAAGCCCTCGTGCGGAATGGCGTAATAGCGCATACCGTCCTCAACGGTGACTGTATTCATACTGAAATTTTTGTCGATTTTTGAAATATCCATTTTCGCAAACCTCCTCAGTTTGTTAAGAGTATTATACACCCCCACAAGGAAAAAGTCAACGGTATGAAAAATTTTCCTTCGTGTATTTATGCGTTTTCACAAGAAAAGATACACGATGCCCACCGCCGTACCTGCCAACACTCCGTACACGATAATCGGGCCTGCAACGATAAACATTTTCGCCGCCAAACCGTACACCCAGCCTTCCGTTTTGAACTCTATCGCAGGGGAGGCCATACTGTTGGCAAAGCCTGTTATCGGTACAATCGACCCCGCGCCTGCATAGCGCCCAATTCGATCATACACCCCCAACCCTGTCAACAGCGTACCTAAAAAGATTAAGCCGATACTCACCGCCGAGGCAAGCTCATCCCCGTATAGGCCCAACGCCTTTTCAAAAATCACGCGCAGGGCTTGCCCGATACAACAAACCAACCCCCCGACAAGGAAGGCGCGGAAACAATTTTTGAAATGCTGCGTAGGTGGGTCAAACGAATGTACATACGCCACATAGTTTTTGTTGTAATTTTGACAATTTTTCCCCGTCATCTCGTACCTGCCCCCTTCCTTTGCCCTTTTTCCTGTAAAATCGGGAAACAGCTTTCCCTCTCGTCGCGCGTGCGCCCATCCATATTTTCCACCAAAATTTTTCGCATACTTTCCCTCAAAAAACAATTTGCGCCAAACGCGGACAAATTATGCAGCCCCCACTTTCACATTACCCCTTGACAAAAACACCGCATCCTGTTATAATAGCTTTATCAACCCATAGGAGATTTCCTAATATGAATACGAAGAAAAATATACTTTTTTGCAATTTGGCCATCATTATATTATGTATAGCCTCGATTGTATCCTATTTTATGATGCCGTTTTGGACGGTAAAAGCGGAATACACCTTGACCGCGGAAACCATACAAGGCTTACTCCCCTCTGCGGAAGGCGGTGAAGACGAGGGCGAGGACGGGCCGATTGACGCGGACGATATCTACGCAAACCTCAACCTTGCGGAAATCGTTGGCGAGGACGGTATCACCTTGAAGGTTGCCATTTCTTTGGAAACCGCCGACATTTTAAGCGCCCTTTCCTCCAACCCTGCGGAGCTTGTGGAAAAGATTTTAGACGATAATGTACATAACCTTGTTGACCAAATGAGTGAAACCCTCAACGGAATCGTAAAAAAGACGGTTTCCTCGGTGGTAAAAACCGCCCTCTCGGAAGGCATCAAGGAAGAAATTAAAAACGCCCTCGGCGAAGGCACAACAGATGAAGAGGCAAAGGCAGAATTGAACGCTGCAGGCTTGACCGATGAATATTTAGACGAAAAAGCCACCCAACTCGTAGACAACATTTACGCGGACGGCGCCACAAGTGAAAGCGCAGCGGAAGCAACCATGGATATCGTCGAAGAATCCATCCAAATCATGAAAGATAGCGGCAACCCCGACTACGCAGATATCGAATTAACCCCCGAAGCCAAGGCCGAATTGAAAGAAACCTTGATTGAGCAGTTTAAGAATTTTGAAAACGAAGACGGCACCATCGACCCCGAAGCCTTCACCTCCGATTTCCTTTTGAGTATGTTAAAGGGTGAGAGCGAAGAAAGCGGCGACAACGCCGACACAGCGGCGGTGTTTGCAACCCCTCTTTCCGCAAAACCTGCGCCCGAGGATACCGCGGAAAACGATGCCACCGCGGAGCTTCGCCAAGTATTGACCGATAAGCTGTTAGAGGCACTCAACGGCGCGGAGGAAACGATTGCTTTGGTGATTAAAGTGTTAAGCTATGTAATCATCGCAACCTTTGTGATTTGGGCGCTTCCCATCTTGAAAATTTTACTCAAATGGAAAAAGCGTAACAATGCAATCAAGGTAGGCATGCCCATTTGGTTAGGTTCTATCCCCTATGTGGTGCTTTGTTTCCTTCCCACTGTTGCGCTCAACCTTTTGAAAAATCCCCCCGAAGCACTTGCAGGCGCGTTCGAGGGTATGGAAGTGTTAAACAACTTGTCCGTTACCTTTAATTCCTGTGCGATTGTATCCTGCATCGCAGGTATTATCTTGGCAGTTTTGGTACTCTTCTTCTACGGCAAACAGCGTAAAATTTTGAAGCGCGGCGGTTATACACAAGCAAGCCAACCTTCCAACGACACACAACCCGAAAACTCGGAAGCATAATATAGACAAAAACGGCGATTCTTACACGAAGCGCCGTTTTTTAATATAAAAATAACTCTATTGACAAAATCTCACTTTTATAGTATACTATATACAATAAGGAGGGAATTTTATGAAGCACAAAAAGCGTTTTTTAACGGCAATCGCGTTGATTTTTACCTGCGCCCTTTGTTTGTCCGCGTGCAATCCGCTTGCTTTTCTAAGTTCGGATTCCACCACCGAACCGCCGCCCACACCCGAAAGTTTTGACACGAGTTTGGGCAGAAAGGGTTTAATCAACAGTCTTGGCAAGTGGAATTACTACGCGGCGAAAAAGACGATTGCCGATTACGGCATAACCCCTACCGCCTGCCCTTCCTTCACTGCTCCTGCCCTTATTATTCCCACAACGAATATGGGATACGACGAATCCACGCAGGAATTTTGGGTAGACAGCGAAGAAGCGGAAACAAGCACAAGCGAAATCGATACCCCCTCCCGTCCGCAAGACACCGAGGATGTGCGTTATTACGACCTATATAGCTGGGGGGAATTGACAATTGAGCGCACCGTGTATTTCCAAATGGAATTGACGGACGAAACCGCCTTTTTAGGCAGGATACTTGGCGCTGGCACGGTAGAAGTGGCGGTTGCGCTTGGCGATTATCTTGCGGATTTGAGCATGATTACCTTCCGCAACGGGGATAACTTTTACTCCTGTATGTACCACGGTTACGAAGGTATCAATGAAAAAACGGGTGCGGAAGTTTATTCCTTCGCTGCTTATCGGTATATTGAAGGATTTTACTATGTGAAAAATCTTAAATACGAGCATTACAAATTCTATTTGGAAATCCGTGAGGATTCGGTAGACTTTTACTGTGATTACCGCCATTCAGGCGAAGAGAACGAGCAGGTACGCGTGATAGAAGATACAAGCCACTGTATTGATCAAAAAGTTACCTACACCATTGAGGAATTAGAGGCGTATTTCAACGGCGGCAGCATAATCGAATCCCCCGAAAACGCACTTGCATAAAAAATGTATATATAAGAACCCCCAAAAGTCAACTGACTTTTGGGGGTTCTTTTATCTACTATTCAACTATTTCACCAAGCGTTACGCGTTTAAGAGATCCTTCACACTTTCCAAAACGAAGGTGGGCTTTTCTACCCCTTCCGATACGCGGATTTCCGGTTCGGTTACCTCACCCGTCAACACGCATACGGTATCCACGCCTGCGTTGTTACCCGATGCAATATCCGTGTACAATCTATCGCCGATAACCACCGTTTCTTCCTTCGTTGCGCCCCACTTTTTCATTACCTCAAAAATCATCGTGGGCTGCGGCTTGCCAAGGAAAATGGGTTTTTTACCCGTCGCGCGTTCAAAGCTTTGACACATAGAACCACAATCGGGGATATAGCCAAATTCAACAGGGCAAACCCAGTCGGGGTTGGTCGCATAATAGGGCAATCCCTCGCGCTTTGTTAACATTTCACAGGTGGTATAAACCTTTTCACCCGTAAATTCGGGGTCGAACGCAACGAAAATAACGCTCGCTTCTTCCGAATATGCCGTGGTAATATTCAAGCCTGCCGCGCGGTATTCTTCCACCAACGAACGGGTAGCCTGTATGTAAATCAAATCGTTGCCATGCTTTTCCTGCAACATCATAAGACCTGCCTGCGCGGAAGTGAAGAAATGCTCTTCGTTAATCCATGTCAAACCCAAACGGTGCATTTTTGCAACGTAATCTTTTACCGAACGAGAGGCATTATTTGTAATGAACACATACCTGCCCCCGTCCTTTTCAATTTTTTTCAACAATTCAGGCACGCCCTCAAACAGATTGTCCCCCAAATAAACCGTTCCGTCCATATCAAAAAGAAACAATTTTTTGCCTTTTAACACCGACGCGTCTTTTCCATAATAATCTTTCATCAGCTTTCCCATCATCACCCTTTTCACAGGGCAATCCCCTTTGTGTATTTTTTATAAAGTTTTACCGCAGTACAAGCGAGCGAGCACTTTCTCTCCGCCCCACATAAAACGATATAACCTTGTTATTAGCATAGCACTTTTTACAAAAAAAGTCAAGCGAAACGCGATAAACCGTTTTATCACGGTCAAAATTCACCATTTTTTGACAAAATCGCCAAGTTATTTTATAAAAAGGTATTGAAATAATTGGAAAATCATGCTATAATAGGAATAATAAATCTCTTTAGGAGAACACCATGAACGAAAGAGAAAAACAAGACAACCTCCTTTCGGAAGCTGGATTATTTGATGATCTTCTTTTGAAAGAAGAACCAAAAAACAGTCCTTCTACGGGTAACCCCACCACAGAAAGCAAGGCCATCAATATCTTGGATATGATGGGTTTTGAGCAACCGACAAAAACGGAGAACACGGTGGAAGCGGTAGATATGTTAGAGTTAACGGAAATGCCCCCCGTTGCAAACAACGAGGAAAAGGCAGCCCCCGCCCCTGTTGCAAACAAGGCAGCGCAAGAATTTAACCTTGATTTTTTAACCTTAAACGATCCCGTACCGACTGCCGCGCCCAAAGGGGATCAAATCGACGAAATCTTCAATATTTTTGAAGATACACTCCCGTCCATTTCCTATCACCCTTGGCGAATTTCCCTTTATAAAGCCCTCCCCTTTATCTGCGAGGCTGAAGGGGCTGAAAAGGTATTTTTGATCGGGTATAAAAACGGACAAACGGCACGCGATAAGGAAACCCACTTCGCACAGCACGAAGCGGACCCTATCCCCTATGTTATCTCACTTGACCCCGATCCACATTTTATTAGTTACTCCTTCTTCTATGGGTTCTTCCGCGAAACCGTTGAAAAAATGTGCCATAAGTACATGAATCCCGAAGAACTGCGCGTAACCATTAAAAAGAAAATCACGGACGAGTTTTTCAAAAAGTACACCTTCGATTTTCGTAAAAATCCACAACTCCTGTCCCACATGGGCGAATATGTGGATACCATGACGGAAAACATCATGGAATCATTATACAAAAAGGAGGAGTTAAATTTTAACAATGGATGCCTCTAATATTATCACCCTTATCCTTTCGGGTATAAGTGCCACCTCCGTATTCATCATGAGCTTCGTCGAGGCGCAACGCTCCCGTAGAGATAAGCAGGAAAGCAAGCAAACCAACTGGTATCAATCAGAGGTACTTTCCCCTGCGAAGATTACCGACCATTTCAACGATTTACACGATATCTTAAACAACGGCAATTTGAGCAAGCAGGAAAAATGCGAACAGCTCAACGAGGCAATGCTCGAATTTTTCTACAACTCCATCAACTACATCGCTTTCTTTAATGTAGATAAATGTAACGAGTTGAAACAGCAAATCATGATAGCAATTGACGATATCATGTATTCCATCTTGATTGCGGAAGAAAATTTACCCCCGCGTACAGGTGAGAAAATTTTGTCCGTCTATCGTATGAGAATTATGCACTTATTCTACAAATTTGATCTGAAAGCAAAAAAACGTAAGGAGAAAAAACAATGAAACCCATTATCAGAACTTTCCAAATCGCCGATGTTGCGGAAAAATACAAAAAACTCGCAAGAAGCAACAGCCACGATGAAGCAAGCTATCAAGAGCTTTTGAAGAGCCTTGTTTATTATCCGCCCAAAGAATATGCGGATAACGATAAAAAGAGCCAACGTGTATTCTTCGTAAATTTGAACCGTTTCTTGAACACCTTTATCCAGGTGAACGGCATTAAAAACGGTTACATTATTTGCTGTTCCGACCACACCACCGCAAGCGTTTACGTAAACCATTTTGAAACGGGTATCATGGAAGATTTGACCTGCTATCTTTGCAAGGAATTCCCCTACACCCCCGAAAAATATAAGCATAATATTTGGGATTCTAAGGACCTCAACGCAGACGCGCATTTGAAGGCAATGACCATCGGTAAGAGCGCGACCGTTATCATCAAGGACGGCGTTTTGGTACTCGGTAAATACGAGGACGTTATCTTTGCGGAATTTGACCGTCGCGACGATAAGACCTTCACCGTTGCTTTGTTCGGTACAGAGGACTAACCTCTAACGCCGCAAAATTCATACCGCGGTAACACGCGTTTGTTTATCATGTGAAAATTGATATCCCCGCATAAAAAGCGGGGATATTTTATAGAAAAAAAACAGGCCTTTTCAGCCTGTTTTTTATTTTTACATTTTATTTCTTTCTACAAACGCCCTTGCAAGGGTTACATCGTCGGTGTATTCAATTTCCGACCCGATGGGAATACCGTGTGCCAAACGCGTAACCGTCACATCAAACGGTTTAATAAGCTTTGCAAGATACATCGCCGTCGCATCCCCCGATACATCGGGGTTGGTCGCCACGATCACCTCTTTCACCGTACCTTCCTGCAAACGAGAAAGCAATTCGCGAATGCGAATATCGTTCGGCCCTATACCCGAAAGAGGGTCGATTACACCGTGTAAAACATGGTAAACTCCCTTGAATTCGTGCAGCTTTTCAATCGCCGCAACGTCCTTGGGTTCTTTCACTACACAAATCAAGCTATGGTCGCGCGTACGGCAAACCGCGCAGGTTTCTTCCTCGGTAAAATTACCGCAAACCTTGCAATATTTCACCTTTCTCTTTACGCCTAAAATAGCGTCCGCAAATGCGCGCGCCTCCGATTCTGGCATATCGATAATTTTATACGCATACCGTTGCGCTGTTTTTTTACCAACTCCTGGGAGCTTGGAAAATTCGTTAATCAATTTCCCTATCGGCTCGATAAAGATTTCCATACGATTAAATCATTCCCCCAAGCGCACCCATGTCGCCGTATTTACCCATTTTTTCTTCGTAAACCTTGTCCGCCTTTGCATAACCGTCGTTGATTGCCGCCATGATAAGGTCTTCCAACATTTCCACATCGGTAGGGTCTACGATGCTTTCGTCAAGCTCGATACCGTTGATGATTTTCTTTGCGTTCATATACACAACAACCGCTTCACCTGCAGCCGTACCAACAACTTCCCAATCTTCCAAAAGTTCCGCCGTCTTTTCCATTTCTTCCTGCATCTTTTGCGCTTGACGCATCAAGTTTTGCATGTTGTTGTTTCCGCCTTTGAATCCTGCCATTTTTCATTTCCTCCAAGTAAATCTTGTAATAATTTTTATTTAATTTCTACCTTTACGCCTTCGAAAGTAGATTTGATTTCATTGACCGATTTTTGAAAATCGTCCGATTGTTTGCCGCGCAAACGCACCGCAAATTGCCCTTCCGCCAAACCCATTTCCGCAAATGCCTGTCCGATCGCTGCATAATGGTCGGGTTTCGTCAACGAACGGTAAATGGTGTCGCTCGTCGTGTAAAGTACAAACGTGTCGCCATCGTACTCCCCGTCCAAATCCATGCAAAGTGTCAGCAAAATACCGTTTCTTGCAATTTTACGAATGGTACGAAGGAATGTGCCAAAGGTTGCTTTATGCTCGCCCACCGCCACAGGCTTCACCGTCTTTACAGGCGCAGGTTTTTCCGCTTCCTTTTTCACAGGGGCAGGTTTCGGATCGAAACCGTCAAAATACACATTTCCCCCCGTTTGTTCTTCATCGGGCGGAATGTAAAAATCTTCCACTAGCGATTCTTCCACCACCGCCTTTACTGGCTCTTTCTTCGGTTGCTCGATGGTCTTTTCCGGCTTTGCAATAGGCACAGGTTGTTCATTCAACGCAACCCTGCCCCCCACGTTTTGAACAACTACCCCTTCTGCGAGTTGTTTCTCAAGCGCCGTGATACGGGCAATCAAGCTTTCGATATCATAATCCTCTTGAGGCATTGCTGCCTTCAAAACAGCCGTTTCAAACAAGATACGCTGCGAGGTGGAATATTTAAGCTCCGTTTCCACTTTCGCAAAAATTTCCATCACGCGGAGCAATCGATGTCCGTCCGTTTCCTTAGCGATCTTCGCCACCGCTTGATACATCGAATCTGGGAATGCTAAAATGGCTTTCCCATCGCGGCAGGTTTTTGCCACCATACAAGCGTTGAGGAAATTCATCACGTCCTTCAACAACATACCCACACTTTTACCTGCTGCAAGGAAGGACTCCGTCTTTTCAAACGCCGCGCCCATATCCCCACACAAAATTGCGCCGCACAAGGTAGAAACCGCGGAAAAATCAGTATTCCCAAGCACCGTCGTTACATCGGAATAGGTCAATTTTCCCGTGGTGTAGGATACGCAGGTATCCGCAACCGACAACATATCACGCACGCTGCCTGCGCCCGCGCGAGCAATTGCCGCAATCGCCTCGTCGTCGTACTTTTTGCCGATTTTATCAAAGACATAACGCAAACGGTCTTCCAAATCTCCTTGCGGTATCAGCTTAAAGTCGAAACGCATACAACGAGAAAGAATGGTCGCAGGAATTTTTTGCGACTCCGTCGTCGCCAACACAAATACAGCGTGGGAAGGCGGTTCTTCTAAGGTCTTCAAAAGCGCGTTGAACGCACCCGGCGAAAGCATATGAACTTCGTCGATGATGAATACTTTATATTTTCCCGAAACGGGAGGATATTGCACCTTTTCACGCAAATCACGCATTTCATCCACACCGTTGTTGGAGGCGGCGTCGATTTCCGTAATGTCCAAATTCGACGGGTCTTTCAACGCCAAACAACGCTCGCACTTACCGCAAGGGGAACCGTTTACGGGCGTGTCGCAGTTGATTGCTGCGGCAAAAATCTTCGCAATACTCGTTTTACCCGTACCGCGAGGCCCACAAAACAGGTATGCGTGTCCCACTCTACCCGTGTCGATTTGGTTTTTCAACACGGTAACAATATGCTCTTGGCGCACAACATCGTCAAGCGTCGTCGGGCGGAACATACGATACAATGCCAAATATGCCATACTTTCTCCTTCGTTTATCTTAAAACTTCTTGCAATTTTTTCTTACTTCTTTGCAGTGCGTTGTCCACGCTTTTGGCAGGTCTGCCCGTCGCCTCACAAATCTCCGCGCAGGTCATACCGTCCATATACATTGTCGTTACTTTGAACTCAAAATCGGACAACACGCCGCTTATTTTTTGTCGAAATTCCCTTCTATCGTCACGCAAAATCAACAGGTCCTCGGGGTTAAAATACGCCGCCACTTCCTTATCCGCTTTCACAACCCCAATCGGAGTTGCATCGTTTAAGGGAGCGTTTTTCTTACGCGCGGACGCTTTTACCGCATCGATGATACGCCTTGAAATGCAAAGGTAGGCAAAATTTTTGAAGCTGCTTGCCGTTTCTCCTTGGCGATAATCCCCGATTGCGCCGTACAAACCAATCATTCCTTCTTGGATAAGGTCTTCCGTTTCTCCGCCGATGAGGAAAAAACCGCGCGCGCAACCGCGAACAAGCCCTGCGTGCCGAATGAGCAATTCTTCAACCGCCTGCTTATCCCCCTCTTGCGCGAGAGCCACCAGCTCCTCGTCCGATTTTTTACCGTTCATCTCGTACATGGTATATCCTTTTTGCTTTTTTGTCAACCCAAGCGGTTTCTTACAACCTCATACGCCGCGATACCCAAAGCCACGGACGCGTTTAAGGAATTTACCCTGCCCTGCAAAGGGATGGACAAAATTTTATCGCATTTTTCCTTCGTCAAGCGTTTTACGCCGCTATCCTCGCCGCCAACAATCAAGGCAACATTCCCCGAGAAATTCTCCTTGTAAATATCCTCGCCGCCTGCTTCCAAAGCGTACACCCAGTAGCCTTCCTTTTGTAATTTCTCAACCACTTGATTGAGGTTTGCAACCTTTGCCACCTTCATATGTTCTGCCGCGCCTGCGGAAATACGGATAACGCTTTCCGTCACAGAGGCACTGCCCGATTTCGGGATCACCACACCATCCGCGCCGGCACATTCCGCCACACGGATAATACTGCCCAAATTATGCACATCCTCGATGCCGTCGCAAAGGACGATAAAACCGCCCTTCTCACTGCGTTTTTCCGCAATGATTTCGTCCACGTCATAATATTCATAATCGGTGGTAAAAGCGATTACGCCTTGATGGCGTTTGGTTTCGCTTTCCTTTTCTAACACCTGTTTATCAACGAATTGCACGCGAATATTCTTCTTGCGCGCCTGCGCGAAAATCAACCCAAGCGTACCCTGTGCGCCCTTTTCAAGTAAAATTTTATCGATATTTTTATCCGTTTTAAGCAGCTCGATAACCGCGTTTCTTCCTTCCGTTTTCATCTTCTATCCTCGTCTTAGAATCTACCAGGCTTAAATGGCGCCGTTTGTTGCTGTATGGTAAAAGTGTCCATATCGCTAACCGCAAGCAACTCTTTAATGCGTGCCTCTTGCCCTGTCAAGTACAAAAAGCCAAGCACCGCCTCTAACCCCGTGGAACGGTTATATTCCAACGAAGTCGCACTCTTGCTCTTGGTCGCCTTTTTTGCATTTTTACCACGACGGAAAATATCCGCTTCCTCTTCGTTAAACAAGGGGATGAGCGTGTCCAAAAATACGCTTTGTCCCTTTGCGGAAACCACCTGCGCCGCCACCTTTTGCAACTGCGCCACTTTACCGCACCCAGACAACGCCAATCGTTCGCGTGCATACAACGAATACACCGTATCCCCTACAAACGCCAATGCGATGGGGTTCAACTGCATCGCTTCCGTTTTTGACAAAATTTCTCTTTCCGTCAGCATACCTTTTTCCTTTTGTGTTTCTTCTTTTTTAATATTATGAATAATATTAACCTTACGACACACTTTACATTATAACACACCAAATAGAAAATTTCAAGCAATTATAAAAAGCTTTTTCACTTTACCCTACCGAAAAGAAAATTTCTATGCGGATAAATCGGAAAAATACCCCATCACTCCCTCCGCAAGGGTAACCGCCAATGTCTTTTGCCAACGCTCGCTCGTCAACAACCGTTCATCCGCGCTATTAGAAAGAAAACCGCACTCCACCAACACAGACGGACAATCACTGCAATTTAACATGTAAAAATCCCCCGACGCCGCGCTTCGTCCGCGCGCCCCTTCCTTCGCATAAAGGACGTTCATCCCCCTTTGCAACAGCACCGCCAAACGCTGCCCCGATACATTTTCTTTGTTGTAAAAGACCTGCGCGCCCCGTGTGTTACGAGTAGGGTAAAAGTTTTGATGCAGGGAAATTACCATGGCAGGATCCGTTTCCTCGATGATTTCACGCCGCTTTTGCATATCCCGTTTCTTAAACCCTTTCGTCGCCGCATCGTACAAGCCTGCCTCGGTTTTTCGTGTCAAAACCACCGCAAAACCAAGCGCCTCCAACTCCGTTTTTAGCTTGTAGGTAATGGCAAGATTTACATCGCTTTCCTTCACCTTCGTTTCCCTTCCTGACACACCGCCGTCAATTCCCCCGTGTCCTGCATCCAACACGATGGTAATCGCTTGATCCACCGCCGCTACCGTCTGCGAGGCAGTCAAAACACGCACACACAACCCAACTGCCGCCGCAAAAATTACCGCCACACCTATACACATTCCGCAAAACAATCTTTTCATACCCTATCCTATGCGAAAAATAATGAAAATATGCCTACTTTTTCCCTATTCAACGCATACATGGGTGCCTGTAAAGTAAAAGCCACGCCTTTTTTGACGTGGCAATTTTTATACAAATTTTAAGGAAGAACTCCCCATCTTCTCCTTTTCTTCTCCTTCTTTTACAGATAAATTGTCCATTTGCTCCACTTCCTTCATCCATTGCGTATATATATCAAAACCATAGGCGGTAACAATTCGTCCCACACCTGCCCCTATCATTTTCTTAAAATCGGACAAATTATCCACCCCGACAACCTCCAAACGACAACCGCCGAATAAATCATGCCGTATCCGTTCACACCCCACAAAATAAGGTACGCTAATATAAGCCGCACCCACCTCGGAGGCAAGCCGTCCCACGCGCGCAATGGTTGCATAGGGATAATCGCACCCCACCCACACTTTTACAAAAAGATTTTTCGCGCTACGCATAAAACGACGAAGCTCCTTCTTAATTTCCGCATAGCGCCCACCCTCCAACCATGAAGGGGTAACCACCACCGTCAATTCCTTCGCGCCCAGTCGCCGCATCAACCGAGCCTCGTACATTTTTACCTTCGTCACCGTTTCCCCATTACCGCCGATTACGCAATCCACCTTCACGCTACTCCGCAATAAATATTCCTTTGCCAAGCTAAAATAGGTCGGGCTCACACGTACCGCCGCTTGATGGATACGCGCCGCCCGTTCCGTCACCCGTTGGATATCATCCCTGCCGTCAAGCACCCCTTCCGAGCGCGCAAGCGCGTCCATAATCATCGCAATTTTTTTCTGCTTTTTATACGCGTAATATTCCGCGGCGTCCGTTTCCGAAAGGAGCAACCGCCCCTCCTCTTTGGTAGGTGTTTCGCTTAATTTGGTTTTATTTTCCATATCGTCCATACGCTAAGTATGCGACAAACCCACCCCTTTTATTCCCTTCTTTTTCAAATTGTGACAAGTCCCGACCTGTATAATGTGGGTATGAATATTTTAACCGTTTTTCCCGTAAAGGGCTTTCTTTTCACCATACTCCTTTTCGCCTTTTGTTTTGCGGGCGTACATATCATTATGCTCGCGCGGACAGGGTGGGAATACCAACAAAAACGCTCCGACACACCGCAAAAAACCGAAGAGCCGCCAAAAGCGGAAGAAAAAAAGCCCTCTTGTGAAAGAGAGCCGATTTATTACATTGTAGAACGGAAAACAAGGCGCGCAAAAAGCACCTACGGCGAACCAAAACAAATCAATTTTAAGCCGTAAATTGTTTTCAACGCATACCTGCCCCCATCAAATAAGGGAATTGCTTAGTTTGCCGAAACAAAATCCTCCGCTTCCTCGTCAAATTTTTGAAGGTTGCCGCCATCCGTCCAAAGGCGTTCAAGATGGTAGAAAAGACGGGTTTCATCATTGAAAATATGCACGATAACGTCACCGTAATCGATAACAGCCCAACGCCCGTCACGCACACCTTCCGTACGAGAAGGCACCAAGCCGTGGTTTCTTTCCAACAACTCCTCTACTCTTTCGCCCATCGCGCGGATTTGCGGAGCATTACTACCGCTTGCCACAACAAAATAATCGCAAAGGTCGGTCTTTTCACGAACATACAAAGCCACGATATCCTTACCGCGCTTGTCCGCCAATGCTTTACATACTTCTACCGCTAATTCTTTACTATTCAACTGTGCCATAATTACTCCTTCTTCTTGTAAAAATTATACGCATTTTGAGTGAGACAATAAATCTCCGCCTGCTTTTCCTGTAAAAATAACAAGGTTTCGTACAATGCCCGTTCTAAGCACGCGTCCAACCCGTCCTCACGCCAAAACAATTCTCTTAAAATATCCACGCCCTTATAATTCCGCGCCTCTTCCAACATATCCGCGAGGAAAATCAATTTTTCCAGCTCGCTCATATTCGGTCGAGCACTCGTGTGATAGCGTATCGCATTCAACACATCCGCGTCTTGCACCTCAAAACAGTTTTCCGCGACATACGCGCCTGCGAATTGATGGCATACTTCTTTGGGAATTTCACCCCATTCGGTAGGTGCGATAAACCCATCTAAATATTCACTGTCCGCGGTTAAGTTTTTCGCGCAATCATGAAAGAGCGCCGCGGCAATCGCCTGTCTCTCGGGTATCTTTAATCTTAACGCGCGCACCGCCGCAAGGTTTGCCACACGGATACTATGCGCCTGCCTTTCAGGTTTTTCCAACGCCAACGCTTTGTCGGCGTTTTTTATCTTGTAAAGACCTTTTTCTGCAATATACGCCGCCGTTTTTTCATCCAAAAAATCGGTTAAACGCATACCTGCCCCTGCCAAAACCCGAATTTTGGTGGAAGATATATCTTCTCCGTTGTAATCAACACGGGCGAAAGGTTTACCGAATTTCTCCACAAAAGTTTGCTGTTCCTTCTCCCACCAGCCGTCTTCATCGCACCTTCCGCACACAGCAATCATCACGTCCTCGACAATCGATTGCGGATTTCTCCAGGTCGGAAAATCGCGCAACATATCCGTACCGACCAAAAAGTAAATTTCCGCATCAGGAAACTGCTCACGAAAATATCGGCAGGTAAGATAGGTATAACTCGTCCCCCCTTGCGCGATTTCATAATCACTCACCGTCACCTCTGGCAAATGTGAAAATGCCAAACGGCACATTTCCAAACGGTCCGCATCGGAAGAAAGCACGCGATAGGGTTTATGCGGAGGGGTATGTGCAGGCATTACAAACACCTTATCCAAACGCAGGCAATCGATTGCCGCGCGGACAAAATGCACGTGTTCCTTATGCACAGGATCAAACGATCCACCAAAAATGGCTATTCTCATATACCCCACCTTGTTGATTTTGGTCTATTATACTACATTTTTTTGTTTTTTTCAAGTATAACAACGAAAAAATCCGTCAAATATTAAAACATGAAGAAATCCGCTTTTATTTCCGATATTATTTTCGCCTTTTTTGTTGGCTTTTTATGCACCCTTTTCCTTTTTCGGTATGTGGGGATACGCCTCATCCCCGCCCTATTCCTATCCGCGCTGTGCGGTGGATTGACTGCCTGCGCCATTTTCACCCTATTACAGAGCAAGCGAAAGACCCTTTTTCTAAAACGCTCTGATGAGGTACAAAAAGAAAAACTTTTGTTTCATCTTGCCTGTTTAAGCGATGAGGAAAAAACAAAATTTTTCCTAAAAAAGTTATCTCCCGAAACGCCGTTAAAACGCTTTAACCGTTTGCGGTTGATTTCCGAAGAACAGCTTTATCTGCTCCATTTCACCTTTGCACCCGTCACCGCGGACGAGATTGTCGCATTCTCGCGATTGAAAACAAATCGGGAAAAAGTACTGCTTTGTTCCACCATTGAGGACAGCGCCTACGCCTTGGCGGAAAAATTAAATATCCGCGCCCTTACAGGCAACGAGGTGTACGCCCTGCTAAAAGATAACGACGGGCTACCCAAAACCTATGTGGGAGTGGAAACACCCGAAACAAAACGAAAACGGCGGTTTTCCTTATGGTTTTCCCGTAAAAATGCCAAGTCTTTTTTAACCGCGTCCGCCTTAACCTTGTTTACCGCGCTCGTTAGTCCTTTCCCCTATTACTACCTTATTTTCGGTGGGATTTTACTAATTATTTCGGTCGCAATCCGTATCTTTGGACACCGTTAACCCTGCTCGATATGTAAAAATGCCCCACCCAGGTACGAGATTACATCCGTTGCAGTCAAGGAATATTCTCCAACCTTCGCAGCCGCAAGCTCTGCCGCCTTGCCCGTCAAATACGCCCCCAACATCCCACCCTTATAGGTAGAAATGCCCATCGCGCACAAGCCGGCAATCAACCCCGACAGCACATCGCCGCTGCCCGCCTTTGCCTGCCCGGAACAACCTGTTACATTGATTGCAACGCGTTCCCCGTTCGACAAAACGGATACCGCATTTTTTAATAAAATATTCACCCCATACAAAGAGGCGTTTTCTTTCGCAGCCGACAAACAAGAAGCGGAAAGCTCTTCCACACTCAACCCAAACAATCTTGAAAATTCCTTCGCGTGCGGCGTCAAAAGAACGTCGCATTTTTTTGCGCGGAAAAGCGCAAGCAAGCCCTCTTGCCCATAACGAGCAAGGCTGTTTAAGGCATCCGCATCCAAGACAAGCCTGCCCTCGTAGTTGGTAATCAACCAAGCCGCACCCTTCGCAACCTCTTCATCTTCACCCATGCCCATACTGTACGCAATCGAATCATAAACGAGCAGTTGACGCATTTTTTCCACATTAAACGCATACCTGCCCCCTTCATTTGTACTTTTTAACAACACTTCGGGCAAGCGTAAATAATATTGCGGTAACAATTCTTCAGGCACAAACAACGTGTATAACCGCAACCCGAACGCAAGCAAGCCGCCGCGGCAAGATACGCCGCGCCTGTATAATCAAAGCTCCCTGCTACAATCGCCGCCTTACCATATGTCCCCTTGTGAGAATTACGCTTACGCTTCGGCAGGCATTTCTCCATAATCTCCCGATTTACCAACACCGCATATTCTTCTTTATCCGGCAAACAAATACCGATATCCGCGCGAGAAATTTCCCCTGCGTGGTCGATACCGTCACCCAGGAACACGCCCGTTTTCAATTCCCCTATGCAAAGGGTTTTGTCAGCAAAAATCGCCACACCCTCCGCACATCCGTTGTCCCCGTTTATCCCCGAGGGAATATCCGCAGAAAGAATTTTACAGCCCTGCTTTTTCAACAAAATCGCCTTTGAAACCAAGCATTCGTCCTTATCCGAAAGAACGCCGTGAAAACCTGTGCCATACAAGCAATCGACAAGCAACGCGCAATCCTCGGGGATATCCGCAAGCGTTTCACCACCCTCAGCCGTCCACTTTTCCATATTCACACGGCAATCAGCCGAAAAGCCTTCCGCTGTACAAACCGCAACGACCTCTCTGCCATTGCCCTTCAAAAGACGGGCGCAAACAAACCCATCACCGCCGTTATTTCCACCGCCGCAAAGACACACGATTTTTCCTTCGGGTGCAAGCTTCACCGCCGCCTCCGCAAGCACCGCCCCTGCCCGTTCCATCAAGAGTAAGGAAGGCACTCCCTTTTCCATAATCGTATATGCGTCTGCTGCGCGCATTTGCTTACTCGTCAATAAATACATAACTTTCCCCCTTATGTCTTATATCCTTACCGACACTTCCGCCGCTGTAAAACGGTGCGTTTCTCCGTCTATTTCCGCATGTAAGCCACCCTCATCATCCACAAAAAGCAGCCTACCATGTACGCGTTCATTCCCCAAAAGCAGGGTTACCTCGCGCCCCATATATCCCACGTAAGCGCGATAATCCTCTATCGTCCTTGCCTTGTCAAGCTCCGCCAACAATCGACAGGTTACCTCTTCCACGGAAGGAGGAGTCCCCATCGCAAGGCGCATACTTGTCGCAATCTCCGACAGCTCCGCAGGCAGGTCGTTTACGACATTCAAACCGATACCCACCACCGACGAGCGCACCCTGTCGCCCGACAGCACGTTCTCTATCAAGATACCGCAAATTTTCTTATCGTTCACCCAAATATCGTTCGGCCATTTTATCAATGGCTTTAAGCCGTAAAAGCGCAAGGTCTCGCAAACCGCCACCGCCGCGCTAATCATAATTTGAAAGGCATTCTTTACAGACAAGTCCTCGTAAAAGGTCAACTTGGATAAATAAACGCCCCCCGTTTGCGAGGAAAAACTTCGTCCCTTCGTGCCTTTACCGCCCGTTTGACAGGTGGCTGTTACCGCTAAGTTCACACCAGCCGCGCGTTGCTCCTTGGCGTAATCCTGTGTGGAAGGAAGGGTGTCAAAATGCACGCGTTTCGTTTGATTTTTACCAATCATCGCATACCTGCCCCCTTCTTTTAGTCCTCATCACAATCCCCAAAGGCGGATAAAGCCGATTTTACCACCTCGTAATCATAGCCTTTCCCGAGTAGGTATCGGCAAGCCTTTTGCAAGGTTGTTTTGTCGCAAACCTTACCGCGCATATACTTTTCCAGCAACACCTTGGCGGTTTCCTCCTCACGCTCGACGGGTAGAGTGTCCAACGCCGCGTCTATATCCGCATCCGACACACCCTTACCGCGCAATTCCATACGGATAAGCTTGCTCCCTTTTCGCTTGCTTATGCTCTCCACATACGCCTCCGCGTACTGCCCGTCGTTTAAGAAATTATACGAACACAATTTCTCCACCACATATTCAATCACCGTAGGCAAATACCCCTTTTCACGCAGAAAATCACGCATTTGTTTTTCCGTTTTTTGCGTTGCGGAAATGTGGGTCAATGCCTTATCGAAAGCGGTGTTTTTTTCGCTGTCTAATTGAATTTCCGCCAACTGCCCCGGGGTAATGATTTGCCCTACCTTCAGTCGGTTTTTCACCGTTGCTTCCAGCGTTAAACCGCAACAAAAACGCCCGTCGATATAAATGTTACAACGGCGTTTGTCCTTGATTTGCGGCGTAATTGCGGTAATTTCGTTCATAAATGCAACCTCTTTCTACACATTCTACCACAACGCAAGAAAAAAGTCAACCAACCCCTTGAAATCCGTTTGCATTTTCTTGAAAATATGCTATAATAAATGCGTCAAAAGACACAAAGGAGCAAAAAGATGAAAGTTTACACCGTTGATATTGCAGGATTTAAGGCAGATTTGCCCATTTTGACCCTTCCTAGCGGCATCGGCATCGCATTTTTTAACTTACACGGCGATAACGAGCTTACAGAACACTCCGCAAAGAGCCTTGCGCCCTATTTGACCGATTGCGACGTGATTATCACCGCAGAATCGAAGGGTTTGCAGCTTGCACATTGCGTTTCCCGTGAGTTGGGTCAAAGATATTATGCCGTTGCAAGAAAGAGTAAGAAGCTCTATATGCAGGACGGTATTGAAATCACCATCGAATCCTCTATCACGACGGGTCAGCCCCAAAAACTTTACCTTTCTAAACACGACGTTGACCTTATTAAGGGTAAAAAAGTGGGCATCGTAGACGACGTTGTTTCCACGGGCGCATCCTTGAAAGGGCTTGAAGATTTGGTAGAAAAAGCAGGCGGTATCGTACACAAAAAAGCATTCGTTCTCGCAGAAGCAGACGCAAAGGACCGTACGGACGTTATCTTCCTTGCAACCATTCCCCTTTTCAAATAATCCCCCTTTTAACGGATTTATCGTATGTTAAATAAAAAAATGCAAATTTTGGCGGAAACTTTTGCGGTTTCCGCCTTTATTTTTTTGCAAAAACACTTGCTTTTTGACCCGTAATCGTTTATAATGGGTATAACTAATATTTTATAGTGGCGCATTGTGTGTGCGCGCACGCGAATCCACGCCCTAAATTACAGGGTGGAGAAAATGAAGAAAGGAGCATGAAATATGTCTGATCTTTACAAAGACTACGGCTTGGAAATGGAAGAAGAACCCGCCATCGCGGAAACTCCCTCTACGGATAAGAAAGAGCCTGTTATAAAGAAAAGCGGCGGTTGGATCCGCAGCATTATCGCGCTTGTATTAGGTATCGTAATCGGTGTCGGCGCAGTTGTTGGCGGGGGCTATTTTGCGCTGTCCTCCCCAGCACGCCCTACCATCGAAGCCATCGGCGGTTTTGCAGGGCTTAACTACGAGGAGCAAATCAAAAATAAATTCCTTGCGGAAGAATATGAAGACAAGACCATCTTGGAAATCGGGAAAGAGCTTGCAAAGGTTCTCAAAGATAAAAACCTTGTAGGTGTAAACAACATTGTACCCGCCATCGGTGATTATCTTGAAAAGCTTGTCGGCAACATGGAAACGGAATTCGGTGTAACGATGGATGCGGATACCATCCTCGAAACCCCCTTCCACGAATTGCCTGCATACCTTGGCGACACCTTCCGCGTAACACCTTTGGGCAGTATGCTTAAGGCAACCAGCAAGGTCGATCAATTAGAACCTATCTTGATGGAAATCTGCTACGGTGAAGAAGGTATCCATTATTACCTCGATGAAAATGGCGAAGTGGTAATGAACGAAGGTTACCAAGCGGCAACCTTTGAAACCTTAGGCACTAACCCCAACGCTATGATTAACAATGTTTCCCTTGCGGCGGTTTTACCTCCCGACGCAAACGACGCGTTGATGCTTTCGATGTCGTACGGCAGAGAAGGCGTTACCTTCTCGATGGAAAGAGATAGCAGCGGCACACCCATCCTCAACGAGGAAGGCCAACCCATTATCACGATGCTTCCCTTGTTCTTTGAAAAGGAAGGCGATGTATTCTACAACTACAACGGCGACCCCGTTGCTTGCGAAATCACCGAATTAGAAAACGGCTATATCCAAATGGATAAATTCCCCACCTATGACGGCGCAGGCACGGAAACCTATTTCTTAAAAGCGGGCGCGGATGGTAAGTATTATGCTTACACCGCAGCGGCCGAGGATGCTGCTCCGATTAACTTCAAAAAGACCATGCTTGGCGACTTGTCGGCAGATTCCTCCTCCATTATCAACAACGTATACTTAAAGGATGCTTTGAACGTAAAGTACGACCCCGCGCATCCCGAAAACGACCCCCACCCCATCCTCTTCTCCCTCGCTTACGGCGTGGAAGGCGTGGATTATACGGTAGCCCCCACCACGAAAGTTATCACGATGCTCGGCGAAGCTCAACCCCGCACCATCGGTGATTTGCGTGCACGCGGCACAGACCTTATCAACGATATCGCAATTTCCGACATTATGAAAGCGGAAAAGGACGATGCGTTGGGTATGTATCTCCTCTATGGTAGAAAAGGTATTCATTACGATTTCGACAGCGACGGCAATCTTGTAATGTTGCAACAATATATCGCCATCTCGGACGACAACTCTAATGTGTATAACGAATACGGCGAACGCCTTATAAAAGCGGAAGGCGAAACCGCAGGTTATACCTTAGACGACGTAAACCTCACCTTCACCGATATTCACGGGGATACTTACACCTACACAGCGGCAAGCCCTGCTAAGACCATCGAAACGAAAGACGGCCAAATGAAGGTGTATTACCTTTCCAAAGACGGCCAACCTGCCATGTTTGTAAAGCACAGCTTAGCGGAATTAGCAGGCACGGACAACCTGATCTATCGTTTGACCGACCGTTTGTCTTTGACGGAAGTTTTACACGATGCAAACCTTGCCGAAAACAAGTTCTTGAAACACGTTAGCGATTGCTCTGTAAGCGAAATCCCCAACAAGCTGTTAAAGCTTTCCATTGTGGATATGTTTAGTGAGGAAATCTACGGTGCAGGCGTAATCAAGCACGAAAACGATATTCCTTTGACCGACAAAAACGGCAAAACCATCGTGAAGGGTGAATATTACTTCAACGGCACGGGCGGTTATGAAAAAGCGGAATTGCAAGGTACTTGGTGGTATTTGTTACATAACGATACCATAAAGCCTAACGAATATTTAATCGCAGGTGACGACACCAACGGTATGAACGCATTGTTGACGAATATGACCAACAACGTAGAAAATGCAAAGCTTTCTAAATTGCACAACGACGGCATCATCGCAGGCTTAGGCGATTTAGTAAACACCGACCTTAAGACCAACATTCTCGGTACGGACATTTTGGGGATCCCCACAGGCGCAACCAAGATGGGCGATTTGACCGTAACGCAAATGTTGGATTACACCAGCAAAGTATTGTCGCTTATCCCTTAAACGCTTATACTTTATAAAAATTATAAAAAAACGGCTAAAAACGGTTGACTATTTCTATGAAATAGGATATAATCGTATAGTACGGCTGTGAGAACAGCTGTTTTAACCTTGCACATCGGGGCAGATGTGCCGAATAAGAGCAGGAGGTGAAAAAATATGGCTAAATACGAAATGCTTTATTTGCTCAACAACGATTTGTCTGACGAAGCAAAGGACGCTAAAGTTGCTAAATTCGAAAACGTAGTTACTTCGATGGGCGGCAGCGTTGCAAGTTCGGACAAGTGGGGTACGAAGAAAACCGCATACCCTATCAAATTTAAGAACGAAGCTTATTATGTTCTTATGACGTTTGAAGCAGACGGCAAGGTAGTAGAAGAGCTTAAGCGTATCGCGTTAATCGACGCTGACGTTGTAAGACGTTTGATTACGAAGCTCAACTAATTGAGGAAAACAGTATGAACAAAGTATTTTTAATCGGAAACTTAACGCGCGACCCTGAAATCAGAGAAACCCCTTCGGGCGTTTCTGTATGTCGCTTCTCCATCGCTGTACAAAGACCCTATTCGGGACAAGACGGCGAACGTCAAACGGACTTCTTTGATTGTACCGCATGGCGTGGCTTGGGTGAAACGATTGCGCGTTATACCAAAAAGGGCAAGAAGGTTGCCGTAAGCGGAAGCATTCAACTCCGCAACTACGAAGACAACCAGGGCGCAAAACGTACCGCTGTGGACATCATTGTCCAGGATTGTGAATTCCTTTCCCCTAGAGAAAACGGTGACGGTTTTGACGAAATCCCCGAAATGCCCCGTCAGTCTGGCGCAAAGAAGAAACCTACTCTTCAAGCAATGGACGACGACAGCGACATTCCGTTCTAATTGACGGAAACCAAATCTTAAAAGGAGTAAAAGATCATGGAAGAAAAAGCACCTGTTAAAAAGGTATTTAAGAAAGCGCCCCGTAAAAAGGTATGTGCATTCTGCCAGGAAAAACTCGACGTTATCGATTACAAGGATGTAAACCGTTTGAAGAAATTTATCACGGAAGGCGG
>JAZTYG010000147.1:0-8830 GCA_045636845.1 Candidatus Scatosoma sp.
CCTGCACCCCACAAGAAACTGAGTTTCTTGACTTCCTGCTAATTTTTACCGTATATCACTTCGATACAGTACGAAGCTCGTCGTAAACGCAGAGATGCGAGCAAGACAAGGCGCGGTGAGTATGCCGAAGGGAGTGTACATAAGCGTACATGACCAAGGCAAACGGAGCCGCAACACCGTATTGCGACGCATATACACGCTTGCTTAATTCTTAAAGCTATGAATGGGCCCAGGTATATTCCCCCCACGCATCACAAGGCGAGAGGAGTCGCAATCATGCACGGGCATAATGGGCGCGCGGCCTAACAAGCCGCCAAAGTTCACTTGATCCCCTACATTTTTACCGATGGCAGGAATAATACGCACCGCCGTCGTCTTGTTGTTAATCATACCGATAGCCGCTTCATCCGCAATCATCGCCGCAATCGTCGTTGCGGGGGTGTCACCGGGAATGGCAATCATATCCAAGCCTACGCTGCATACGCAGGTCATCGCCTCTAACTTGTCCAAGGTGATTTTGCCTGCCTCCGCCGCGCGAATCATACCGATATCCTCTGAAACGGGGATAAATGCGCCCGACAAACCGCCAACGCGTGAAGACGCCATTACGCCCCCTTTCTTCACCGCATCGTTCAACAACGCAAGCGCCGCCGTCGTGCCGTGACCGCCTACCGTTTCTACACCAAGTTCTTCCAAGATCTGCGCCACCGAATCCCCGATCGCAGGGGTGGGAGCAAGGGATAAATCGACGATACCAAATTGCGCGTTCAAGCGTTTTGCCGCCTCTCTCGCCACCAACTGACCTGCGCGCGTAATCTTAAATGCTGTGCGTTTAATCATTTCCGCCGCCTCGGTCAAATCCGCATTCGGGATTTGTTCCAACGCGTGTTTTACAACGCCAGGGCCAGAAACGCCTACGTTGATTACCGTATCCGCCTCGCCTACGCCGTGAAATGCGCCTGCCATAAAGGGGTTATCCTCTACCGCGTTACAAAAAGCAACGAGCTTCGCCGCGCCGATACCGTCTTGGTCTTTTGTCAATTCCGCCGCGCGCTTGAACACTTCGCCAAGCATACGCACCGCTTCCATATTGATACCCGTTTTTGTCGAGCCTACGTTGACAGACGCGCAAAGGCGTTTTGTCGTCGCAAGCACCTCGGGAATGGTGTTTATGAACACCCTTTCATAATCCGCCGTGGCCTTATGCACCAACGCGGAATAGCCGCCCAAGAAATCAATCCCCAACGTTTCCGCCGCCCTATCCAAGGCTTGACCAATCAAGGGGGATTTTTCAGGGAAAGCCGCCGTTAAAAGACTGACGGGAGTAACGGACACACGCTTGTTGACGATGGGGATACCGTATTCACCCGACAAATCACTCGCGGTTTTTACGATATTTTCCGCCTTTTTACAAACAAGGTCATACACCTTTCGTGCCGTTTCTTCCGCTGTATCGCGGATACACGTCAAAAGAGAAATGCCCATCGTAATAGTACGAATGTCCAAATGCTCCTTTTCCACCATCGCGATGGTTTCTAAAACATCTTTATTGCTAAACATATTTTTCTCCGTTTTTCAAGGGGTTAGATGCTGTGCATCGCGTTGAAGATATCTTCGTGTTGCAGGTAAATCGCCATACCGATTTTTTTACCCATTTCTGCACATTCCGCCGCCAAAACAGACAATTCCTGCTTTGCCTCCGTTAAATCCACAATCATAATCATCGCGAAATATTCCCCCATAATCGTCTGGGAAATATCTTCGATATTAACGCCTTTTTCTGCCAAAAATGCGCTTACCTTAGCAATAATACCTTTGTTATCTTTGCCTGTTACGGTAACAACTGCTCTCATCCGTATTCTCCTTTTGTTTAGTCGAGGTCTTTCGTTTCTGTTTCATCCTCTTCGGGAAGATAATCGTCCTCTTCCGTTTCCGCGTCCTCGTCCACTACTTCAAATTCCAAAGCATGCTTTTCCAAGATTTCATATTGAATCACGATGTTGCTTTGCACAATGTATTTCACATAATCACCGCTTTCAAGGGGGGGCAAGGGTTTTTCATTATCCCAGTACGCTTCACGGTCGAGCCATTCTTGCTTTTTCTTACTCCAGGTTTCAAATACACAACCCGTTACATCGATGTTGTCCTTTTGTAAAAACTTCTTTTCAAAGGTGTAGAAATAATTTTTTTCCTCGCTCTTCAACCCGTCCGAAAGATAGGTCATAAGCTTGAAATAACGACGGATACGGCTGCCCTTAATTGTCAAATACGGGAAGGCGAATATCATATACGCCCCCGACGCTACAAACACGCACGCCTTGGGAAGGGTCTGCATCGGGTCTGCATACGGCAGGGATATGAAATACACCAACCAAGCCACGCAAAAGGCAAGATAGGCAAAGGTTACCGCCCAAAATACACCAAATATTTTCTTTTTTTGCTTGTATGCCGCCAAAAAGTCAGCATCGCAATATACTGAGGTCATATCCTCTCTCCTTATTGTAAAACCCTTACCGCGCAATAAAACGCGGTAAGGTAAACACTTTCACTAAAATTATTTATTATATACGAAAAGAACGCCGAGCGTACCCTTACCGCAATGGCTGGTGATGATAGAGCCTGCTACGGTTTCAATGATTTCGTCAAATTCAAAGTTTTCCTTTACCTTTGCGATGGCTGCGTCCACCAACTCGCGGTCTGCCGTGGAGTGGGTAACGAAGCAACGGCTCTTGTCATAGTTAGGATACAATTCCTTCAAATCGTCAATGTACTGCTTAATCAAAACGCTCATTTTACCCTTATATTTCTTACCAGGTATAAGCTGACCGTCTTCCATCAAAATTTGAGGATGGATTTTGAACATACCAGCCACCGTTTTTACCATACCGGAAACACGGCCGCCCTTGTGTAAGTAATCAAGGTTGTCAGGCACGAACGACGTGTTGATGCGTTCGCGGATTTCTTCCAAAGCCGTAACGATTTCTTCCGCGGATTTGCCTTCATCACGCATATCGCATGCCTTCAATACAAGCAACCCTTGACCGGAGGAAAGCGCTTTACTGTCTACGACATATACTTTACCGTTAAAGTTTTCCGCAGCGTTCTTTGCGAAGTTGTGCGAACCGGAGCTCTTGGTAGAAATATTAATGTGGATAAGCGCGTCGCAACCTTCTAATTCTTTCGTGAAGAAGTCTTCATATTCCCCGATACTGGGCGCAGCGGTCTTGGGCAACACACCCGTTTCTGCAACGAACGCAAAAATCTTTTCAGGCGTGATGTCCACACCGTCACGGAAAGCGGCTTCACCAAGGTTTACCTGCAAAGGCATGATGCCGATGTCTCTTTCCGCGATCAAGTGGTTAAGGTCGCAAGTGCTGTCAGAAGTGATACGAATTTTCATAATGTTTTCTCCTTTTTTAACGAAAATGTTTATTGTTAAAAGAATATTTTTTCTAATTTATCGCTGTATTTAATTGCCCATTCGGGTACAACACCGTACACGTCGGTTGTTTTGTATAATTGATTTTTAAGGTGAGAACCGCTAAATTCTTTGTAACGGCTGTCACAGCTGTTGTTACGATTGTCGCCGAGAAAGAAAATTTCACCCTCGCCAACCTCGTATTCCTGTCCTTGAAAATCATACACCGTTGGGTTACTGTAATAGGCGTACGGCTCGTCTAAGGGTACATATTCGGTTGTGCCTGCGTAGCAAATGGAGATTTGTCCATCTGTACATTTTACCTTATCCCCTTCCATCGCAATCAAGCGTTTAATGAGGAAACCGCCTTCAATGCCGCTGCATTCTTGATAATTGCCGACATATACAACGATTACGTCGCCGCGTTCAAGACCTTCGCCGTCCTCGACATACCGCATCAACAGCTTTTCGCCATTATTTAGCGTTTTGTACATGGACAAACCATCTACCACCACGCCGCCGTAGTTGCTTGTCCACCAAACGCGGAAAAACAACGCAAGAATAATGGACAACGCGATGAATAGATATATCCCCAAGCCCCCTCCGCGCTCTGCACCGAGAGGCGCTTGGTATAATTCGCTTTTTTTGAAATCTTTTTCCATATTTTCCCTAAAAGTGATTTGTTTTGTTGTGGCTTTGCCACAGTAAAGTTGTATCTACGATACAGTACGAAACCCGTCGTAAACGCAGAGATACAAGCAGTTCAAGGCGGAGCGAGGGAGCGTACAAGTAGTACGTGACCGAGCGACAACGCCGAAATGCGAAGCATATATGCGTTTACAAAAGTAGTACGTGACCGAGCAACAACGCCGAAATGCGCCGTATATATGCGTTTAGAGCCACAAGATATTTGTGACGGCGAACTCATGCTCCTCGCCCGCACAATCAAACACCAACGCACTGCCCACACAGAAGTTGGGTAAGGAGCGACCACCCTTTACACCTTTGAAATCCGCAGCGCGTAAAATGATACGTTTCCACTTACCGCCGCCTTTGATATCCACATCGCAAATATAGCGTTCGTCTTCCGTGTTCAACGCGGCCGTTTCCACAGAGATACGCAGGGTTTGCGTTTCCTTGCTGTACGCGTCAAATTCCAACAACGCATTTTCCTCGGGGACATAGTGCGGCGAACTAATTTTATAGGTACGAATACCGCCTACCGAATACGCGCCTGCAATATTGCCATATCCCATCGCGCGCTTTGGCACAGCGTCGCTTTCCAAGAAAATGCCGCCGATGGAATAATCTTTATATTCCGCCACACTAAAACAATCCATTTCCTTGCCCGAGAATAATTGACGGCCCTTGACCGCGTTCTTATCTACATTTTCGCGTTTCTTGAACGCCACCCTTGACATTACGCGGAAACCATTGATGAATTTTGCGTACGCATACACAAACACACCCGTTGCGCCTGCGAAAGGTTTTACTTTGTAACTAAATTTACCATTCTTCACCATACGGCCAGGAATTTTATAGATACGGCGCCATTCGCGGTAAGTGGAGCGGGTCGAGGTTTCCGCCTCAGCATAGAAAATGCCTGCCTCCTCTAAAATCCCCTCGCTGTCGCCTTCCACCTGTATTTCCAACTCTTCTCCGACCTCTTTCAAGGTAAGATTCAACACATCGGGAAGGTAAATTTCTCTACCCTTAAGATTCTTTTCCAAGAACAAGTCCATATCCACCAAGGCATTCGGGCCGATACAAGCACCGCTATCGGGCGAATACACCAACGCGTTGCCTTCCTTATTGCCGATACGGATAAAGGTATCATACGCGCGGTCGCAATCGAAACCGCTGTCACGTAACGCACAAAGCATTAATACAGGACAGTTTACATACGGAGCGTAGGCTTGCGCTTCCACCGCCGCAATATAACGGTGTTGATCGTTGGTGAGGTTGTACGCGCCTTGCGTTTGAGGGCCAAACTTGGACACGTTTAAGAAGGAATACCAGCCTGCCGCATTGATAGGCACGCCGCATTTCACGTCGGGGGACAGCATCGTTTGCCAAGCAATATCCCCGCCCTTTCTGATGCCTACCACACCGATTGCGCCAACGTCCGCGCGGTGTTTAAGGTATTTTACCGAGGTCAAGGCAATATAAGTCCACTCGAACCAAGTCGTTTTATCCGCCTCAATCCCCTCTAAATCATACAAGCCTTGCGCTTGTTCGTAATTGCCGTAAGACAAGGACGCAGGGTAGATGGTACGCATAACGCCGTCCGCGTCCGCGCTCATTTTCCCCGAATAATCAGGCATTAACACCGCATATCCCTTGTCGATAAAATAGTTCATCAAATCTTCGTCACAGTGTTCCCCTGCATCAGGTAAAAGTATGATACCAGGATGAACTCCCTCACCTACAGGTTTGCCAAAGCGCGCGTAAATACGGACGCTGCCATCCGCAACCGTATGTCCCGTATAGGTGACATGGGCATAAGATCTACCGTCCTTTACTTCTTCGCCCCACGCGCTTTCACGCAAAGGAGCTTTTAAGTTGTACTGTTTCGATAAAGATACCGCGCTTACAATCATTTTTTACTCTTTTACCTATCGTTTTTTCGGACAAGGAATTTTTTTCATTTTACTTTTTTCGAGATTTTCAAAAAAATAATTCAAAACACCTTGCTTTTACCGATGAAAAAAGGTATAATATATCGTGCTCTGTCCCAAGCAGGGCAAAATTCTACCTATTCTACTGTATTATACACTATTCCTTCAAAGAAATCAAGAGTCTTTCGAAGAAAAGCGGAAATTTTAGGGGAAAAATTATGGCATTTTGCACTTTTTCTAAAGATTTAGACAATGGTTATACCATTGTCGATAACAAATTCATAACGAAATATCTGCCCGAGGCAAGCGGTTTTGCCGTAAAAGTATATCTTTACGGTTTATATTTGTGCGAAAATCGGGAAACGGAGTTCGGTATTTCCTCGATGGCAGAGGTGTTAAAGACCACCGAAGAGGATATCCGTCAAGCGTTTGCATTTTGGGAAGATTACGACCTTGTAGAAATTCTCGCCAAGGAGCCTTTCACTGTGCAATACCTGCCCGTACGCACCGCCGTTGGCCGTCCGAAGAAGATCCGCTATGAACAGTACGCCGATTTCAACAAGGAATTACAGCGTAAAATGCAAAAGGTCGGCAAGTTTGTTTCCGCCAACGATTATGTTAAATATATGCGTTTCTTGGAGGAAAATACCCTGCAGCCGCAGGCATTCCTTTTGATTGCAGAATATTGCATCAACAAGCAAGGGGATAGCGTTTCCCCTTCGTATATCTTCAATAAGGCAAAGAAATTGATTCGCGCAGGGCTTACCACCTACGAACAGGTGGAAAAAGAGTTGTCGAATTACAACGCGCACGAGGGTGATTTGCTTGCTGTGTTTACGGCGATGGGCGGTTATCAACGCACCCCCGACGAAAACGATTATTCCTTGTATGCAAAATGGACGGAAAGCCTTGGATTCACCAAAGAGGGTATTCTCGCGGCGGCGAAAAAGCAAAAACGAGGCACCATGGTCGCGTTGGACATCACTTTGACCGAACTTTCAGAAAAAGAAAAAACGGATACGGCGGAGATCGAACGGTACTTAACCGAGCGTGAAAACCTCGTCAGCCTCACCTTCCGTATCGGACGTAAGTTGGGCGCAAAGGTACAAAACCCTGCCCCCTATGTCGACGAATATGTGGAAAAATGGTGTACTTATGGTTTTGAAGAAAGCTCCTTGCTCGATATCGCCTTGCTTTGTATGCGGACGGAGCGCGGAGATTTCAACGCAATGCACGATTTGGTGCAAAAGCTGTTCACGGACGGCATCGTGTCGAAGGATGCCGTGAAGGCATTTTTGAAGGAAAAGAACAACGATTTGAAACTGTTTACTAAGCTGCGTGAAATTTGTGGCTCGGTAAGAAATACCGCCACCAACCTCTCACTTGTCACCACTTGGCGCGAATGGGGTTTTGGCGAAGAAATGGTGTTAGAGGCGGCAAAACGCAGCGCCGCAAGCGCAAGCCCTATCCCCTACATGAACAAGATTTTATCCGACTGGAAACAGGCAGGCGTGTACGCGGTAAAAGATATCCCCGAAAACAAAACGACGGGGGCAGGTACGAGTTCAACGCAAAATCCCCGTACTTTTGTCAACCCGATCATTGAGGCGGTAAACGCCAAAGCCGACCGCGAAAGATACTACGCGGCGCTCCGTGAAAAGGCGCAATCCCGCGCGGATAGATTTATCGCGAAAGCGAATAAAAACGAACGCTTTAAGCAGTTGACGACGGAGCTTTCCAAGATGGAAATTGCCCTTGCAAAGGCGGAAGTGTTCGAGCCGAAGAATTTGCCTGCCTTAACCGAACAAAAAGCCTCTCTTTTACGCGAACGCAGGAGTATTTTGGAAGGTTTGGGCATTGAAGAATCGCAATTATTACCGCAATACACCTGCGAAAAATGTTCGGACACAGGTTTCCTGCCCAGCGGCGTAGCCTGCAACTGCTACAAACCGAATTAAAAACAAAAAGAACACCTGCCACGGTGTTCTTTTTTATTTATGCAGAAAGTTACATTTTACTTTTGCGCCTGTTTCGTCCTCTAATCCCAACAAATAATCGCTGGTTACATCGAAATAGCTAGCGCACAGCATAATGGCGGTTGCACTTGGCTCAGCCTCACCGTTGATCCATTTTGACACCGCGCGTTGACTATACCCGATACTTTGCGACAGCTTTACCTGTGTAATCCCCTTTTCCTTCATCAATTGTTCTAATCGTTTTGCAAATTCCATACCTATATTTTAGAACTTTTTTTCTAAAATATGTTGTCATAGAACTATAATTCTACTATAATAATATAAAACACTCATGTTTATTTTACTATATGGAGGAAAATGGGAATGAAACAATTGATTTGTGAAATGTGCGCTAGTGCAGACATAATCAAACAAGACGGTTTTTTCGTATGCCAAGTTTGCGGGACGAAATACTCGGTGGAAGAAGCTAAGAAGATGATGATTGAAGGAACGGTTGATGTACAGGGTACTGTAAAAGTCGATAATTCTGCTTTCGTTGAAAAGTATTTAGTTAATGCACGTCGTGCCTTAGAAAAAGAAGATTGGGAAGAAGTTGAAAAATATTATAAATTAAAACATACAGCCGTCTTTTTGCAAAGGCGGCTTGTTTATTTCTTCTCGATTTCACCATCACCTAAAAACAAATAAATCATTGTTTTCGAAAATATTTTTTGAAAGTGAAGCAAAAACGCTTGCATTTTTTGAAAAAATACAGTAATATAGATAGGCACTTAAGCGAAGTGCCTACAAAATGCAGAGATGTCTGAGTGGTTTAAGGA
>JAZTYG010000148.1:0-8852 GCA_045636845.1 Candidatus Scatosoma sp.
CATTACCGTAAACGCAGTTGCGCCCGGTGTGGTACAGCGCCCCGGTGAAGAGGACGAGGTGCGCTCGAGAACGACCAACTTCCTCGGTGAAATTTGTGTGGCGGAAGACATTGCTCCTGTGGTATTGTTCTTGGCGTCGGAGGAGGCGAGATTTGTAACCGGTCAAACCTATGTGGTGGACGGCGGACGTTCCCTTGGTATGAAGGGTACGGACTAAATGGGCGTAGTTACGTCGAATAAAAACGAGAAATTGCAAGGTGAATGAAGATGAAAGCAATGCTTGTCGGTGAAAATAAAAAACTCCTTTGGACGGACGTACCCGACCCTGTGATGGGTGAAAACGACGTCCTTGTGGAAATCCATGCGGTTGCGTTAAACCGCGCGGACATTTTACAAAAGAACGGCTCCTATCCCTCTCCCAAGGGCTGGCCCGAATGGATGGGGTTAGAGCTTGCAGGCGTAATTACGGACATGGGCGAGGGAGCGAAAGCAAAGTCCTCTTTCAAAGTAGGCGACGAAGTGTGCGCCTTGGTAGGCGGCGGCGGTTATGCAGAAAAGATTGCCGTACCGTATGAGTTGTTAATGCCTATCCCGAAAGGTTGGTCGTTTGAAGAAGCGTCGGCAATTCCCGAAGCGTATGCGACAAGCTATCTCAACCTTTTCTTGGAAGGGCATTTGAAAAAGGGGCAAACCTTCTACATGGCGGCAGGCGGCAGCGGACTTGCGAGCGCGGCAATCCCCATGGGCAAAGCGGTCGGCGCATATGTGGTAACGAGCGTACAAACCTGCGCGCAAGCGGAAAAGATAAAAGACCTCGGCGCGGATTACATCATCATTCAAGAGAAAGAGAGTATCCCCGAGGCGTTTGAAAAGTTAGAAAAAGAGGGCAGACCCGTCAATGTTTGTATGGACTGTTTGAGTGGGGAAGACCTTGGCAAAGCAATGCCGTACATGGCGCGCGGAGGCTACTGGGTAGTGATTTCCACCTTAGCAGGTGTGGAAACGAATATTAAGCTCCGCCCGTTGTTGACGAAGGGCTTGCACCTTGTAGGCAGTATGCTTCGAAATAGAACGAACGAGGAAAAAGCGTTTATCTTAAACTCCCTCGTAACCGAGCTATTCCCCCACATGGAAAGCGGTGCAATTAAACCGAGTATCTACAAGGTTTTACCGATGGAACAAGCGGAAGAGGCGCACGGCATTTTAGAGAGATTTGAAAACACGGGCAAAGTTGTGTTGAGGGTAAGATGAAAGGAAAACGGTTTGCAAATTTAACCCCCATTTTGTTGGCGTTGGTGGTGATGCTGTGTTGGGGTTCGTTATACCCCACCGTAAAGCTTGGGTATGAGAAATTCGAAATCGACACCGCGTATTATCCCAACTTACTCCTCTTTGCAGGGGTGCGCTTTACGGTAAGCGGTGCATTGATTACCCTCTTCTTAACAGCGAAAAACAAAAAAATCCCCACCGTAAGTACGGGTAAGGAATGGTTAGGAATTGCGATTGTCGGTTTGTTTTCGGTGATGCTCAATTACTCGCTTGCGTTTTATGGGCTGTCGATTGTAGAAAGCTCGAAAACGGCGCTTTTGAAACAGGCTGGCGCGCTTATCTTTATCGTGATATCCGTTTTACTGTTCAAGGAAAGTAAAATGACGATCGGCAAAGGCATCGGCGCGGTGCTTGGGGCTTGCAGTATCGTAATCCTCAACATTAACCAACTGGGTATATCCATGGGGGTTGGCGAAACGATTATCATTCTTTCTTCCTTCTGTACAGTAACGGCGAGCGTGGTTTGTAAAAAGATGCTTACAAATACCGATTCCATTGCCATTACAGGGTATTCGCAACTCTTTGGCGGTGTGGTATTGTTGGCGATAGGGTTTGCCTTTGGCGGCAGTATGAAAGTGAAAGAATTTGGCGATTTTGCATTGTTCGGTTATATGACCTTGGCAACCTGTGCAAGTTATATGATTTGGTACACAATTGTACAAAAATACGACCTGTCAAAGCTGTTCATTGTGAAATTGTCCGAACCGCTGTTTGCGGCAATCATCGGGGCAATCATTTTACAGGAAAATATCTTTCAATGGCATTACCTTGGCGCGTTCTTGTGTATTGCAACGGCGGTGGTAATTAGCAATTTAACCTTCTCAAAAGGACAAAGGACGGATAAAGAAGAAAAAATTAGCGAAAACGCATAGCTTTTTTGTAAAAGAATAGGGCAGGTATGCGTTGAATATAGGTGTTTAATAAGTACTTAACAAAATTCGAGGGAATTTTTATGAAAGAAGTTAGAGAGTATATTTTACAAAACTGGACGAAAACTTTCCATGACCCCAGCGAAATGCGAGGCGGTTTCAATGTGCCAAAACCTTACATTTCTCCCTCTATCGGCGGTATCTATACCGACCTGTATTATTGGGACGTATATTTCATCAACCTTGGCTTGATGGAAGACGGGTTTGACGAACAGGTTGAAAACAACCTTGACAATATGGCATATTTCATCGATACGCTTGGATTTATGCCGAACGCGAACAACCTGACCGACCGTTCGCAGCCCCCGTTGTTTTGCAGCGCGGTGTATGATTACTATATACACAAGGGCGATGAGGGCATCATCAAAAAGTATATGCCGTATATCGTAAAGGAATACGATTTTTGGCAAACCTACCGCAAGACGAAATATGGGTTACATAACTTCTTCACGAACGGTACGGAAGAATGGAAAATGGCCAACTACCGAGGCTTGCACGAGCGTGTGTTTGAAACGCGTGAAACGAAGGAAGAACAGCTTGCCCTTGCCGAAGACATTATGGCGATTGCGGAAAGCGGACTTGACTTCAATATGCGTTTTAGAACGAAACGCAGTAAAATCGATGCCAGCGCGTTTATCCACCTCGATTTGAACTGTTTCCTGTATGAGATGGAAACGAAAGCGGCAAAGATGTTGGAAATCATCGGTGAAAGTCCCGAACCCTTCAAAACCAACGCGGAAGAGCGCAAGGCGCTGATTAACAAATACCTCTACGATGAAAAACAAGGTATTTACCTTGACAGCAATATGGTAGACGGCGGTTTCTCGGAAATCATCAGCGCGGTGTCCGCATATCCCTACACCTATGGAATTTCCAAGGATAAAGAGGGTATGAAAAAGGTGCTTGGGCTTCTGGAATATAAATACGGCGTAACCCCTACCCCTTATCGCGGCGAGGATATCTATTATCAATGGGATTATCCGTGCGCGTGGCCTGCGGCAACATGTTTGATATATAAGGCGTTGAAAGAGTTGGGCATGATGGAAGATGCGAAGAGAATTGCGAAAAAGTACATAGGTACGATTGATGAGGATTTCGCAAAGACGGGTCGTTTGTGGGAAAAATACGACGCGGTGCGCGGCGGTATCGGTGTTTCTACCGAATACGACACCCCCGAAATGATGGGTTGGACGGCAGGCGTGTACGTATATTTTTGCGAAGAGCTGAAACGCTTGGAAAAATAAACGGCAGTTACAATGAAAAAAGCGGATAGCCCGCGGGTTATTTACTGTACTTTGTACAGTAAAAAAGCATTAACAAGAAAAGAATAGAAAACATTGTTTTTTATGATATAGGAGGTAAATATGAACAAAATTAAAGCAAAATTAACAGCATTGTTAATGGCAGCGTGTTGTTGCTTAGCGTGTATCGGCATAGGCGTTTCGATGAACAAATCGAACAACGTCGTTGCAAACGCGGCTACAACGGAAGAACTTACGGCGGAGTTTACCAACAATGGTCAATTCACCGTAGGTCAATTTAGAGAAGATATGCCCTTCGAGATTGTAGACAGTACGGCAGAGGGCGTACCTGCTGGCGCAGAAGGCGCGGTTTTGAAAATCACGGGTACGGGCGATAAGGGCGCTTCGAGTGACGGTGCGTTTGCAACGTTGGATTTCAAAGCGGCTGGGCGTTTCGTAACGGGCACGGATGTTACTGTAAGAGTATATCAGCCCGGCTCTTTAAATTTCCGCACGTCGAAAAATGCGGGGAGTGCTGAATGGAAAACGCAAAAGACCATTGCCGCTGGTTGGACTGAAATAACGCTTTCAGCGGCTACAGATGCAGCTGAAGACCATCAAATCATGACGACGATGTCGATGGGTTTCCGCCGCGGTAGCGAATGTTATATCGACAGCATCACCCTTGCGGATAACGATTTGAAGAAGGACTTTACCAACGATGGTCAGTTTGAGGTAAAGCAGTATGGCACGAATAGAACTTACTTCGTTGACGGTAGCGCTGAGGGTTTACCCGAAGGGTATGAAGGCGCAGTGTTGAAAATTGAGCCAGCTGATACGCAGTACGCAATCTTGGATTTTAGCGGTTCGGGTTTGAAAGCGTCGGACGTTGTTTCGATGTCGGCAAAATGCTATTTACCCAATGCATATTCGGATGGAACTTATACGGACAGCAATTATGAATTTAGATTAAATAATACTGCAAACACTGCGGGCGGCGCAGGCGCGTACGATATGTCCACCTGGTTTAACGCGCCTATCGACGTGGCTAAAATTGCGAAGGATGCAAATGGTTATTTGACGACGGTTACCATCGGTTTGCGTAATAAGGGGGATACGAAGGATGCTACAGGTTCGTATTTCTACATCGATGGCATTGACGTTGAATTGAAAGAATATACTGAACTCAACCTTGGTAAAGTTAAGTTGCATGGAAACAGTTTAAGTGCTCCTGCAACGGACCGTTTGTACCTCGCGAAAGCAGATGGTACAAATATGGGTGCAGAATTGACGAACGTTGACTTCACGTATGAAAGCGGTACGGGCTTTAACGTAAATGGCACGCAATTTGCGATTAAGTTTAGACAAAGAGCAAAAAACTATTTTAATTATTATCCCGACGCTAATGCGGACATAAAGACCTTACTTACGGATGAAACGACGCCCGATACCATTACCGTTGGCGGCGTGTACATTAATGAAGCTAATAGCGTAAAATATACAATTGAAGATACTACCTTTATTTGGACGGGTACGGCTTGGGAAGAAGTCATGGAATATACTACCGTGCAAGTCGGCGCGGTGGAATTGTATGGCGCTGGTACAAACGCAACGAGCGTAGATAGATTGTACCTTAAGCCCACCGACCAAACGGTTACTTGGCATGATGCAAATGAAACCTTTACCTATGCAAGCGGTACGGCGCTTCAGGTAATCCGTAACGGTGAAGTAGTGCAAACCTTAAAAGCCGGGTTGCAGAATAGAAATAGCAACGTTGGGAAAGCGAGCAACATTAAACATTTCTACCTTTCGATTAGTAGCCTTAATTTGCAGGCGGGCGACGTAGTGAAATACGGTGGTATCTTCGAAAGCGCTACCGTTGGTATGAGATACATAATTGAAGATAGCGAAGTTCTTTGGGACGGTACCCACTGGGGTAAGAATGCGGAATACAGCGAACCTTCTGCAATCACCCAATTGAAACCCGTTACCCCTAGTACATCGGCTAGCGGCGCAAGCAATAAGGCTGTATATCTTAAGATGAAATCTGGGGAGACATTGCCTTTCCGCGCTTGGGAAAACGCTTGGTTATATGAAAGCGGTACGGGTTTGAAGGTAAACGGCGAATCGGTTACCATGAAATCGATGCAAAGCGCGCCCGAAGGTATCTATCTTACCTTTGACGAATTGACGGCGGGCGATGTGGTTACCTTTGGCGGTACCTTCCGTTGTCCTACACAAAAAATTATATATACCATTGAAGACAGTAAGTTTGTTTGGAATGGTACGGTTTGGGAACCTGAATATACCACATATAATCTCGGGGCATTGAAGTTTGTAAAATGGACCGCAGCAGCTAATCAAATTTATCTTGGTAAAATGGACGGCAAGTCCATGGAAAAGCCGAATGATGGAAATAACGGTTGGACTGCGAAATTTACGTTATTTGAAGGTTTGGGTATTACCCTTAACGACGAGCCAGTAAGCGTATCGGAAATTAAATACCCTGGCGACATGTTCATTTCGCTTGGCTTTACGCCTCAAGAAGGTGACAAACTGACGGTAGGCGGTACATTCTACAATAAAGATTGTGCGGTTAAGTATGTTGTTGAAGAAAGTACAGTTATATGGAATGGTACGACTTGGGAAACAGTTATCAATTATTCGACCTATACGGTAACGAAGCTTGGTATGGCTAATAATAGCAATGCAAGTGAATTGTCTCTTTACTCGCTTGAAGGCGATGCACTTCCCAAGGACAAAGGCGATTGGAATAATGTTTATTCGTATGGTGAAGGCGCAAGCGTGAAATTAAACGATGAAGCAATTACGCCTGAAATTAAGATGCCTGGCGATTTGTACATTCCTCTTGGTAAGGATGCGCAGGTTGGTGATTGCTTTACGATTAACGGTACGTTCTACAATGCAACGAAAGCAGTAAAGCTTGTCTTTGACAACTGCAAGTTGTACTGGGACGGCGAGGCTTGGGTTGACAGCTACGAACCCGAAGTGCCTGAGATAGAATATACGATTCATGAACTTAAAGGCTTGACGTTGTATGGCAACAGCGCGGATGTAAGTAAAACAAATCCGGGTAAGTTACATTTGAAAGCAAGCAACTTTACGCATCCTGCAGAAGAAATTTTCTTCACATTGGAAAGCGGTGTTGGTTTGGCGGTAAATGATACGCAAATCACCTGGACCACCTTCAAGCATTCGAAAGATAAGTATCTCTATTTAACCTTTAACGCGCTCAATACGGGTGACAAGCTGACGATTGGCGGTACGTTTGTAAGCGAAGAAAAGGCGGTTAAATACGTCCTTGAAGAAACAAACTTCTGGTGGACGGGTACGGAATGGACAACGGTAGAGCCTATTCTCTATGAAATTATAGAAGTAGGCGAGGTTGCTCTTTACACGGGTACAAAGTCGGCTGGCAGACTCTATCTCCAACCTGTTAACGAACCTGCTGATTGGTATGGTGACAAAGCCAACTTCTCGTATGAAAGCGGTACGGGCTTTAAGATTAGTCGTAACGGTGAAGTAATCTATACGCATGACTTGATTGCCAACAGAAATGACAATGGCGATAAGGATTTCTACATTACGATTTCGAAAGCGCTTAACATAGGTGACGTAGCTACGTTTGGCGGTACCTACTATAACGAAGATTGCAAGATGAAGTACGTGTTCACCGACATTACGCTTTGGTGGAACGGCTTGTCCTGGCAAACGGAAGAATGCACGATGCCTACTGAAACGGTAGTTCACGAGCTTGGTAGATTGGCTGTACATAACAACAGTAGCGGCGCAACGACTAATGTTCCCAAAGCAACGCAGTTGTACATGAAGTTAGCAAGCGGAAAGGCTATTCCTTATCCTGATTACAACTGGTGGCTTGAATTTGCGTTGGTAGACGGCACTGGTTGGAAATTAAACGGCACGGACATCAATGGTCTTGTAAACAAACTCGACAGCTCTAATGCTGGGTTATTTATCAACCTTGAAAACGCAAACGTGCAAGTAGGTGACGTGCTTACGGTAAGCGGTACCTTCTATTGTGAAAACGTAAATGCAAAATATATAATTTCCGAAAGCGCATTCATGTGGAATGGTACAAAGTGGTTGGATATCTATGAAGACAAAGATCTTGTCGGATACGATTTCGTTTCCTTGTACGATCTTACCATGAATGACTGGACCATCAGCGGTACGGCAAGCCACGAAACGCAACATTGGTTTGCACCTAGCGCAAGCAACAGCACGGATTCGGTTGTGGTTGGTTTCTATTATACGGCAACGCAAGAAGCTACGGGTGCGATTGATATTCGTCTTCGTGGTGAAGCGTGGAAGGGCTTCTTCTTCCAAATTACTGGTGGAAACGTTAAGTTCGGCGATATTAAAATCCCCTTAACGCTTAACCAAACCTATAAGATCGAAGTCGCAGCGATTGATTTGGCAGATGGTAGTGCTACCTGGTGCTACATTAAGCTTGACGGTGTGCTTGTAGGCACGAAGATTATTGGCAAAGAAGAGGTTGCGCAGACCGAGAAAAATGAAGAAACCGGAGTAGTTACTACAACCTATTATAAAGACTTTGTGAATAACAGAGTAAGCTTCTATGCAGGTGCTGGCGTATATGCAACGATTACGGATGCATATAACGTAAAGGTAAACTACGTACATTCTGGCGGTACATTTACGGACTATGCGCATAAGGGTGAGCTTTACACGCTTGCACCTGCTAAGGGCACCGCTGGTGTATTCCTTGGTTGGGTAAATGGTACTAATTTGTATCCTGCAGGCGCACAATACGGCAAGGTAACGGAAGACATTACCTTCACGGCTGTAGAAATCGACTTCTCGATGCGTAACGGTGCAGGTATCCGTATCAAGAATAGCGCAGCAAGCTCTGGTATTCGTTTCATCATTGATTTGGATGTTGGCGCTATTGAAGGCTTGATGCAGGAATACGGTTTTGAAATTGCGTTCGGTACCTTGATTATGCCTTATGATTACCTTGGTGTAAATCAAGCGCCTAACTTGGAAGACTTTAAGGATAACGAAACAATTTTGAAGGTTGAAAGCACCTCGAAACTTGAAGATGACGGTTACTGGGGCGCAATGCAAGACATTTACACGGAAAACTATGGTAGATTCTTCGCAGGCCGCGGGTATATGGAAATTACCCTTCAAGACGGTACGACGTGGACGATTTATACCAAGTTTAATGCGGATGAACATGTGCGTTCCGTGCGTTATGTAGCGCAGAAGTTCATCGCAGATGACAGCGATTCGAGTGGCGAGCTTCGTTATGGAAACCTTACGGATGAACAAAAGGCGATTGTGAATG
>JAZTYG010000149.1:0-2334 GCA_045636845.1 Candidatus Scatosoma sp.
CCTTTTGCTGGATAACCGCGTAAATTATATTTGTTCTGCCGATTATCAAGAAGGGAGTGATTTGGATTCGCTTGTAAAGTGTATTCTGCAAGAAATGAAACTGTCGCACACCTTACTGTTAAAGCAAAAACAGCAACGCTCCCGCGAGTCGAAAAAAGCAGAAATAAAATAACCAAACTGACATTAGACACAGTATAGTGTCCTTTCGCTCATTTTTGTAGTTAGCCTCGTACATACCCTTTCGTGATATTAAGGAAACCTTTTATGAAAAAAATCATTTGCTTTTTATGTCTTGTTGTTTTAACCCTTTCTTTCGGGGCTTGCGACCCGAGCACCATACACGCATCCCCCGAATATTTATCCGATATTACAAGTATCGAACTTATCGAATACACAAACCCCGAACAAAAACACTTCCATTCGTGGGTTCCTGACCATTCGGACGATTTAGTACCTTTCGATTTTTCCAAAATGACCGTTCTTGAAACTTTACCCGAAGAACGCCACGAAGATTTTTGCACCGCTTTTTCTCAAGCAGATATTTTGCTTACATACTACGCCTATGATTCCCCTGCGGACGTTTGCATAAAGGCGAACCACGAAAACGGCGATTTTTTAATCATTTGGGCAAATTACAAACGCGGTTCTTACGGCGGTTACGTCGGGGAATTTACACAAGACGGCAGTGTTAAGTATTTTTGGGGCTGTTTTAGCGCATTACCCACTTATGAAAATTTGGTAAATGATTTCTTTACCTATCAAATTTGATTGTAAAATAAACACGGCGCGCCGTGCTAAAACAGCACGGCGCGCCTTTCTTTTTATCCTTTATCTCTTTGAAAATTTACAACCGCAAAAATCCTGCCGATACAGGTTGTATTCATCCGAAAGCTCCACCGAACGATGGTATCCGCCCTTCTTCTTAAAATCGGTGTAAAGATAGTTCACCTCATACCTGCCCCCTACCTTTTCGCCTATTTCATTCAACCATTCGGCATTTTTATAAGGGCTTAAGGTGAGAGTGGTTGCAAACCAACCATACCCGTTTTCCTTAGCAATCTTCGCCGTTTTTTCAAGGCGCAGGGCATAACAAAGGTAGCACCTCTTGCCCCGTTCGGGTTCTTCTTCCAAGCCTTCCGACATTTTCGCAAAGGCCTCCGCCTCGTGGTCACAATCAAGAAAATCCGCCCAACCCGTTTCCTGTAAAAAACGGATTTGTTCCGCCTTGCGTTTTTCATATTCTTCCCTCTCGTCAATGTTCGGGTTATAATACAAAACGGTCACGGAAAAATATTCCTTCAACCTCTCTAAACAGGTGGACGAACAAGGCGCGCAACAGCTATGCAGCAGCAAGCGCGTACCCTTTTCCACTCCCTTTAATTGTTCCATCATCAATAGTTCAAAATTTCGTTTCATGAAAACATTATACCCCATTTTGAGAGCTTTGTCAATACAACTTGACAAGGCTAAGATAAATTGCTATAATAGATGCGTTATGAAACTACTCATTCCCGTAGCCTCTGGCTTAGAACAAACAACTAAACGCCAACTTTTGACCTTGGGTTTTGACAAAGCCCCTGCCGACAACGGTCGGTTGGAGCTGGAAGGCGACTGGCAGGATATCGCGCGCCTCAATGTTTTTTTGCGTAGCGGCGAACGCGTCCTCATTGTCCTTGACCGCTTTCACGCCGTTACCTTTGACGAGTTGTACGAGGGTTTTTACAATATCCCGTGGGAAAACTGGCTGACTGTCGAATCGAAGATTTTGATGGACGGTAAGAGTGTGCAAAGCCAACTCGCAGCCATCAAAGCGGCTGGCGGCGTGGCGAAAAAAGCAATCATCTCCCGACTCGCAGACAAAATCCGTTCGGGCAGAAAAACCTTTTCGGAAACGGGCGCTCGTTCCATCGTCGGTTGCTCCATCTACAAGGACGAAGTGACCGTTACCCTTGACACATCGGGGGACGGCTTGCACAAGCGCGGATACCGTTCCCTTGCATACAGCGCGCCTTTGAAGGAAACGCTGGCGGCAGGGTTGATTGACAGTACCTTCTACAACCCCGACAAGGACATTGAAAAGCCCTTTGCGGATATTTTTTGCGGCAGCGGTACTCTTCCCATCGAAGCGGCAATGAAGGCCCTGCATATCGCGCCTGGCAAAAACCGCGATTTTGACTTTACCAAATGGGCGTGCGCGCCCAAGGGCATTTTACAGCTTGCCAAGGAAGAGGCTTTGGACGGCGAACTCAAAACCGCCCAACCCGTTATCTTCGGCAGCGATATCAATAAGGAAGCCATTTCCATCGCGCAATATCATGCGAAACGCGCAGGCGT
>JAZTYG010000150.1:0-8319 GCA_045636845.1 Candidatus Scatosoma sp.
GAACGTCCGTTTGGTAAAACCAAGGCTCAATCGGCGTTCCATCAGGGAAAAATTCTTCTCTTACCCCGTTCATACTGCTTAAAATCCTTCAAATTCGTTGTAGAAACCTGCCTTTTCCATGCAAGCCTTGTACTTTTCGTACGTCCAACCTTCGCCGATGTTGCAAACGAAATGGTTGATACCTTCGCCCTGCTCCGTCTTCCAACGGATGAGGTAGAATCCCCCTTTCGCATCGGGTAAATCCGCCGCCTTAACAATGCCGTTCGCCGCTACCGTGCATGTACCTTTGGTAACTTTTTCGCCCGTTACAAGGTCCTCCACGACATATTCCGCCGTCATTGCGGTCTGATTATCATTGGTTGCACACAAGGCAATAACGCCGTCCTTCGGTTCGTCACAAAGCATACAAAACGCCTGCTGCGAACGTTTGATATAATGATACGCCAGCTTCTTACAGCCGTACCAATCCACGATGGCATCCGATACCTGCGGCCAACCGTCCGCAACGTTCCACCAAAGAATACCCGTCTTGTGCAGTTTCTTATTCTTCGCCAAACGGAACATTTCGATAAAATACTTCTTCGCTTCCGCTTGTGAAATTTGGCTTTGACGGGCATATACGTCCAAATCACCGCTTGCCGTGCCAAAAATACGCTCTACCTGGCTCACCATCAAAGGCAGGCGGTAGGCATACGGGTTCCCTTCCACACAATCTTCAATACCTGCTGCGTGTACCAGCCAATCGGGGTTTTCATAAATCTCCGTAATCGACACTTTGGGTAAGCTTTCCGCAGGGATAAACTTCTTGATGGATTCGGGTGAAGGGCAACCGTGGTAGCCGATTTCCGACGCGAAATGACATTCTGCATTCCCGTAGAAATCCCCCTTAAAGAAATCACGGGGGCCCCAGAGATGATCTTCCGACGGCATACCATAACGCCAAGCTACTTCGTCCAAGTAAGGCGAGCTGGGCAAATACGGACGAAGCGCATCATGATTGCGCACTTCACGCAAAATAACGTCACGGGTCAATTTATTGAAATTGGGATTGAGAGCACTGGGTTGATCGTCGTCCGTGTGAAATTCTTCCCAGCCAGGTACAACAAAGACGTCGCATTCGTTATCACCTGCCCATACCGCAAGCGAAGGGTGTTGGCGTTTTGCCAAGACGATTTGCTTTGTCTCTTCTTTCATCAATCGGCAAAGGCGTTCGTCGTCAGGATAATGTCCGCAAGCGATTGCAAAATCCTGCCAAATCATGATACCGTGTTCGTCGCAATAATCGTACAACATGTCGCTGGGGTAAACGTTACCCCCCCAACAGCGAATCATATTACAACCAAGGTCGTTTGCCATCTCGATATTACGCAAGGTATATTCATCATGGCGAGAGGGAAGCGCATCGCAAGGCACCCAGTTGGTACCCATCACGAAAATACGCTTATTGTTGACAATAAAGCAAAAATCCCCGTCTTCGCCACATTGCGAAGTGCGTTTCAGCCAAATTGTGCGAATCCCCAATTTATAGGACACTTTGTCACAGACAACCCCATCGCGCAACAAGGTAATTTCCACGTCGTAAAGATTGGGTTCTCCGTAATTTTTCGGCCACCAAAGCTTTGGATAATGCACGGGAAATTCAATTTTACAAGATGCGCAGAAAGGGCGGTATTCTTGGCGGAATTCGCTATCCTGACACTTGCCATGGATTACTATGCGGTAATCTCGAATAAAATCCGCCTGCGTTTCTATTTTTAATGTTGTGACAAGCCATGCCGTATCCGTGGCATTTCCCCAAAATCTCAAAGTGTATGTATAGGGATCGACAATACGCGCCTTGGGCAGGTATTCGATATACACGGGCTTCCACAAACCGCCCGACACGATACGGGGCATAATATCCCAACCGAACATCGAACCCGGCTTCCGAATCATAATGCCGTCGTGGTTGTATTTTAAGCCATAACACATCGCGGGGATATCAAATTGACGGGCGTAAATTGTAGAAGGAATAATATGTACCAACACCTCGTGTTTGCCGTCCTTTACCCCTTTCAAGCTGAAACGGTGGGCGTGGAACATATTTTCCACGAACGCGATTTTTTTGCCGTCAAGGTAAATTTCCGCCGCCGTATCAATTCCCTCAAAGCAAAGGTTGGCATCCGCCGCCTTGTCCTCGGTATAGGTAAATTCGGTAAAATAGTACAAATGTAAGTTTTCGTATTTTTGCGTTTGCAGGGTATTTGTGCCCATATAAATATCATCGAGCAACCCTTCGCGCATAAAGTCGATTTCGAAATTGCCAGGCACCGTTGCCTCAATGATTTTACACCCATACGCATGCACGTCTGCGCACGTTTTCAAGTCGATATTATTTTGACAAAACGTAGCGTTTTCCACCCATGCCAGACGCCAATTTTTAAGTTTTACGTTTCTTCGCATATTTTTTCCTCTCTGTTTTGAAAGTCTATCTATAAGAAAAAACACCCGAACGGGTGTTTTTGCATTAACCCATCATAATTTGGGAAATTACGTCCAGCACTTTGTCGTGGCAACCGCCGCAACCCGTCGAACAATGCGTGATACGCTGTACGTCAGCGAAAACCTCTAAAACGTCTTCCATTTTGTTGTGGTTTTCAAGCGCTTTTTCAATATCCGAATAGCTAACCTGCTTACAATTGCAAATGATGATGTTTTCCATAATATATCTCTCCTTATCTATATAATTTTATTCTTCTGCAAAATATTCGGGATGGGCGGAAAGCTTATCCTCGTCCGTCAATTCCCTCAACACACGGCAAGGGTTGCCTACCGCGATACAGTTGGGTGGAATGTCCCTCGTCACCACCGAGCCTGCGCCAATAACACAGCCAGCCCCGACCGTTACACCGCCGCAAAAAACAACTCCACCGCCTATCCAGCAATTATCCCCGATGGTGATGGCGCCTGCGCGTTCGAGGTTGGTTACGCAGCCCGTTTTTTCATTGAAAAAGGCGTTTCTATCTTCGTATCGCAAGGGATGAATGGGCGTCAAAAAGGACACGTTGGGCCCGATGAAAACCGAATCCCCAATGGTTACCTTCCCTTCGTCCAACACAACGAGGTTAAAGTTTGCATAGCTGCCCTTGCCAAAGGTGGTGTTTGTACCGAAATCGAAATAAATCGGACCTTGCAAATAAACCCCTTCCCCACGGTTGGGTAAGAGTTTATTGAGGATTTTTTCACGTCTTTTCGCGTGCGTTTCGTCCGTTTTATTGTACAAACGGCAAAGCTTATGCGCGCGCGTGCGCTCCTCGGGCATCCCTTCGCAGAAGGGGTCGTATATCTTTCCTGCAAACATTTTCTCGCGCTCAGTCATGTCACAATCTCCTTAGCGTTAATGTGTTTATAGTATATCATAACTTTTGTAAAATTGCAATAGTGTTTTGAAAAATTTCCCCCTTGCTTCCCCTTATTTTTCCTATGTTTTACAAAGAAAAACCCCTTGCGGAGAAATCCGCAAGGGGTAAAGTCTTTAAGGACTACATTATTGTATTAAAGGATTTGAACATTATCATCTAAAACATACTTGTTAATCAAGCCGATGATATATTCCTTCGTATAAAGACCTTTGGAAATACCCACCTTCATTACAGGGATATTGTATTCTTCAAATACCGAAATATCACAATATTCTTCCCATTCATCATAGGTGTACAAGCCGTATTTCTCAATATCTTCCTGCATCTTCGCCTGGTCATACATCAAGTTTTCACCGAAGTCGAAGGAATTGATAACATCCACCAAAACGTGCGTAACACTTAAGGTATCTTCTGCCACATAGTTCAAGGTACCCTCGGTAACGATATCATACTTGAAGCCCGTTTCTACAACCGAAACAACATCAATCAATGTCTTCGTACCAATATTGCCGTTGACATCAATCGATACAAAGCTGTGCCCGATGTATTCATGTGCATTCGACTCCGTAATGTTTACATACTTGTTCAAGTCAAGGTCAAAGATACCGTGTTCGTTGATGGTTACAAGTTTCGTGCCATCGTCAAATACAAAGGTATTCTTGGCGTAGGTGCTTGCTGTTTTTACAACAATGATAACATTTCTATAAACGATTTCACCTGTAAGGTGGTCAAATGCCATTACGCTATCACCCTTGCGGAGATTTTCTACCGCACGCTTTTCACCATTTGCAAGCGTAATCATCGTACCAGCTGCCAAACAAGTATCACTATTTCCGCCACCAGAGGATTTTCCTTCTGCTTTTATTTCCAAATCTTTACCGTTAACGGTTGCTGTGTAAGTGTCCCCACTACTCTTCGTAGCGCCAGTTACATCACTATCACTCAGAGTATAACCATTGTTTGCTTTAATAGTAAATGACAGCTTGGTTCCATCCAAAACCTTAACACCACTCGTCAAACCATCATTGCTAGTAATTGACGCATTTGTTCCCGACCAGGTTACCTTATAAAGTTTTGCAACCGTGTATTCAACCGTCGTCGGCCCATCAATCTTAAATGTATAAGGACTAGGCGCACCCTCTATCGCTGAGCCATTAACAACTACGGACTTAAGGCCATAGTAATCGCCCATACCTTCATTCCAGACACAGGTCAACTTCGGCTCCGAACCAGCAAGAACTAATTGAACTACATTACTTTGCATATATTGAAGCGTACCAGTAGACGGTGCATTTTCAAGATAGATACCCATTACAGCCGTTGCTTCATTAAAGGTTACCATCATTGTAACAAGCTTGATATCGCTTTCTACATAAATGCTGCCGCTTGCGAAGGTGAAACTGGAACCTGCCTTAATCGTCAAGCTGTCGCCTGCCTTCATGCTTGCAACGTCGCAAACAACACCAAGAAGCTGGTAGTTGTCCTCACCAATTACACCGTAGTAGTTATACTGCGTAGGCGTTGCAGGTTGACCGTTAATTGTCAACGCTACCGTACCATTGAAATTGATACCATAATATTCGCCAGTAATTGCGCTAATGTCTGCTCTATCTTTCTTGAGTCCAATACGAATTTCCGTACCCTTATTGTTGATTACTTCGACAACATCCGCTTGGCTAATGTTCACAACCTTCACGGTCGTAACCGTTACCGTTGCATCTGCATATACATCTTTAATCGTATAAGAACCATCGTTGTTCTTCGTTGCGCCCGTTACACTTGCAACCGCATAACCGCTTTCTGCAACTACATCAAAGGTTGCATCTTCGCCCGCCATTACCTTAATCGAGGTTACCGTCGTGCCGTTTTCCTTAATCGACGCGTTGGACACATTGAAGCTAATCGTGCGTTCTACACCCGTCTGCTCAAAGCTGTTAGCGCCCATGCAAAGACAGGAAAGATCTTCCGTGACAACCAAAATATTGTTGCCAACCTTAAAGGTTGAGCCAGCCTTAATCGTCAAGCTGTCGCCTGCAATCATGCTTGCAACGTCGAAAGCCACACCAAGAAGCTGGTGGTTCGTCGTCGTACCCTTATCATCTGTAATCACACCGAAGTAGTTATACTGCGTAGGCGTTACAGGTTGACCGTTGATGGTCAACTCTACCGTACCCTTGAATTCGATATTATAGTTACCACCAGTAATCGCGCTAATATCCGATCTAGCCTTATCGAGAGCAATACGAAGTTCTGCACCTTCGCCATAAGCATCAACAATATCCGCCCCACCGATTTCGATTACCTTAAGAACAACAACATTCACCGTCTTGTTTTCATAGATATTGCTTACAGTATAAGTGCCGTCACCGTTGGGCGTTGCGTTGGATACCTCGTAAATGCGATAGCCTGCATTTGGCATTACCTTAAATGTTACGCTGCCGCCTACGGCTACCGTTGCATCCGTCAAGAATTCAACCGTTGCGTTGGTTACATTGACGGTTACCGTGTACTTCGTATCTACAGGAACGGTAGGTACATATTTTTCGCCCGTCCAGGTATAATCCAAAGTATCTGTGATTATAACATAGCCTTCACCGTTATTCAACCAAATCTTCGTACCTGCTTCAATTACTACTCTATCACCAGCGTTTGTTGCCTGGAATGCTTTACCAAAGCCCATACCCGAGAAGGAGATAACCGTTTCACCAGTGTAACCACCAGTACCGTCACCGCCATATACATAGCCCGTGGTCGTTGCCTCGCCATTCAAGGTTGCGCTGCCTTCCACTACACCTGCACTGTACGTATTCGGAACAAGCATTGCGTTAAGATTGAAACGAATTTCGCCGCCATTTTCTGTATCGTTTGTAACGCTGCTAATATTTGCTGCGCTAATCGAACCAAGCTTGATATCTTTATAAATCGGCGAACCGTTTGTACCGCTTACTTCCAAAGCAATATCTTCCGTAAGCTTATACGCGCCCGTATACGAACCATCCGCGTTCGATACCAACCAGAAGATTACACCTTTTTTAAGGGTAGCCGAACCGCCATTGGTGAAGTTAACGCCTTGCATTTCAAAGACTCTATTCGAACCGCCATAGTAGTAGAACTTCGAGTAAACAGAACCTTCCAAGATAACGCCGTCACCATCGATATAGGTATCGTCCACTACTACTCTATTATTTTCCGTCGTGGACCAAATATCCTTGGTATCATAACGGATATTATTTCCATTCCAATAAATGGAAACGAAGTCTTCTCTGCCAATCTCGTTGAAGGTAGGATTGATAACCCAGTTTCCGCCGTTCGCACCAAGGTAGTAGAAGTTCAAATCTTCAGAAATGGTAATCTTTACGCTGCCGATCCAAAGTTCGGTATTCTTGGGGATGGTAATCCAGTCGCCCAATACACTATCCTCGTTGATATATATACGCAAGCTGTTGTAGCCGCCTTCACCGTGGTAATAAATCTTACTAGGTTCATAGCTGGTTACATTATTTTCGTGGTGATAGGTTATAACGCCATCATTACATACGACATTAATCGCTGTATCGCCCCAAGAGAACTTGGTGAAGATATCCACATAAATAGCGTTGCCTTCTTTGTGGGTCGACGCAGAAGTGAACGCGCTTGCGTTTGCGTTTCTTTCATCAATGTCAAATAACCAATCTTTATCACCATTGTAGAGTGCGTAAATATCCGATTCTACTACATAGTAACCATTGTTCTGATAGAGTCTTGTACCTGCCGCAATGGTCAAGAAATCCTCTTCCGTTTCACCCCAGATATGCTGTTCGTGAGGAAGTTCAAGGATCATGTCCTTGCCATTGTTCCAGTAGTAGTAACCATCTTTGATTTCATCTACGGTACCATCTTTTGCACGTTCAATGGTAATACCGCCGTTGCCATTCGTCGTACCGATACTTACGGGACCGTTTACCATAACGTCGTTTCTAAAGGTGATACGGATATTTTTCTCTACCTCGCCATCTACGGTTTCCGTATAGTTTTTGATGCTTTCGATATCGCCGAGCGAAATCGTACCAAGCGACAATTCCCACGCTTGGTTATAGAAAACAAACGTGTAATCTTTTTCTGCTTCGTAGAAGTAACCGTTGCTATAGAAATGCGAAGTATTCAAAATCGTCAACGAATCGCCATAGGAAAGGTCTTCGTACACAAATTCGATAACAAGCAACACCTTCGCGCCTTCGCCCGCACCGTCAATATGTACCTTTACGGAGGTTGCCTCCAACTTTTCACCGTTCCCTTTCACCATATCCAAAGCGGAAGGCGAAAGAACAGTACCCTCCGTGAATGCAGACGCAGGCAAGGTCGTGAACACGTTGAAACCATTGTTGGTATATTGAACACCCGTAAATACGAACTTATCTTCCGTCGTTTCGGTGACTGCAATTTCCGTGCTTACAGGATAGGTCAAAGGCAATTTAACCTCTATGGGTTCGTGGTTCGTTTCATCGTAATAGGTCTTGTTTTCGTCTGCTTTCGTAAGCATTTCGCCCCACATAACCTCTTCCGTTACGCCTGTATCGTATTTAACCGTGTATGTAGGGATGAATTTCTTGATGATAGGCGCTGCTTTCGTATCATTTTCAGCAGTACCCCAGTAAGCACTGTTTTCATCAATCGTATCGTTATATGCTCGCTTTGCAACCCAAGTAAGGCTTCTTTCCGAAGTTGCCGTAGATTGAACAACCGTTTCCGTATCGCCCTCTACCTTACAGATAATACCCCTAAACGAAAGAGCGTCGGTGTAATACTCTGCAGGGAAGCTGTGGATATACGCAACCGATTCCCAGTTGCCGTCCGAATCCGTGAACCAGTAGTTCGTAGTATCAATCTTTCTTACCTTTGCCGTATTCACGGTCAATTCGCCGTCCAACAAGCGGGTAGG
>JAZTYG010000151.1:0-4094 GCA_045636845.1 Candidatus Scatosoma sp.
AAAAGCCTTTGCCCTGCATATATTGTAGTAGCGAATATTATGTGGGGGAAAGGTATGGAAATTAGCTTTACAGAGCTTCGCGCGAAAGAAGTGGTTAACACGCAAGACGGACGGCGCTTGGGTAGGGTATGTGATGTGGTGTTGTGCTATCCGGAAAACCGTTGGATAGGATTGATTGTACCAAGCGGCAGGGGTTTTGGAAAGAAACAGGAATTGTTTTTAGAATTAAAGCATATCGTCAAAATTGGCGAGGACGTTATCTTGGTGAATATAGGGTATCCGAGGTCGCAAAAATGCGATAAACGCAACCCTGGTATGCCCATTTCACCTCAAACACCGCTAAACGGCGGTGGAAAAAACGGTGGTTGTGGGCGTAATTTTGAAGAGTTTGAATGAAGAAAAGGCGGGTAAAACCGCCTTTTTCATTTTCACAAGGGAAAAGTTTGGGAGGGAGTATTGACAAACCTCGTTTTCGGTGGTAAAATATATTTGCAATATATTTTCGAGTGCGGAAATTGCTGTGAAAATATAAATTTCACCCACTTTTCACGAGAAATTGTCTTAACCTTAACAAAATGTGGGTATAGTATAAACATAATGGAAATATCTTCCAAAAAAAACACAACCGAAAAAATAAAACGAGGTGCTGTGATGAGAATTTTAATTGTCGATGATGAAGAAATGATTCGCGGTGTATTGCGCGAATATATCGAGTTTGAGGGAAACGAAGCGTTTGAGGCGGCGGACGGTATGGAGGCGGTAAAGCTTTGCCGTGAAAAAGATTACGACCTTATTTTGATGGACGTAATGATGCCCCTTTTGGACGGTTTCTCCGCGGTAAAAGAAATAAAAAAGACGAAGGACACCCCTGTTATTATGTTGTCCGCGCGCGGAGAGGAATACGATAAGCTGTTCGCGTTTGAGCTTGGTGTGGACGATTACGTAACCAAGCCTTTCTCCCCCAAAGAGGTGATGGCGCGTATCAATGCGGTAACGAAACGCCGCGCTGCAAAAAAGACGGGTAACGAAATCCTCAAATTCGAAGGTTTGGAAATTGATATGGCAGGTAGAAACGTTTATGTGGACGGGGAAAAGGCAGAACTTACCCCGAAGGAATACGAGCTTTTGTTCTATCTTGTCCGTAACAAAGGTATTGCATTGACCCGTGAAAAACTCCTTTACGATGTGTGGGGGTTTGACTTCTACGGGGACGATCGTACCGTGGATACGCATGTGAAGATGCTCCGCGGAAACTTGAAGGATTATAGAAAATTCATCGTAACCCTGCGTGGCTTGGGGTATAAATTTGAGGATTGAGCGATAAGGTATGAGTAAGCAAGGGCAGAAAAATCCAACGGAGAAAAAACGCAAACGGAAAATGCGCCGTTTCGAGCGTTTTTACCGTACGCAAAGCACCACAAGCATCTATTTTTTGCTGTGGGCGATTTTTACTGCGCTGTCGCTTGTGATTGTATTTGTTGCGGCGCTGTCGCAAAGGGTGGTTTTAACCCAAACCTACAAGGATCAATCTTACCGCGAGGTAACGGAAAAAGGGAAACAAATCGAGCAGGAGCTTTTGACAAAACCCCCCGAATGGGTTGGGGATAATTACAGCGGTTATATCCGTTTGCTGTCGCAAATTCACGACGTAGATTTGTACCTGTTGAGTGAAAACGGCGAGGTGTTGTTTCCGCGAGAGCCGAACTTTTTACCCGATGCCCCCGAGGTGGAGGAGCTGTACGACTTTACCGCGGAAATGCAAGTATTACTGCGGAATTTAGAAGGGTCGAGCAATCCCTATACCGTGTATGAAAACAACGGTATGTGCGTATATGCATCGGAAATTCAACCGTATAAGGGTGTGCAAAATTACCTCTATGTCGGCAAGTCGTTGGAATTGATTGAAACGATTTCCACCCGTATCAATACGAGGATCGTTTTGATTTCCGTGTTTGTGTTTATGGTGTCCTTTGCGGTAACGAGTGCGGTGGCAGGGTGGTTTACCAACCCCATTACAGAGATGACGAAAAAGGCGAGGGCGTTGGCGCAAGGAAACTTTGACGTCGACTTCCGCGGACAGGATTACGGTAAGGAAATGATAGAGCTTGCGGAGGCGTTGAACTTTGCGCGGGATGAGCTGTCGAAAACCGACCGTATGCAAAAGGAATTGATTGCCAACGTGTCCCACGACTTCAAAACTCCTTTGACGATGATAAAGGGCTACGCGTCGATGATTATGGAAATATCGGGTGATATTCCCGAAAAGCGCAACAAGCACGCACAGGTAATTGTGGATGAGGCGGATCGTTTGGCGTCTCTTGTCAACGACGTGTTAGATTTGTCAAAGATTAGCGCGGGCATCGAGCATTTGAAAAATAACACCTTTGATATGTCCTCTTATTTAGAAGAGGTGCTTGGACGGTTTGACTACCTCAAAGAGACGAAAGGGTACCGCTTTATAACAGAGATTGAGGACGGATTATACACCCGTGGCGATGAGGTAAAGCTCGGGCAAGTGCTGTATAACTTAATCGGCAACGCCGTCAACTACACCGGGGAAGACCAAACGGTGTATGTGCGCTTGAAGAAGAGCGGGAAGGCTTGCCGTTTCTCTGTGACGGATACGGGGAAGGGGATTAAGGCGGAAGAAATTCCCGAAATTTGGAATCGGTATTACCGCTCTGCTGAAAGCCACAAACGCCCTGTGCGCGGTACGGGGTTAGGCTTATCCATCGTAAAAACTATTTTGGAGAAACACGGTTATTTCTACGGTGTGGAGAGTGAAGTAGATAAGGGCAGTACCTTTTATGTGCTGTTCCCCCTCGTTGAGGACGAAAACGCTTGACAGCCTGCTGTCAAACGTATTATAATAAGATAGCTTTGGGGCGAGGTGCAATTCCTCACCGGCAGTAAAGTCTGCGAAGAACGGCGGTTTGCCGTTCCCGAATCGGTGAAATTCCGATACCGACGGTATAGTCCGGATGTGAAAAGCGAAAACCGTTTTGACGGTATTTTTCGATGTTTTTCGGTAGAAGTACGCCCCGATTTTTCGGGGCGTTTTACTTTTTTAAGAGGTGGGTTATGGAGACAAAAAAAACAGAAACGAAGGGGGCAGGTATGTGTTCAATGGCAAAAAAACCCTTCAAAAACCGATTCACGGCAAAGCGTTTGGCGCTTATGGCGGTGTTTGTGGCGTTGAGCTACGCGGTTAGCTTTTTAGAGATACCTTTGCCCTTGTTCGGTGCGAATTTCTTACGGCTGGACTTTGGCAATGTATTCATTGTGTTGATTTCCTTCTTGTTGGGCCCTGTGGAAGGGGTTGCGGTATGCTTTATGAAGGAAGCGTTGCGCTGTCTTAGCTCTACTTCTATGTGTGCGGGGGAGTTGGCGAATTTTATCATCACTAGCTCTTACCTGCTTTTACCTTCCATTCTTTATCAATACCGTAGAAATTTGAAAACGGTTATCTTCTCTCTTGCAGGGGCGTGTGTGATTGCGACGGTAATGGCGTTGATTGCAAACCGTTTCCTCATTTTCCCGACCTTTGCATTTTTGCTTGGTGGGTCGATTTACGGTATGACTGCGGCAGAAGCCTTCGTGAGATGGTGGAGCGCGGTGCTTATTTTTAACATGATAAAAACCGTTTCGGTAGGGGCAATGACGATGCTTTTGTATAAACGTCTATCAAATTTCTTAAAAAAGATGAAAATTTGATGGAATTTGCGGCAAACGATTGCAATTTTAGGCGAGAGATATTATAATAAGATTATGGCTATTTTTATTTCAAAATCAAGAGAAGATACGGAAAAATTTGCGGAAACATTCGCGAAAACCTTGCGTGCTGGAGACGTCGTTTTGTTGGACGGCGATATGGGGGCAGGGAAAACGGTGTTTTCCAAGGGCGTGGCGAAAGGGCTTGGCATTGAAGAAGAGGTGACCAGCCCCACTTACGCATATATGAATGATTACGACGGGCGGTTATTCCACTACGACTGCTACCGCATCGAGTCGGTTGCACAGGCGGAAAATTTAGGTCTTGCGGACTACTTTGACATGGGCGGTATTTGTTTGATTGAGTGGGCGCAAAATATTGT
>JAZTYG010000152.1:0-2241 GCA_045636845.1 Candidatus Scatosoma sp.
TCCGCTATTTATAAAAACGTAACTGTTTTCTTCACTGTTATTTACCCTCTTCAGGTATGCCCCAGCGCAAAAGTGAAGCGTAGTATCATCACCCAAAACAACCCGATCGGCTATTTCATATACACCCGGTTCGGATATATAAATATCTCCGCCACCGTTTACCGCCTCTTGCAACGCAAGGGCATTTTTCACCCCATCGTTCTCTGTCTTAAAACCGAAATTCGCCGCAATTTTCATCTCTATACCTCTCTTTAAAGCTTTTGTATCCTTCTTCTTAAATCGCTTTCATTATTGACTCTTCTATTTCCAGCAAAACAACCCAAAACGTGATAAGTATCCAATCAACCCATGATCACTTCTATCTTTAGCTTGTCTTTACAAGGTGCAAAAACGTTGCCTTCTATCTTTACGCCATCCACCCAAATTTCTTTTACACGATTTCCCTTTTTCAAACGGTTGTCTATTGTAATTTCGTAAGTGCAACCTCTGAAAACGCGCTGAACACTGACCTGTTCCCACGCATCTGGAATGCAAGGAGCTATTTTCAAACCTTCCATCGTGGGTTTTAAACCTAAAATATATTGTTGCACGGCAATCAACATCCAAGCCGCCGTACCCGACAGCCAAGAAACGCCCGCAGAACCAGCCGACAGCGCCATCGGTGCGCGGATATTGGACGAATAAATGTAAGGCTCTGCATTATAGCAATCTACGCCAAATTTTCCCACAATTCTATCAGGTATCATATCACGGTAAATTTTATATGCCGTGTTGTTATTGCCCAACATACATTGCGCAATAATCGCCCATGTATTTGCATGACAAAATACCCCGCCGTTTTCACCAATCCCCGGTTGCGCAAACGTCAATTCATTTTCTTTAGACGGGTAATTTCTTTGCAGGGGCGGATAGAGTTTCATCAATCCGTAACCGCAATCCAAACGCTCCATTACGGCATTCATCGCGGACATTCCCCGTTCCTTTGTCGTACTTTCGGAAAAAACCGACCAGCTTTGCGAATTAATCCAAAGCTCCGCGCAAGCATCGCCTTTCTTCCCCAATTTCATTCCTTCATCCGTAACGGCGCGAATAAACCATTCCCCATCCCAACAAAATTCATTGAGAATCTTTTCTTGCTGTTGAATGATTTTTTCATAACCTTCCAACCCGTCGCCCAACAATGCTCCAAGTTCTAACATTTGTTTACAAGCAAGCACAAGCATTTGTGATACAAATACACTCTCCCCTTTGCCTTGCTTGCATACGTTGGAAAGCATATCATTCCAATCGGACCCCAACATCAAAGGTAAACCATCTTGCCCCAAATGCTCAATCGTGAATGCAATCGACTGCTTCAAATGCTCCCATACGCTACCGCGCCCGCCGTCAAAATAGTCCACTTCTTCGGTTAAGAAATCGATTTTTCCTTCTTCCATAACGATTTGGTATGCGGTATAAATCATCCATAAATGATTGTCGCTTCTATCGCTGATAAGGGGCGGATTTTTTTCTTCGGGATAAAAATAATGCACTGTCTTTCCGCAACGGTATTGCTGGGACATAACCAACTTTAACTTCTTTTTGGACGAAGGCAAATCATAAAGAATATTACCCAAAATATCCTGCGAAGCGTCACGCACGCCTACCCCGCGCACCGTTCCCGTTGCGTAAAAGGATATTTCACGGCACACATGGAAATTAACAAACGCCTGCAAAGGATTCCAAACGTTCATCATCCGAGAAGCTTCGTCCCCCACGTTTACTTGAAAGCGTGAGCGTCTTTCATCCCAGTACTCTTTTACATACGCAAACTCCCCTTCTGCGTAGGAGTCGCTTTTTACTTGTTGCAACCTCTCAACAATATCCTCTTCTTGTCCAAGCGTTCCAAGATAGATATTCACGTCTTCAATTTTTTCGGCTTGCAATTCCAAGTCAAAAGACATGGAAAACATCGCCTCTCCGCCTTTAAGCTCTTTATTTCCGCAAGAACCCTGCTCAATCGCGACGGGATTTTTTAAATCACGGTAAAAGCCGATGAAATCCTGCCGACTACCACTAAACGAGCTTGATTTTTTATTAGACGTAAAAAAGACAAAGGGTGTTTCATCAGGACGAGGCTGACCGTCGGGGAAATACTCATACACCAACGCATCACACGCTTCATTGTATAAAATATTGTTACTATTTTTTACATAGCATTGCCATTGCACTTCGCGCAAATATTGCATCAAGCCCATTTCT
>JAZTYG010000153.1:0-14295 GCA_045636845.1 Candidatus Scatosoma sp.
ACCACTTCGTAATACTCATTCGGAAAAGTGAAAATTTCTTCAAAATCCTCGGCATATTCTTTCGCGAGCTTATGCAAAATCGGAGTTCGCACGCCTAAGATTTCATATTTTGTAAAAATCAACCGCCTTTGAAAATCGGCAAAATCTTTTTTCGCGTGGGCATTTAACCGATTAAGCAGGTCTAAATACTTCATCTAACGCCCTCCGCCATACTTTTTCATCATATCGAGGATTTGCCGGGCTAGTGGAAGGCATCTTTTCATACGGAATGGTTAAGTCCGCATACGATTTTTGAAATAAATCATAAGAAAGTGTACCGTTCAGCAGGATTTTTTCGATATTCGCATAATGCAATACCTCATTCAAATCCGCCGTTACCGCATTCTTCACTGACGCGTCCGCCGAGCCTTGTATTTCACAGGAAACTACCATATCCCAAAGGGCAATTTTATTGCGTTGTAAAAACGCTTTTTTCCCCTCCACTGTATCGGGGATACCTTCACCGAAATAACCGCAAAGCATCTTCCAAAAGCGGTTTTGTTTATGTCCGTAATAGAAATCTATTTCACGGCTTTTCACCGATGGAAAGCTGCCTAAAATTAACACACGGCTATCCTTGTCAAATACGGGCGCAAACCCAATTTTTCGTGCCGTTTCCATTGTTAAAACGCCAAAGGCTTCTCCGTATTGCCAACGAGGGCGATTGCCTTGCGGCTTTCGTCAAACATATCCGCCAGAATGTCCTGTGCATCTTGATAACGCATATTATTAAGAGAATTCAAACGATTTTCAAAGTCAAAAATCTTGTTAAAATTCAACATATATTTACCGTAAAGAAGCATTTGCGAATTTGTGCTTTCGTTGCTAAAGAACATACCCGATTTCAACTGTTCACGGCTACGCGAAAATTCGTCCTCCGTAATACCATTCTTTTTCATTGTGTTGATTACATCGCAAATTGCACCGTACGCCTCTTCCACATTAGCGGGATTTACACCTGCATAAATCTTCAAAGTACCACATTCTTGACAAAGCGAAAGATAAGAATATACCGAATAAGCAAGACCGCGTTTTTCACGTACTTCTTGGAAGAGTCTTGCGCTCATCGAGCCGCCTAAAATAGAGTTAATCGCATTGTGAAGATTTTCTCTACTATCCCCACGCGCGACGGAGGGGTATGCCATTGCGATATGCATTTGTTCAATCGGTTTATTTTTTACAAGGCTTTGATGGCAGGTGATAATCGTCTTTTTTCTTTCCTCAAAAGCGCCTTTATCCAACGATCCAAAATACGTTTCTACAAGTGCCTGCGCCGTTTGCATATCAATATTTCCGGCAAAGGAAATTACGATATTTTCGGGGCAATATCTCGCTTTTTTATAACGCGCAATATCCTCTTTCGTAAAGCCCTTCACATTGCTTGCCGTGCCGAGAATATTTCGACCGTAATTTTCCTTTCCATAGTATGCGTTCGCTAATAAATCCAAACACAAATCCTCGGGCGAATCCTCATTCATGGAAATTTCTTCGCAAATTACCCCCTTTTCCCTTTCCATCTCATCTTCGGGGAAGGTTGCATTCAAAAATAAATCGGAAAGAAGCTCGAAACAAGCCGCCGTATGGTCGATTGTGCATTTAGAATAATAGCAGGTAACATCTTGCCCTGTAAAAGCGTTTACCTGCGCGCCTAAACGGTCGAACGCATCCGAAATTTCAAACGAATTGCGTTTAGCAGTACCCTTAAATTGCATATGTTCAATGAAATGGGAAATGCCATCCTCTGCATCCGTTTCCACGCTTGCGCCAGTACCTACCAAAATACCCATTGTTACGGACATCAAGCCTTCCATTTTCTTTACCACGAGTCTAAGCCCGTTTTCATATTTCTTTTCGTAAACCATATTATCCTTCTTTTTGTAGATTTTGTGAAACCGTTACCGATTTCAAGCTATTTTTTTGATAAAATTTCAAAATATCCGGCAAAGCATCTGCCGTTTCTTTTATTGGGTGCATTAAGATAAAATCACCCGATTTTATATTTTTTGTCGCGCGGCTGTATATCAGCGCCGCATTTTTATCACGCCAGTCAATCGTATCCTTTGACCAAAGTATCGTTTTCATCCCCAAGGCCGTTGCCGCCTCTATCGTATCGTTGTTATATGCGCCCGAGGGCGGTGCGAACAGCGTCGGTTTTATACCGATTGACAGTTGAATAAATTGATTGCAACGATTGATTTCTTGTTGATTATCCGTCAAGCTTAATTGCGTATGGTCTTTGTGGAAATAACCGTGATTGCCGATTTCGTGCCCGGCATCATAAATGGCCTTTAAGCAATCGACATTATCATCTGCCCAACAACCGCCGATAAAAAAGCTTGCTTTTGCGTTATATTCGGATAAAATGCACAAAATTCGATACACCTCATCCGTCCCCCAGTACACATTAAACATTAAGGAAACGCCTTCCGCATCCTCATCGGCGCGACGATAAATGTTGATGTTGTCCGATTTTGTCGTAATACTTTCTTGCATCGGAGAAAGACACAACATACCGATGGAAAATATCAATACGCCTAAAACCAAGTTGGTTGCTAACTTTAACCTTAACGATTGTTCTATATCCTTATATCGTTTCATTGCAAACATTCCTTCAAAAGAGATTTATTTATCATATTTTCTCTTTGAAGTTGTTATGCAGTTTCCCTAAAAATCAACGGATTTTTACGATGGTAACCCCCGTTTCACCTTCGCCGTATTTACCAAGGCGGTATTCCGCCACATTTCTTTGCGTTCGCAAATACTCGTGAATACCAGCGCGAAGTTTACCCGTCCCAACACCGTGTACAATGCGTACCTCTTCCAAATTTGCAATCACTGCGGAGTCGATAAACGCCTCTACCTCAGGTAACGCCTCATGAACGGTTAAACCGATTACATTGATTTCCAAAGTGGGTGCAGGTTTCGGGGTTAAGGATTTTTTCACCTGTACACGCTCTTCCTTTTTCCCCGTTTGCCATTTCTTTTTAGAAACAGTTTGCGTTTTTGTTTCGCGAATTACTACGGCTAAGTCGGAAATTTTACAACGCATACGAAGATTGCCACAAAGTACCTCCGCCTCTCCCTTATTTAAGCGAATGTTTTGCACCTCGCCCTCTTGTGCAAGCGTTTTTACATACACCTTTTGTCCGACCCTTAATTGATCGGGGTTTACAGGGGCATATTGAGGTAAATTTTCTTCCTCAAACTCGCTTTCATACGCTTTATCGGCAAGCTTATTTTTGAGTGTTCTTGCCTTAATTAAATCGTTTTGCGAAAGGTTTTCTTTAGCGAAAATCTCTTCTATTTCGTGTAAAATTTCTTCCGCATCGGCAACGCGATCGTTGATAATACGACGGGATTCCGCCTTGGCGGAAACAAACAGCTTTTCCTTTTCTTTTTTAAGCTTTTCACGCTCCGTTTCTAATAGAGCCAACTTTTCCTGCCATTCCGCTTTCAATCGGTTCGTTTCACAAAGTACTTCTTCTGCTTGGATACGGCTTTCTTCTGCGCTTCGTACAATATTTTCAAACTTTTGTGCATCAGCGGACAGGTTGGATAACGCATCTTGTAAAATGCTTTCACGCAAACCTAATCGTCTAGAAATAGCCAAAGCATTACTCGACCCAGGTAACCCGATGTGCATCACATATAAGGGTTGAAGTGTGTTTGTATCAAACTCCATACAAGCATTTTCAATGCCTTTTGCCGCAAAAGCAAATTCCTTCAACGCAGTATAATGGGTTGTTACTACACCAGCGCAACCGCTGTCTAAAAGGTAGGATACGATGGCTTTAGCCAAGGCCTGCCCTTCATCGGGGTCAGTCCCACCGCCCAGCTCATCAATCAACACCAAGCTGTTTTTATTCGCGCTGTTAACGATATGAATAATGTTGGTGATATGCGAAGAGAATGTAGATAAGCTTTCTTCAATGCTTTGTGCATCCCCCACATCGCAGTAAATTTCTTCAAAAGTCGAAAGCGTGGCGCGTTTTGCAGGGATAAAAAGCCCACACATTGCCATCAAGCAAAACAACCCCACCATCTTCAAGGTAACCGTTTTACCGCCCGTATTAGGGCCGCTTATCAAAAGGAAACGATAATCTTTGCCCAAGGAAAGGCTAACGGGAACGACTTTTTTTCTATCAATCAATGGGTGTCTGCCTTGGTCAATATCAATAACACCGTTGCCATTGATGGTCGGTTTTACACAAGAAAGCTTATAGGCATATTCCGCGCGGGCATAATAGCTGTCCAGCTCCTCTAAAACCACAATATCCAACGAAAGCTCGTCACTCATAAAGCCAACGCGACGGGAAAGTTCGCCCAAAATGCGTTCAACCTCTTCCTTTTCATCGATTTGTAAGGAACGAAGTTCGTTGTTCATTTCAAGTACTTCTTCCGGTTCAATAAAGAAGGTTGCGCCACTTGCCGATCTATCGTGAATAAAGCCTTTGATATTGCGTTTATATTCCGCGCGAACAGGCAAGACATAACGGTTATCACGCATGGTAATAATGCCGTCTTGTAAATATTTTCCCTCATTTCCTACAAGATATTCGGATAAACGGGTACGAATACGCTCGTTCAATAAACGAATTTCACGGCGTACCGTGTATAATTTATCGCTTGCATAGTCGCTTACCTCGGTATCGCTTAAAATTTTTGTACGAATATCATCTTCCAAATGAGCATCGTAGTAAAGCTTATCTGCAAGCAAACGAATTTCCGTAATGGTATCATCCGTTACACCTTGAATAGAAGTATGCGCGATGCGCGCGGAGCGTAATAAGTTTTCCGCCTTTAACAATTCCCCACAGGTTAAAGCCGAGCCCTTTTTTGCCCTGCCTAATTCATCGTTGAAAGCAGGAAACAGCTCGATTTTAGAGATACCGTGCGTAAATAACAGGGTAACACATTCTTCCGTAGCGTTCAAACGGCGTACTACCTCTTTCGGATCGGCGGAAGGAGCAAGCGTTTTTAAGCGTTGCTTCCCACCCTCCAAAACTGCATAGTCCGCAGCCAAGGACAATATTTTATTCAATTCTGTCTTTTCAATCGCTCTTTGGTTCATGGATTAAAGTACTCCGCGTTTATAATGTCCCGATGTGCAGGATTTATACAAGCTCTTTTGTTTCATTTCATCGTCTTTTGCCGCAACAGCCGCTGATTTTTCGGGTAGAACGCTAACATCTATGATCTTCCCTGCGCCCGATACGCCTGTGCCGATTAAATCGGCGCAATTATACACCTCAAAACGGCAATTTCCATCTGCGGAAAGATATCTTTTAACAGGGAACGTTCTTCCGTTTTCATCGGTCAAAGTATAATGGTTGCGTTTGTCACACTTGTTACAGGTTTTTCCAAACGGACAATAGCACAAGTCCATCAACTTGATATTTCCCGACGAAAGTACAAAGGCTTTATCCGTGAGCAAGCCTTTTGCTTGGTTTTCGTTCAATTCCTTTGAAATTGCATAATAGGACAAGCAATCAAGTTGCAACAACTCGGCAATGGAATATTCGTTGGTAAGGTTAAAACCTGTGCCTGCAAATACTTTTATACCCTTTTCTTCCGCAAAGGCAATTCCACCATAATTTTCCGCGTAAATACCAGCTATTGCGTAGGTTTTTATCCAACCTTCTATCTTTTCTAAATCAATAGCGGTTGCCAACGCGGGATAGTAAATATATTTTTCAAAATTGCCAGCGATAAAAGTTTCGGGCAAATCCGCATTAAAATCTTGTGCTTTATAAATGGCGATATCCGTATGAATATCGGTGAAATCATCGGAAATAACCGCTGTTTTTGTATTTTTACCGCGCAAAGCAACCTCAGGAAGAGTTTGTAAGGTCAATTCTTTACGGTCGCCCGTTTTAATGCGTTGGCAAATCTCTGCAAAGACCTTTCTTCTAAATGCGTTCAACTCCGATTTCGGGATAAAGATATTTCCCTCCAGATAGATTTCCTCAAACATAATATCGGCAGGTAAACCGTCCGTCTTTACAAAACAAGCAACAACCTCGTCCTTGCTTAAAGGTCTATTTTGTGCAGTTTGTAAAGGCGTATCACCTTCCACATACAAGTCTTTCCATCTTGCAATCGGGCGTTTTCCATCAACGAAGGTAAGAGCCAACGAAATTTCCCCGCGCTTTTCAGCCGATAGAACGCGCTCCGTTACCTTGGTATCCGTTGTAACGAATACGCCGTCACCATTTCTCAAACGGTTTTTTGAATCGATAACAAAGGATTTTCCTTGCGTTTTTACATATATTGCACCGCCGATTTCTTCACCATCACGAATGATTTTGAAAGCATCGCCCTTTTGCGGTGTGAAACGGCTTTCGACAAGGTATTGCCCACTTACTACCTTAACCACGCCTACCTTTTCGCCTAAATGCCCTTGAATGGCGGTAGAAAGGAAACGCTTATCTTGTCCAAATGCCAAACCCTTTGTATAGTTTCCTCGGTTATAGGTGCGTTTTAAGTCGGATAAATGCCCTTCCGTATTTCCTATTCCGTCTAAAATTGCACGGTAATAACGCGTTGCCGCCGCAACATATTCCGGACGGCGCATCCTCCCTTCAATTTTGAAAGAAATAACGCCTGCCGCAATCAATTTTTGTATATCTTCCCCTACGCACAAATCGGAAAGTGAAAGCGCGTAATTTTTTTCCGTATTGCCATTTCTATCATAGGCATATTTTTTACGACAAGGTTGTTTGCAACGACCGCGGTTACCGCTGTTTCCACCGATAAAGGAAGAAAAATAGCATTGTCCCGAAAAACAGGTACAAAGCGCGCCGTGTACAAAGGCTTCCGTTTCCATAAATTCTGCAATCTTTGCGATTTCCGAAATCGGGGTTTCTCTTGCAACAATTACACGGGTAAAACCGCACGCTTTTGCTAACCTTGCCCCATAAAGATTGCATACCCCTGCCTGCGTACTTAAATGCAAAACAATTTCGGGGTACAACCTATGCACCATTTTCCCTAAAAGGATATCTTGTAAAATGATAGCATCCGCCCCTTCGTTCCACGCGAAAAGCAAATCTTTCAAAAAGGTTTCCGTTTCTTCGCCTGAACGGACAACGGTATTGAGCGCAACATAAACCTTAGCGCCGCAAAGATGCGCGCGTAAAATGATTGCACGAAAAGCCTCCACATCAAAATTCTCCGCGCCTTGACGTGCGGAAAATGATGAGGAAAGCCCTAAATATATTGCGTTTGCACCATTGTTAAGTGCCGCTAACGCGCTATCAATACCCCCTGCAGGTGCTAAAATTTCTAACATGTTTATCCTTTGTTACTTTTGAAACCCAAATTCTTCGATTGCCCAAGCAACCGCGCCCTCTTCGTTGGTGAACGGGGAAATCACATTCGCCTTTTCCTTTAAGCCTTTGTCCGCATTTTGTACGGCAAGCCCAAGCCCCGCCTTTTCAATCATAGGCAAATCGTTTAATTGATCACCGATCGCCACCGTTTTATCTAATGTCGTGTGGAAATGGTCGGCTAAAAATTCTACCGCTGTCCCTTTCGAGTATTGCGCGTTGATTACTTCTACCAAAAATTCGCTACTTCTCGTTATGGTGCACCCAGGGAAACACTCCGCCTTGAGTTCTTCTATAACCCGTTCGTTGTCTTGCGGCGCAACCATCGCCAAAATCTTATACGATGCAAGCTTGCGTTCTTTTACAAACTGTGATAATGTTCTATCGATTACTAAAGTAGCTTTGCTTTTTACGGCATTTTCATACATTTTCAATGCCATATCGTCCATATTCGAAAAATATTCCCACGCCTCGTAAACATGGATATGCAACCCCATTTGCTCCATTTTCTTTACCACAGCAAGGGTTATCTCGTAAGGAATTCTAGCCTCAAAAACAAATTTCTTTGTCGCAATATCCGCAATAATAGACCCTTGACAGCAAGAAACCAAGCCTTTTAAGCCAAGCTCGTTTGCGCGAGGTAAAATACCGTCGGGCATACGCCCTGTGGAAATGGCAAACGCGCCGCCTGAAGATACATAATCGGCAATCGCTTGCTTATTTTTCCCCGAAATTGTACCGTCCTCATTCACCAAAGTACCGTCAAAGTCGGAAACGATTAACTTATAATCAATCTTTCGCATCTAAATTCCCTTTGAAATAATCTTTTATCTTTTTCGCAAGCTCTGGGCCAATTCCTTCCGCTTCACACAGATTTTCTTCCGTTGCATCCATAATCTTGTCGATAGTACCAAATTTTTCAAGCAACGCCATACGCTTTTTCTTGCCGATACCGTCAATTTCTTGTAAAACAGACGCCAAGTTTCGCTTGGAGTGTAAACTGCGGAAATAAGTAATAGCAAAACGGTGCGCTTCGTCACGTATGCGCTGCATCATCTTCAAGGCATAATCTCTATGGTCTATGCGGATACTCTCTTCAGAAAAAAGAGTGAAAATTTCCTCTTCTCTCTCCGCCAAAGAAATCAACTCGATATCCGTGATATTCATTTCATCGAAAACTTCTTTAATTGCGGAAAGCTGTCCTTTGCCGCCGTCAATGATGATTAAATCGGGCTTTGGAAAGCGTTCTGCCTCTTCCCCGCTAAGCTTTGCTAGGCGGCGGCGCATCATTTCTTGGTGCGAAGCATAATCGTTTGCGCCCTCTACCGTCTTAATCTTAAAACGGCGATAACTGCTTCTATCCGCTTCACCGTCGATAAATACCACCATAGAACCGACCTTATCTACGCCGCTAATGTTGGATATATCGTAACACTCCATTCGCTTTGGATATTTCTTCAAGCCCAACACCTCTTGCAAGCGGCTGCAGGCATTTTTTGTCATATCGTTTTTATGTTTAATCTTATCGATGGATTTTGATAAATATTCGCTGGCATTCTTTTCCGCCATCTCTAAAAGTTGATGCTTTACGCCCTGTTTTGGCAATACAATCTCCACCCGTTTTTCAAAGCGTTCGAGGAAATATTTTTCAAGCAATTCCTTTTCGCAAAAATCTTGGGTGATAATTTCATCGGGGAGTTCGTGATTTGTGTAAAACTGCGCGATAAATGCCGTCAACGCGTCCGTTTCGGTCAACGAGCTATCCTCTAATGCAAAGTTTGTACCGCCCTGCATAATACCGCTACGGGTTACCAAGACATTGACGGACGAATAGATGAAGTTTGTCTTTAATGCGATAATATCCGCATTTAACGCACGATTTAACGAGGTAATACGTTTCAGCTTTAATTTAGAAAGCATCGCTAGCTTTTCACGATATTCCATCGCCAGCTCAAATTCCTCATTTTTCGCAAAACGTAGCATTTTTTCTTGCAAAAGCGTTTCCGCTTCTTCATAATTACCGTCTAAAAAGGAAAGGGTTTCCTTTACCTTTGCCGTGTATTCTTCCTGTGTACATAAATGCGCGCAAGGCGCAAGACAACGCCCTAAATGATATTCAAGGCAGGGCTTTTTTGGCTTTTCACCGATTACAACCGAACAACTCCTAACCTTATAAACGGAGCTAATAACATCTAACAATTCACCGCAACGCACGCCACCCATAAATGGCCCGAAATATTTTCCGTCCTTTTTAAGCTTTCGCGTGATAGATACGCGAGGGAAACTTTCTTTCGTGTGCACCTTGATATAGGGATAGGTTTTATCATCCTTCAAAAGGATATTATACTTGGGTTTATACTTTTTGATTAAATTGTTTTCTAACGCAAGCGCGTCGATTTCCGTTTGCGTAATAATGTAGTAAAAGTCTGCAATATTCTCCACCATCGCCATAACCTTTTCGGGTTTTGCGGATGTATGAAAATATTGTCGCACCCTATTTTTCAAGACGCGCGCCTTTCCCACATAAATTACAATCCCATCCTTGTCCAGCATAATATATACACCAGGCGAGTCAGGTAGCAAACTCAATTTTTCTTTCAAATCACCCATACTACATTATTATATACCAAAATGCAAATTTTTGCAAGAGAATAAAGGAAAAAAGTACGCTTTTATTCCATTAACAGCCTAAAAATTCGACCCCTTTTAGGATAACATCGTTGATTGAGTCGTCCACGAGGCTGTAAAAGACAATTTTACCCTGTCGACAGCTTTTTACAATCCCTGCGCTTTTCAAAAAACGAAGCTGATGCGATACCGTTGTTTGGTTGATATCTAATATCCTTGATAAGTCCGTCACACACAGCTCGCTTATTGCAAGTGCGGATAAAATTTTTACCCTTGTATAGTCAGCAAAAACAGAAAAAAAGCACACAACGCCCTCTAAGATTTCCCCTTGCGGAACATAATCCTCGATTAAGCCTTGCGTGCGTTTATCCAACAGTAACATTTGCGACATATGATTCCCTCCAAATATGTTTCTTGGTGAAATGATAACATATGTGCATATATATTTTCTGTTTTATTTTGTCATATTCTTATTTATTTTGTCAAGAAATTTTCTTCACTTCGTAGCCTGCTTCCGTAATGGTGGAAATGAACGCTTCGTCTGTAATTTCCGCACTCAACTCCACTGAGGCAGTCTTTTTCTTCAAGTTAACCTCTACCGAAGCAACCCCTTCCATACCTTGCAACGCCTTTGTTACATGTGCAACGCAATGTTGACACATCATACCTTCAATTTTTAAGGTCTTTTTCATTGTATTTTCCTCAATTTCCGTTTTATCTTTATCAAAGCTCGTCAAGCGCAACGCATTTGTTACCACAAACAACGAACTGGCGCACATACACGCCGCACCGATCATAGGTGTAAGCGTAATCCCTGCAAAAGCAAATACGCCTGCCGCTACAGGAATGGCTACACAGTTATAGAAAAATGCCCAAAATAGGTTTTGTTTGATATTTCTTACCGTAGCACGGCTAAGCTCAATTGCTTTGCTAACCAAGCGTAAATCGCCACGAGAAAGCACAATATCCGCACTGTCAATAGCAATATCCGTACCATTGCCCATCGCAATACCGACATCCGCCTCTTTCAATGCCGGGCTATCGTTGATGCCATCGCCAACCATTGCAACAAAACCGCCAGCCGTTCGTATCCGCTGTACTGATTTGGCTTTATCTTCGGGTAAAGCTTCTGCAAAATAATCGTCGATGCCTACCTCCTCCGCAATCGCCTTCGCCACATTTTCATTGTCACCCGTTAACATTCCCACGCGAATATTCTTCTCTTTCAAAGTGGATATCGCCGATTTGCTTTCTGATTTCAAAATGTCTGAAACCGCAAAAACCGCCAACAATTTATCCTCGTTTGCCAAATAAATCGCCGTTTTTCCCTGCGCGGAATAGTCTTTTTCAAATTGATAGGCCTTTTTCTCATCAATATTGCCGAGTAAGCGACGGTTTCCAAGACGATAGAGTGTGTTATTCCATTTGCCAAGCGCACCTTTACCTATTTCATAGGTATAATCGGTTAAATCTACGCCGTCTATCCTGTTTTCCTTTGCGATAAACGCCAAAATACACTCCGCAATCGGGTGATTTGAAGGGCGTTCAAGACCTGCCGCTATGCTTAAAATTTCCACCTTATCGTCTGCAAAAAGTTGAAAGTCAGTTACCTGCGGTTTCCCTACGGTTAAAGTTGCCGTTTTATCCAACAAAACACAGGTAATATCCTGTGCCTTTTGCAAGGCTTCGGCATCCTTATACAAGATACCAAGCGACATTCCTCTACCCGTTGCCGCCATAACCGCTACGGGCGTTGCCAAGCCAAGAGAGCACGGGCAAGAAATTACTAATACACTTATCGCGTAATTTGCCGCAGTAGATATGTCCTTGGATACCCACCACCAAACGATAAAGGTTATCATGGCAAGAAAGGTAACCACAGGCACAAACACGCCTGCAATTTTATCCGCTATTTTTTGAAGGGGCGCTTTGCTTGCACCTGCCTCTTTGACCATTTTTACAATTTGTGAAAGGGTCGTATCCGAGCCAACCCGTTCCGCTAACACCTTGATAAAACCGCTTTTTACAATATCCGCGCCCGTAACCTTATCCCCTTCTTGTATTTCAACGGGCATACTTTCACCTGTAATTGCCGCGCGGTCGATAAAGGCGTGCCCTTCGACCACTTTCCCGTCAACAGGGATATATTCGCCTTGCTTTACCAGTAAAATTTCACCCACCGATATATCGGAAAATGGAATTTTCACCTGCGTACCGCCTCGTTCTACCGTAACAGTGTTGGGCATTAGTTGAATCAATTTTTCAATTTCATCACCCGTTTTGCGTTTAGATTTTTCCTCTAACCACTTTCCAAGAGTGACCAACGCCAAAATCATTGCCGCAGATTCATAAAACATATGCGTATGCTCGTCCACTATGTTTACATACAGTAAAATCGTATAAACAAGGCTGTATAAGAACGCCGTTGCCGAACCCATTGCAACCAAAGTGTCCATTGTCGGAACGCCTTTAAGCAATGATTTTGCGCCATTCGTGAAAAACTTAAAATCTACCACAATTACCGCAATCGCCAATAACATTTGGAAGGCAACGCTAATTTTTACATTCGGTTGCGGTAAACCTATCATTCCACCCATAGAAAAATAAATCAAGGGCAATAAGAAAATCAAGGACAGGAAAAAACGCTTTTTCAACCTATCGAGTTGCGGCATTTCCTTCTTGAAAGGATCGTCTTCAAAAGGTTTTACACCATAACCAAGATTGATTACCGCTTGCATAAGCGCATCCTTGGATACGACCTGTTCGTCGTATTCCACCTGCATACTTTCGCCCATTAAAGAGACTTCGGCATGCGATACGCCTTCTATTTTATTTAATGTGCGTTCAATCCCTGCGGAACAAGCCGCGCAAGACATCCCCGACACGGAAAATTTCTCATTCATAGTGAACTCCTTCCCTATTAAAATAACACAAAACGGCTATTTTGTCAACTAAATAAGGATAAATCCTTTTCGTCGCAAAAAATGAGTGTAACGCAAAAAGACGGGTGCTAAAAGCCACCCGCCTAATGTTTTGTTTTAGACGAAATTAGTCCTGCTTTTCTTCTTTAGCTGCTACAACTTCCGTTCCGTTGTAGTAACCGCAGCTCTTGCATACCTTGTGCGCCTCTTTGTATTCGTGGCAATGAGGGCATTCTACAAGCGTAGCTGCCGTTGCTTTATAGTTTGCAAATCTCTTGTTCGTTCTGCTCTTAGATTGTTTGTTCTTGGGTACTGCCATATTAACACCTCTGTTTTAATTCTTTCAATTTTAATATCGGTTAGCCGTTATAGGAAATTCCTTCACAAGCATCGCCACAGGAGATAGAGAAAGGCATACTTGCCATAATCGCATCTTCTACGGCTTTCTTCAAATCTACCACGCCGTTGGTATATCCATAATCTTCGTAATCCTTTCTCGGTTCAAAGTAAGCATCAAGCTCACCTTCCACCTCTTGCGAGGCCGCCTTTAAGCATCTCGAGCATTGCCCTTCCAGCTTATAAGCCACCGTACCGCGGATTTCCAAAGAATCGTCCTCGTATAAATCGTATTCAAATGCGATTTTTACAGGACCAACGAATTTCACAAACGGAATTTCGATAAGAGCCTCGGGTGCGAAATATTCAAATTCCATACTGCCCGAATATTTTTTTTGTGCGTTAAGTTTCCTAATATCTATTATCATCTTAAAACCGACTAAGCAATTATAGTATATTTATTTGACTTTGTCAACTTTTTTCAAGGGAAATTTTTGAATTTTTTATAATAATTCTACTGTTTCTCTTGCGATTACCAGCTCTTCGTTGGTAGGAATGATTAAAACTTTCACTTTGGAGTTTGCGCCAGATATATCACGGATTGCGCCGTTATTCTTTTCCAAATTCTTCGTTTTGTCAATTTCCAAACCAAGATATTGCATATTTTCACAAATTGCTTCGCGTACGCAAGGGGTATTTTCACCAACCCCTGCCGTAAACACGATACAATCAACGCCGTTCATCGCCGCTGCATACGCGCCAACATACTTCTTACAAGCATACGCAAACATATCAAGTGCAAGCTTTGCGCGCGCATTTCCATTATCACGAGCAGCCGTCAAATCGCGGAAGTCGCTAGAAACACCCGATACACCCGCCATACCGCATTTCTTGTTGAGATAGGTCAAAGCTTCGGAAATATCCCAACCCTTTTTCTTTGCAAGATATTCTGCCGCTGCATAATCCAAATCCCCGCTACGCGTACCCATAGGCACACCAGCCAAAGGCGTAAAGCCCATGGATGTATCCACGCTCTTACCACC
>JAZTYG010000154.1:0-18250 GCA_045636845.1 Candidatus Scatosoma sp.
CAACCGTCTCTACGGGTTCTTCCTCGCTGTCCAAATAACTTTCACGCGTTTGTTCAAAGGTAGGCGTTTCTACACGGAACGGCTCGCTATCGCGCGATTGTTCAAACGAGGGAGGTTGTTCAAATGTAGGTGTATCCACCGTAGGATATGCAGGTTCTTGATACGCAGGCGTTTCCTCCATATAAGGCAACGGCTCAATCGTTTCTTCACGCGCAGGCGTTTCCATCGAAACAACGGTTGTTGCAGGACGATACGCAGGCGTTTCGTGATTGAGTTCTTCTTCGTACGCTTTGGTATAGGAAGGTATAAAACCTGTATTTGTAGGCGGATTTAACGGTTGAATCGGCTCCATTACACGATTATTCGCCTTCGAATTCGGGTCGAACATACCATTCATTTTGAAGTTTTCAACAGGATCGCCGCCAAATAAGATTTCGCGGCTTGTTTGGGGCATTTGAGGTTGAGGAGCTTCCTCTCTCATTGCTTCCATACGCCCAAACGGTGAATATACATTGCCGTTTTGCGAAGGTTCGTTTACACTAATTTTCGACGGTTGTGCAGGCTTAGACGGTTCATAGGCATTGTAAGCGTGCCCATATGCCGGGGCTGCTACCTGCGGAGCCTGGGGCTGTTCGGAAACCGTTATCTCCTCTACCGCTTTCTTTTCTTTTCTCACAACAGGCGCAGTAGGATTCAAACGCTCCATTTTTATATGAATGTAGGTCAAATAGATAAAGAACAAGGTAAACAAGGAAAAGAGTATGATTGCGCCGATATTCGACATTACCGCCGAAACGCCAAACACAATCAACCCACCAAGCCAACCCGCCACCGTTGCGTTGGGGAAAGTATCGCTTGCCGAAAGACACGCCGCCAAATAATTTTCACGCGCCCAGTCAAAGGTCAACGCCGTATGTACAATCAAGGCCGAGCATACAAGCGCAAGGGCAATCGAAATCGCGATCCTTCTATTTTTGACCAAGCGCACACCCAAAAGACCTGTTACGGACAAATAAATCAAGCCCAACAGCAAGGGATAAGCCAAATATCCAAACACCCCAGCAAAAAAACTGTAAATGCCCAAACCGACTTCACCGAATATGTACGGACCTGTACAAGAGATTAAAACAGCAAGGAAGGAAAAGGTTGCAAAGGTAGCGCAAAAACTCTCCTTTGTAACAAGCAACGATTCTCGCTTATTCTCATTATTTCTCACATTTTTTTTGTTTTGTTTTTTCAAAATTTTCTCCTCCTTCTCACCGCAAGTTTCATACTCAAATATTATAACATTTTTTTTTGAAATTTTCAATAGTTTGAAAGAAAAAAATAGGTGAAAAGTAGAGTTTTTTTCAACTCTTTTTCTTTTCACCTACATTTTATCTGTTATTGCAATTCCTTCAATAAATATTGCGCTGTAAAATAGATATCCCCCGCCCCTAAAAACAACACCACATCATTCTCACGCAGGGTGGATTTTAACCAAAGTTTTAAGGCATAAATGCTATTTGCGTACAAGCTGCCTACCCGTTGGGCAAGGTATTCTGCGCTCCCACCCCCATCATAATTTTCCCGTGCAGGATAGGTCTTATAAATCATCAAGTTTTTAATCGGTTGTAGTGCCTCAATAAACTCGTTTAAGAGTAATTTTGTCCGCGAATAGGTATGCGGTTGAAAGACGACATACAAATTCTTTTTCGCGAGTCCTTTTGCTGTTGCAACGGTAGAAATGATTTCGCGCGGATGATGCGCGTAATCGCAAATAAAGCTCGAGCCGCGACATTCCCCTATCTTTTCAAACCGCCGTTTTACAGCTGTAAAGCAGGACAAACCGCGCGCAATACTTTCCCCGTCAAATCCGAAAGAACGCGCCGCCGCAAAAGACGCCAAAGCGTTGTAAATATTACACCGCCCAACCGCGTTTAACCGCACACGGCAAAGGGGCTTACCATACTCCTCTATGGTGAAAGCGTAACGCTCGCCAACAGCGCGGATATCGATAGCGCGGTAATCCGCCAACGGGTTTTGTAGGGCAAAGGTTTGAAATTCTCCCCAACCCTTACACTTTTCATCATCCGCGCACACAAACGCCGTTTCCGCCTGCGTACAATAACGATGAAAACACCCCTCTAAATCCTGCTCACCATCGTAACACTCCATATGGTCTTTATCAATGTTAAGTAACACCGCAACACGGGGCGAAAGCTTTAATAAGTTCTTCTTATATTCGCACGCCTCGGTTAAAAAATACTCCATACCCGAAGAAAAATAATTGCCAAGCTGTGCGTCCTCACCGCCGATATGCGCCGTAAACGGCACATTTAGGTGTTGAAAAATATGCGCGCACATAGAGGTACAAGTGGTTTTCCCATGACTCCCTGCGACTGCAATTACATTTGGAAATTCATTACAAATTACCGCAAGCAACTCCGCGCGAGAATACACCTTTTTTTGCATATCCCGAGCCGCGCGCAATTCACCATGTTCCTGTGAAACGGCATCCGTATAAACCACCGCATCCGCCTCCTGCAACCGTGTCCGTGTACCGTCTACGCCAAAGAAAACCGTTATCCCACACCCGCGAAGTTTTTCTAACAATTCCCCTTTCACCCCATCGCTACCCGATACCTCATAACCGCAATCATGTAAAAATTGTGCCAACGCGCTCATGCTAATACCGCCGATACCGATAAAATAAATTTTCTTTATATTTTGCAAACCCTTAAAACGCATACAGTATTTTATTTTGCGTAAAAGTCTATTATGCAGAATATAAGCAAAAATTATACTCATTTCTTAACTTTTTTTCAAAAAATACTTGCATTTGTGGTAAAAATGTGTTATACTCATTAAAAATATCGATTTTGAGTATTGTTTTGATTTATTTATTTGATTAAAGCTATTCAAATAGCGCATAAACTAAACTATCCTCATATCTGATTTATTCTTCCTCGAAAGGACGCTTGATTTCACAGGCGTCCTTTCCCCCGTAAAAATGAAAAAGCGGCGAATTTCGCCGCTTTTTTGCTTATTTACAATTTTATTGTTCGTTGTCGCCGTTCTTACGCATGAAGAAATCAACAAAATGAGGACGGTGCTTTTTATCCGTAGAGCCTTCAGGGATGGGATCATCTGGTTCAAAGGTTTCCATAGGCTTGATATAGCTAAGCTTTGCCGCCTGCGCTTTGTTAATCGCCTCATAGGGAGAAGTGTAGGTCGGCGCGGATTCCGTTTGTTCAAACGCACCGCTTACATTAGTCTTAAAGTTTTCCGCGTTTTGGCTGTTATACGCTGCGTCCAACTTTCTTGCCAAGCTCGACGCTTGACGCAACGCTTCATTTTGAGAGTTGGGCGCAAACATATTGTTGTTACCGTTACCAAAACCCGTAGCTATGATTACAATTTCTACCTCGTCCGCCATGCTTTCATCAATGCACGCGCCGAAGATTACATTTGCGGAATAATCAATAACATCCTTAACCAAGTTTGCCGCAATCGTTACTTCTTCCAACCCTAAATCGCTGCCGCCGATTACATTGATAATCACCGCGTTTGCGCCTTCGATGGTGGTATTCAACAAAGGACTGCACACAGCGCAACGTACTGCCTCGTAAATACGCTTTTCACCCTTTGCAACACCGATACCCATATGCGCCAAGCCACGCCCCTTCAAGGTCGTCTTTACATCCGCAAAGCCAAGGTTAATCAAGGAAGGTTTAATAATCAATTCAGTAATACCGCGAATACCTTGACGAAGAACCTCGTCCGCCACTTTCAAAGCATCCTTAAACGAAGCGCCCTTCGGCACTACTTTCGCGATTTTATCGTTGGGAATGGTAATCAAAGCATCAACCGATTTCTTCAATTCTTCCACACCCGTCAACGCGTTTGTCATACGCAAATGCCCTTCAAAACCGAAAGGTAAGGTAATAACCGCCACCGTCAAGATTTCCATTTCTTTGGCGATTTTCGCAACCACAGGAGCCGCCCCTGTGCCTGTACCGCCACCCATACCCGATGCAATAAACAACAGGTCGGTATCGCTCAAAGCTGCGCGAATAGTTTCCACATCCGCCTCTGCTGCCTTTTTACCAATGTTGGGGTCTGCGCCAGCGCCAAGACCTTTGGTTAATTCTGCGCCGATTTGGATACGGGTACGCGCTTTCGAACGTGCCAAATCTTGCAAATCAGTATTCACAACGATAAATTCTGCCCCTTGCAAGCCCGATTCAATCAATCTATTTACTGCGTTGTTGCCTGCGCCGCCAACGCCGATAACCTTTATCCTCGCACCGCCAACCCTAGCACCCACGCTCGGTTCTATGTTTTGTTCTGTATATCTATAATCACGATCATATCCGTTCATCATTCTCTTTTCCCTCCTAATCTTTTGAACAATCTTTGCCACACGTTGACTTTTTGCATTTGGTCGTTTAACGCCATATTCAACAAAGAAATCTTCGACGAAGCCGTAGGCTTATCGTAGAACGGTAAATCGGGATAAACCGTTTCCGTTACCCAGCCGATACGTTTTTCAATATGCTCCGTAATCCCCTTGATGCCTACCAACCCTTCGCCTGTAACGCTAATCGGATTTACCGACATTGTTGCAGAATTCTTTTCACGATAATATCTTTGTAAAAATGCGTCTAAGCGTTCACAAAGTTGATCCACCGCACATTTAATTACTTCGTTTACACGATTCACCGAGAAGGAATATTCTTCCCCTTCCAAGGCAAACATCAATTGATCCGTTTCGCAACCGCCCGAAATGTTAGAAATCGACAGCATTTCTTGCGCGACGTTGAAATCTAACTTCATCGTATCCATCATTTCTACCAAAACGCTGGCGATACCGCAGTTAAAACTTTCCTCATGTACAATCCCATTGCCGTAAACAACGGAAAGAGAGCTGGTTACAAAACCGATATCTAATAGAAATGCGTAACCCTCGCGTTTCTTTTTCGGCAAAAGATAAATCGATTGCGCCAACGAGGACGGTATATATTCCACATCAAAAAAGCCCATACTTTCCAACAGTTGATTTGTGATATCGTAGAAATATTCCGATATGAAATAATAACACAAACCACCCTTGAGCATCGTCGTAGACATACCGTACATATCGGATGCAGAGAAATATTTTCTATTATCCCCCAAGGTAAAGTACATCGCAGAACGACGAATACATCTACCCGTCAAAGCAAGCTCATCTAAGCCATGGTCAAAAAGGGATTCTATGTCCTGTTCGGACAACTTGCGCTTAGAATCAAACACGAGGGTTTGCCCTTTCGTAACCGTCGATACAAACGCAGAAGGAACGCCCACATAAATCTTGCCTATTTTGCCCTTATAGTTTTGCTGTACAGCGCTAATCGCACGGGCAACAGCACGGCGGAATTCCTCCACCTCAAAAAAACGCTCCAAACAAAAGCCGTCGTATTTTTCAACGTGGATACCGCTGATAACAAACATCCCGTTGACACCTTTAGCACCGAGCAAAAAAGAGATCTCATTTGATCGTATATCTAAAATTGCAACGCTTTCGTTTTTCATAATTTCATCCACCCTGTAACCGCTTTATCGAATCATAGCAAATTCTCTTTATATTATACACTATATATAGCGAAATGTCAATGGTGGAATGAAAAAAAGTATAGAAAAAAACACGCATTTTTTTGCGTGTTTTTTGGTTTTATTATTCAAATTCATCTATCGAGGAATAGTCGGAATAAATTTGCCCCGAATTTTCAAAAAGAAGGATTCTCCCGCACATTTTTTCCGTATCGGACAGGGCAAGATATTTCGTCAATGCCTCCTCCGTTTTTTCCTTGGTCAACTGTTCGGGATTGCTAATATATACCTTCACACCTTCGCGCATCGTTACCGACAAAACAACCTCGGGGCTACGACGAATTAACTGAATGGAAATCACATTACAGCGAATACCATTTAACTTTGTGGAAAATTCTTGACAAAGGGCTAAAATCGATGCGAAACATTCATCATTCATCGGCTTTTGACCCTTTTCCGCGGTGGCAGTCAAGCCTTTCAAAATAACGTTCTCCTCGCCGTTCAAACGATTGATGTGGGTATCACGAATATCCAATACAACGCCGTCCGCACTTAAAATGTAATATTCTTCCCCCGCCGTTTTTTCAATGGCGTACACCTCTGCATTTTCCGTTACCTCAATCACGATACGCTTGGGGTAGGATTTCTTAAAATCCGTAATGCGGAAGTAGGGATATTCCTTCAAAATTTCGTCCGCTGTTTTTTGTTTTACAAACAGCGTGCTAACGCCTTGATATGCCTCTTCCAAATGGGCTTGCAGGGTTGCCCCCTCTTCTTTCGCCACCTCGGTCACATAATTCACATTCACCGTGACGGTATCTACACGATAAACGGTAGAAATCCCCAAAACTGTACCCGATAAGAAAACGAACACCGTCAATAGAATTGTCCACAATCTTTTACGCATCTTTTTTCCTCTTTCGTTTTATCAAACTCAAACCCGAGCGCGTTTTATCCTTGCGCCGAGCGTATGTAATTTTCCTTCAAAATCCGCATAGCCGCGGTCTATATGCGAAAGGTCAATAACCGAGCTTTGCCCCTCCGCCTTCAATGCCGCGAGCACCAAAGCTGCGCCGCCGCGAAGGTCGCCTGCCGTTACACTTGCACCGTGCAAACTGTCCACGCCTCGTATCAACGCCGACCTGCCGCGCACCGTAATATCCGCGCCCATCCGCTTTAACTCCGCCGCATACCTGTACCGTGTTTCAAAAAGATTTTCCACCACTAGAGTCGAGCCTTTCGCTGTACAGCATAGCGCAACGTATTGCGATTGCATATCGGTAGGAAACCCCGGGAAGGGCATGGTTTCTACCAAATCAACCGATTTCAACCGTCCATCGCTCCACAATATTATTTTATCATTTTTTGTATGTATTTTGCAACCGTTTTCACGCAATTTGTGTAAAAGTGCCGCAATATTTTCCGTAAAAACCCCTTCCACCTCAATTTCGCCGCCGCAAGACGCCGCCGCGATAAGATATGTGCCTGCCTCTATCCGATCTCCCATCGGAGTATAATCGAAACCATGCAGGCATTTTACACCTTCGACCACAATCGTCCCACCGCCAGCTCCATGCACCTTTGCGCCCATACCGTTTAGGAAGCGTTGCAAATCGACAATTTCAGGTTCTTTTGCGGCGTTTCGTATCACAGTGATTCCTTCCGCCTTTACAGCCGCCAACATAATATTTTCCGTTGCGCCGACGCTGGGAAAATCCAACAACACCTCCGCGCCTCGCAAGCGCGGCGCTTCACAATCGATATACCCGTCCTTTTCAACAATTTTCACCCCAAGCCGTTTTAAGCCCGACAGGTGCAAATCAATCGGTCTTAACCCGATATCACAACCGCCGGGGTAAGAAATTTTCGCACGATGGAATCGGGTCAAAATTGAACCGAGCATAAACACAGACGAGCGCAGCTCTTTTGTGAGCCGCGCAGGAATTTCATGAGAAACGGCGTTGGAACTGTCGATCATAGCGGTATCCTTTTGCCGCTTTACCACACACCCCACCTCCGTCAATATCCGCAACATATTTTCCACATCGTTAATCGGCGGAATTTGGCGAATCGTTACAGACTCATCCGTTAAAACCGATGCCGCCAAAAGGGGCAAAACCGCATTTTTCGCGCTATGCACCTTTACAGTTCCATGCAGTCGTTCACCGCCGTTGATAACATATTTATCCATACGCAAAAGCTCCTTTATGCTTTATCGTATGATTGTTTCCTCTCGTTTTGTTACCGCCCTCTTGTTCCGCGCCGAAATCGCATACAAAACACCCATAGACGACATCGTGATAATGAGCGAGGTATTGCCTGCGCTAATCAAAGGTAAAGGTAAGCCCGTAGGCGGAATACTGCCGCTAACAACCAACGCGTTGACAACCGTTTGTATGCCATATACCAACGTAATCCCTGACGCCATTAAAAAGGAAAAGAAATCCTTTGCATTTTTCGCGGTGTGAATGCCGCAAAATATCAAAGCCGCGCTAACAGTAAACAACAAAATCACACCCACAATCCCCAACTCTTCCCCGATAATAGACAGGATAAAATCACTCTCCGCAAAAGGTAAAAATCGGTATTTTTGCCGAGATTGAAAAAGCCCCGTACCAAACCAACCGCCATTGCCGAGCGCATAGAGAGATTGAATAAGCTGATACCCTTCCCCACGCGGATTTTCCCATGGGTCAAGAAAGGCGGTTAAGCGTGACATACGATAAGGTTCTGCTAAAATCAAAATTGGAATGGCAAGCACCGCAGGAATACCTACCATCAAAAAATATTTCATCTTCATTCCGCCTAAAAACAACATCGCAATCATCAATGCGCCGACACACATTGTTACGGACATATTAGGCTCTAAAATAATCAATAAACAAATACCTACCCCTGCCAAAAGCACAGGAAGGATACCTTTTAGCGTACGCATCTTCCCCATATTATCCGACATATATGCCGCGGCAAAAACCACAAAGCCATATTTTGCAATCTCGGACGGTTGAATGGTAATTCCGCCTATCCCTATCCAACGAGTTGCACCGTAATTTGTCTTACCTAAACCGGGCACAAACACCAACGCAAGCAAGATCATCGGTAAAATGAGCGCAATCCATCGCACCCGTTTCCCTTTCAAAATACGATAATCAAAACGCGCGCATATGAGCATACCAACAAACCCAAAAACAAACCCGACAAGTTGTTTTTTGACAAAATAAAGCTCGTCGTAAAACTGCGTTTTCGCAACATAATGGCTAGCGGAATAAATGGCAAGAATGCCAAAGCCAGCCAGAATCGTGGTCAATAGCAAAATTAACACATTCCCCTGTGGTTTATTCCACTTCCACAAGAGCCTCGGTTTCCGCTTTGTTTGGCTGCGTAAAGGATTGAACGATTGCGACAAAAGCATCACCTCTTTCTTCATAATTTGCAAATTCATCAAAGCTTGCGCTGGCAGGGCTTAGCAGGACGTTTTGTCCCGATGTTGCCTTCAACGCCGCCACCCGTACCGCAAAATCAAATCGGTCGCAAAGGGTAACCGCATTATAATCACACGCGCGCGCTGCTTTCAATAACGAAAAACGATTTTCACCATATAAAACAGTGTGAATAACCTTACTTTTCGGTAAAAGCGCAAACAATTTATCATAATCGTAGCCCTTATTTTTACCGCCAAGCAAAAGGATTGTTTCCGTTTTCATCGCTTCAATCGCCTTAATCGTTGCATCCACATTTGTTCCTTTTGAATCATTGATATACGCAACACCATCCACCGTCGCCACCATTTCAACGCGGTGTTTTATCCCCTTAAAATCGGTAAGCGCGGCAACGATATCTTCGTTTTTTATCCCCATAATTTTCGCCGCAATAATTACGGCAAGGGCGTTTTGAACATTATGTAACCCACCAACGGGCAAATCGGAAACGGGTAAAATTTTCTCTTTGCCAAACCACAGCGCGCCCTCTTCATAATACGCGCCGTTCACACGCTCCTTCACCGAAAAATATAAAACCTGCGCCCTTGTTTTTTCCGCCAAACCGCGTACAATCGGGTCGTCGTAATTGAGTACCGCGTACTCCGTTTCCGTGCAGTTTTTCAACAGTTTCCCTTTCAAAAATACATAGTTTTCCATATTATAATGGCGGTTGAGATGATCCTCAGTAATATTGAGTATCATCGCAATATGCGGACGAAGCGATTGCAGAGTTTCCAACTGAAAGCTAGAGATTTCCGCCACAGCGACAGCCTCCCCCGATAAATGGCAATAATCAACCATCGGCGCACCGATATTTCCACACGCTTGCACAGTTAAACCGCCTCGTGAAAGCACCTCTGCCAACATAGAAACCGTTGTGGTTTTCCCATTTGTCCCCGTTACCGCCACCATGGGACATCGCATAAATCTTGCAGCAAGCTCCGTTTCCCCGATCACGGCACGATGGTTACGCTTAAATGCCACAGCAAGCGGATGATCTATGGGTACCCCTGGGCTTAACACCAACGCGTCGCACTGTTCCATCACTTGTGAAAGTTTCTCTTTTTCCACCTGTTTTGCACCCTTTTTCACCAACTCTGCAGCCGTTTGTAATGTACGATCGCTATAAATATCATCATAAATATATACGGTTGCTTTTTCCGACAATAAAAACTCTGTTGCCGCCCGACCCGACCTTGATAAACCCAGTACCAAAAACACCTGTTGTTTGATATACATTCTTTCTTTCCCCTTTTAGATAAAGCAAATACACAACAACCCTAACACGGTTGTTATCGCGAAATACGCGTAAGAAATACGGCTTTCCGAATATCCCTTTTGTTGAAAGTGATGATGAATCGGCGCCATTAAAAAAATTCGTTTCCCACGCGTTACCTTATAATATATTACCTGCACAATTACCGATATGACGGAAATCACAAAACAAAATCCCACAATCATAAGGTAGAGTGCATTACCGCTAAACACGGCAATCGACGCAGCAAAGCCGCCCAAGGACAAAGAGCCTGTATCCCCCATAAAAACGGAGGCAGGAGGCGTGTTAAACAGCAAATACGCCAATAATGCCCCCACCAAGGAAAAGGATATAATCGACATACTGCCTTCCCCTTTTTGCAACAGTATAAGCACCCCTATCGTCACAAAAAATGGTGCGCTTACCCCAGCCGCTAAACCGTCTAATCCGTCCGTTAAGTTAACCGCATTCACCGTCCCAAGAAACACAAATATCGTTAAAGGAATTATCCCCCAACCCACCGATATCTCGGTATGGAAAAAGGGAATATGCAAGCTTGTTAACCCTGCTCGATAGGCATAAATCCCACAAAAGATTGCTACCGTACCTTGAAAGAAAAGCTTTTGGCAAGGGCGCAGACCAAGGTTTTCATGGCGGCGCATTTTCAAGTAATCATCAAGCAAGCCTATCATCATATACGCAACCCCAATCGCAAGACATAAAATAGGCGTTCGTGGACTTTGTGGTCCATTATAATCGATAAAAATAGCCGCAGCGACAACGGCAGCGGCTATAAACGCAAGCCCTCCCATGGTGGGAGTACCATTTTTTCCTTTATGCTCCTTTACATAAGTTAAAATGTTTTGCCCTGCTTTTAAGCGGCGCAAAAGAGGGATTAACAAAAGGCAAAATATAAACGATAGAGCAAACGAACTCAATACGGACAATAAATACAACCTCATCTTTATTTTCCTTTAATTGACAATATAGTTTGTATTATATCGTGGTCCTTAAACGGATATTTTATACCCATAATTTCTTGATATTCCTCGCCGCCTTTTCCTGCCACCAAAAAAATATCCCCTTTTTGCAAAAAGTCCAAACCGTATTCGATTGCGCGATGGCGGTCGGGTACAATCACATACCGCACCGAAAAACGACGATACCCCTTTTCAATCGAGCTGATGATATCCAACGGGTCTTCATATCTAGGGTTATCCGAGGTTAAAATAGCGAAATCCGCCTTTTTTGCCACAATTTCACCCATAATCGGTCGTTTGGCTTTATCACGATTACCACCGCAGCCGAATAGACATATCAATCGACCTTTGCAATGTTGGCGCAGGGCGTCTAACACGCGGCTTAAACCATCGGGCGTATGGGCAAAATCTACATAGATATCTCCGCCTTCATGCGTAGCTATCCATTGTAACCGACCTTCAACCCCTTGCAAAGAGGTCAAGCCTTGCGCCACACTTTCCATATCCATACCAAGCTCCACCGCGCACTCCGCCGCAGCCAACGCATTGTAAACATTATGCCGCCCAACCAAAGACAAGCCCACGCGACACAATTTATCGTTGACATTCAACATACACTCCGTTCCACGCGCAGACTCATCCGTAATCACCGCAAATGCGTCCGTCGGCGTTGTCAAGCCGTAGTAGAGCGTTTTTGCTCCTTCCATTTCCCGCATTTTCCCAAACGCACGCCCCACCTCATCATCACCATTCAAAATGGCAATCGGACAAACCTCGGGTAAAAATAATTTTCTTTTTGCGTCTTGATACGCAGGCATTACATTGAAAAAATCAAGATGGTCTTGAGTCAGGTTGGTAAAAATGCACGCGCAAAAACGAAAGCCTATCGTCTTTTTATAATAAAGCGCGTGCGCGGAAACCTCCATCACAACATACTCCACTCCGCGCATATACATATCCGAAAGAGTATTATGCAACAAAATCGGATCGGGTGTGGTTAAGTCGGAAGGGATATGCGTTTTCTCATAGGAAACCCCTAACGTTCCTATCACGCCAACGCGCTTATTTGCCGCCCGTAAAATTGCCGCAAGCATATAAGAAACGGTTGTTTTTCCATTTGTGCCCGTTACCCCGATAATCTTCATTTTCTCGGACGGATTTCCATAAAAAACCGAGGATACAACCCCCAACGCCTCTCTTGCATCTGCCACAATAATTTGCGGTACATCCACATATAATTGCCGTTCCGTCACCAAAGCAACCGCGCCGTTTTTAATCGCCTCTTTCGCATAGGCATGGCCATCAGAATTTGCACCTTTTAAGCAAAAAAATAAGCCTTTTGCTACCTGTTGACGACTGTCGATAAATAATGTAGAAATCTCTCGTTCCCACTCTCCCTCCGCAACAATTTTACCGTTCGTAAGCGCGCCAAACAACCTTGATAATCGCATAAATACTCCCTCCGCATTTGTTTATTTATATCTATGCAATTACGCTCGGTTGTATGTTTTTTAAGGAAATAATTCTTTCAAAAATATCCCCTGCACAGGGCGCGGCAACAACGCTGCCATAATACGCGCCTTGCGGTTCATCTACGATAACAAGGGTTAAATATTTCGGCTTATCCGCAGGGAAAAATCCAACAAAAGAGGATACATATTTTCCTGCGGCAATCCGCCCATCTTCAAATTTTTGTGCTGTTCCTGTCTTACCTGCAATTCGATACCCGTCAATATACGCCTTTTTACCGCTGCCATCGCGCACCACCCCTTCTAACATGCGGGCGAGCATTTTCGAGGCATCCTCGCTAATAGTACGGCTCTTTAATATCGGCGTTTCTTCTTTCAATACATACCCATCGTCCGCATAAATTTTCTTCACCAGCCTTGGGGTATAGTAATATCCACCGTTGATTGCCGATGCCGTCGCGCAAGCAAGCTGTATCCCCGATACCGCAACCGTTTGACCAAACCCGATACGCGCCAAATCGCAACCGCGTACCACTTCTTCCGCCAAAAGCAAACCGTATGCCTCGCCCCCGTAATCTATCCCCGTCTTTTGACCAAAGCCAAACGCAGATAAATACTCGTAAAATGTTTCCTTTCCCAACGCCATCGCAATATCGGTAAAACACGGGTTACAGCTAGTATTTAGCGCATCCGACAATGTTTGGTTGCTGTGTTTTCCGTTTGCATGATTACTCCAACACTTTACCGTCGTGCTATCTACATTACGCGTGCGCGCGCTCGAAAATATATAATTGTTAGAAAATGCCTTGGGATTACCTTGTAAATACTCCTCAATATTCACCGCAGCAGTGATAATCTTAAAGGTTGAGCCTGGTTCGTAAATATCACACACCAAACGATTTCTTGACAATGCATTCAACAGCTCTATATTATCCCGTGGCACTTCGTTCAAGTTATAAGAAGGATAATTTGCAAGGGCAAGCACTTCAAAGCTCTCTACATCCAAAACAATACATTCTATCGAGCTTGGCGAATAGGCGGCATAGGCCTTTTCAAGCACGCTTTCCACCCCTTCCTGTATCCCATAATCGATGGTGAGTTGAACATTGTAACCATTTTCCGCAGGCAGATACGTGGCTACGCTCCCTTTAATTTCTACCCCCACCAAATCCGTTTCGTACAGCAATTCTCCACGCTTTCCTGCAAGCTGTTCATCGTAATATTTCTCAATACCCGTCGTCCCTACATTGTCCGACGAAGTAAACCCCAACACTTGGCAAAGGGCATCGCCTTTGGGGTAAAAACGTATATTATCGCGAGAATAATACACCCCGTCTAAGGATAGGTTTGCGAGTTCCGCCACAGCCGCCTTCCCCACCTTCTTGGCAACCGTTACCTCCGAGGCTTTTTTCTTCGTCAATCTTTCATACACGACCTCTTTATCAAGCCCCAAAGTCTGTGCCAATAACCCCGATGTTACCGCCTTATCCTTGACCGCATTAGAACGCGCAAAAACGGTATAAGCGGTAGAATTGTCCGCCAACACCACTCCGTTTCGATCGGTTATTTTACCGCGCTCCGCAACAATGGGAATTTCGCGTGTCCATTGATCAAGTGCGCGATAGCCTAATTCCTCACTCCATAAAACCTGCACATAGAAAAATCTAATACCTAAAAAGCAAAAAAGAAAGGTTATCGCCAAGCTAATGGCAAATAACCTCTTTCGTAAAACCGATACCGAATAATCTTGATAGGATTGCTTGATAATCGTAAACTCCTGTTTAATATTGAATTTTTGTATCAATCCGCAAGGATAATACCGTTTTCCATGGCGTACTGTCTAATCGTTTCTTCCGATTGAGCCGCTTCAATACGGCGTTGAATTTCTTGCGTTTCTTCTACAAGCTGCTGTTTCTTTTCTTCCAAATTTTGGATACGAAGGCTCTTTTGACGAATGATTTGCGTATTCATACCGATTAACGCAAGCATTGCAACCACCACGAAAGTGAACGCCGCCATAAGCACTTTTGCCAAAGGCGTCAATGCGTAGCTCTCCGATACGGTAACCTGCGTAGCCTGTACGGGCGCAGCAACCTCTACGGGAGCAACCGCCGTTTGCATATTTTCTTTCGCAAGTTCATATTTTTGCGGCGTAAACAACGCAGCCGCCATAGGAGATGCGTATTCGGTAATATGCGGAGCCTGTTCTACTCTGCCTACATTTGCAGGAGATATGTACAAAGGCGCTTCTTCCACAACGGGCTCTGCAACTACTTCCGTTGCAACAGCCTGCACTTCATCTTCTTCAAACTGCGTTTGTTCAAAATTTTTAATTTTGAGAAAGTTCTCATTTATAGCGTCATTATGTTTTTGCGCTTCTCTTTGCTGTAATTCTGATCTTTCCAACAACGTTTTCATCCCCGTGCCTCCATTTCTTGTATTTCCTCTGTTCATCCCTTATCGCGAGGTTAAATTCTTTCCGCCACCCTTAACTTGGCGCATTTACTTCTTGAATTATATTCAAGTTCTTCGTCTGTTGCCGTAATCGGCTTTTTCGTAATAATCTTAATTTCAGGTTTCTTTCCACATACACATACAGGAAAGTTTCCGGGACAGGTGCAAGGCTTTTCAAGTTCTCTAAACGCCTCTTTCACAATTCTATCTTCCAACGAATGGAATGTAAGGATTGCGATACGTCCGCCCTTTTTCAACCGTCTTGTCAAGTTAACAACCAACTCGTACAAGCCATCCAACTCTCCATTTACTTCGATGCGGATTGCTTGAAAGCTCTTTCTTTCACAAGGCGCTCCGAAACGGAATTTTGCAGGAATACTGTTTTTGATAATCTCTGCAAACTCCCCTGAAGTTTTCAACGGTTGCTTTTCTCTATACTTCACAATGTTTCTGGCGATTTGCTTTGCAAAGGTTTCTTCGCCATACATTTTCAATATTCTTGCTAAATCTGTTTCCGAGTAGGTATTTAAGACGATTTCTGCCGTAAGATACGCCGATGTATTCATACGCATATCCAAGGGGGCCTCCGCGTTGCGGTAAGTAAAACCTCTATCGCTATCGTCCAACTGGTGAGAGCTAACGCCAAAGTCTAACAACGCGCCGTCAATCTCTTCCACCCCAGCCTTTTCAAAGACCAACGCAAAGTCTTTGTAGTTCGATTTGTAAATTTCAAATCTACCGTCAAATTCTTTCAATCTTGCGCTAGCCGCGGCGATTGCCTCATCGTCTAAATCGGTTGCAATCAACCGCCCATTAGGACCTGTGCGTTTGAGAATTTCATACGAATGTCCGCCACCGCCAACTGTGCCATCGTACCATACCCCGCCGTTTCTCAACGCAAGGCCTTCCATACATTCATTCGGCATAACCGGTTTGTGCGAAAATTCTAACATCGTTAAATCCCCAAATCTTCCAACTCGTCATCGAAGGCAACTTTTTCCATATGTTTGGCGTAGCGGTCTGCTGCCCAAATTTCAATATAGTTGCCAACGCCTATCGTAATTACATCTTTTGTGATGCCTGCCTCTACACGAAGCGCTAAAGGTAAAACCACTCTACCCTGCGCGTCCTCTTCCGCCATAGCAATACTACTTAAGATTGCACGCTTAATACCAGAAGTGTCACCGATACCGCCTTTGGAAAGCGGTGCGAAGGTTGCCATCATCGTTGCTTCCGACATAACGCCGATACAACCATCTTTCCCTCTAAAGAAATAATACGGTGCTCCTGTTTCCCCTACCAGGTCTTTTCTAAACTTGGAGGGAATACGCAAGCGGTGTTTATCATCCAACTGATGTTCTTGTTTTCCGAAGAATAACATCATTTGCGATTACCTCCTTGTTGTTTTATCCCTAATACTCTTGTATTAACTGTTTGACACCATTATACAACCACCGTTGACCATTGTCAAGCATTTTTTGAAAAAAAATTGCTATTTTTTTGAAATTTTTGGGATTTTTGACCACACAAAACCATTTTGAAGGCAATATCGCCTAAATAAACATTTGTTCGTGTGCTTTTTGGTTGTTTCCCCTTTGTTTTCCTAGGAAAATCACATTCCCCTTTGGGGGTATTTTTGAGGTTTTTTTTGATATTTTTCGCGAACATTTGTTTGATAATATTTGACAGTTTGCATTTTTACCCTCTTGAGTGGTCAACACGCCCAATTTGTGGTCATCGTGGGCGCAAAGTGGTCGCTCGTCCCTATTCGTGGTCAACGGTGTACATTTTTTCATATTTTCCCCCTCCCCTGCCTGTAAAATTGAAAAAAGGCGACGAGCGATACCTGCATTCCCATCAAAAATCGGACAACCGTAAAAGCGTGCAATTTGCCCTACAATATATATGTAATGGGTGCACCCTAATACAACCGCATCCGCAGCTTCATAGGGCAAATATGGGGTATAGTCGTACCCCTCGCGCAAAAGATTGCGCTCGATTGCACCTGCCAAACCATCGCAAGGACGAATACAAATTGTCGCATCGGGGAACAAACTTTCCGCTCTCTCGCACAACGCGCGCAAGCGCGCACTTTCACAGGTAGCGCGCGTAGCCAAAACAATCACTTTCCCCCCATTTGCCGCGGCGGTACAAACCGCAGGTTCAGCACCGATAATCGGGAAGGAGTATTTCTTCCTCAACTCCTCTACGCACACCGCAGTAGCGGTATTACACGCAAGGACAGCTGCCTTCACCTTTAATTTTTCAAATTGACGAAATGCCTTGAACACATACCGCTTTATTTTTTTAGGAGGTAAGTTGCCGTAAGGCGCGTGTTGATTGTCCCCGTAGTAATAAAAAATCTCTTGTCCTTGCAATTTTCGACACTCCGATAGCACCGTCAATCCACCGATTCCGCTGTCAAAAAATGCTATGCCGCCTTTCGGGATTTGCATTTTCTTCTTCCACCTCGCTAATATTATGTAATTTTTTTGAAAAAATTGCCGATTTTCCTATTTTAGTATGAAAAAACAGTTTACTTTCAAACAAATTTGTGTTAAAATAGACTACGCAATTAAATGAATTAAGAATTTGGAATAAATAAGGAGAACATTATGCCTAATATTAAATCCGCAAAGAAAAGAGTTTTGGGTACCGAAAAGAAGACCATGAGAAACAAAGCAATCAAATCCGCTTTGAAGACGCAAGTTAAGAAGTTCCTTGCAGCTATTGAAGCTGGTGACAAAGAAGCAGCTACGAAGCTTTACCCTGAAACCGTTTCCGCTATCGACGCAGCAGTTACGAAGGGCGTTCTTCACAAGAACAACGCTAACAACAGAAAAGCAAAGCTTGCTCTTAAACTCAACGCTTTGAACTAAAACCTTTTTTATAATACTTAGCATATTATAAATATGAGGGTCTGCCGAACGGTAGACCCCTTTTTTCGTGATAATATTTTTAAGGTGAAAATTCAGCGCCGCCGCGTATTTTTTACGCGGTTTTCTTTTTTTATTTTTCCTATAAAAAAGTTTGAAAAATCCC
>JAZTYG010000155.1:0-9512 GCA_045636845.1 Candidatus Scatosoma sp.
TTGCACCAAGGGCAAATGAAATCGTCGGGCAGTTCCTCCCCTTCGTGCACGTAACCGCAAATTTTGCAAACCCATTTACCTTTCGCACTCGGCTCTTCCGTCTTTACCGCTTGAGGCTTGGGCTTGATGTTGCTTTGATAATATTCGTACGTTACCGATTTTTCGTTGTTTAATTTCTTCGCTTCGGTTACTTCTGCAACGAACAAGGTATGGGTGCCGTAATCGAGCATATCCACCACTTTACCGCTTAACACAGCGTTTGCGTGTTCGGGCAAATAGTACAACCCATTTTCACTCGTCGCGTACATGCCCCCATCAAATTTATCCACGTCGCGTCCCGATTGAAAACCAAACTGCTTAAAAGTTTCAAACGGCGTGCTTTCCGTCAAGATGGAAACATTGAAAACGCCCGTCTTTCTCAATAGCTCTTCCGAATAGTTTGCCTTGTTGACAAATACCACGATACGGGTGGGGTTGTCGGTAATCATAGACACCGTGTTTACGATACAACCGTTTTGCTTTTGCCCGTCCGTCGTCGTCAGCATAAATAAGCCGTAGGTGATTTTGTACATTGCTTCTCTTTCAATCATGATATTATCCCTTATTGTTTTATTGTGAAGTTTTCCGCAAGCGGAAAGTGAAGTTTCGATACAGTATGAAATTGTAAGCAACCGCAAAGCGGTTGAGGACGCAAGCTTTCGCTTGCTTTGGGTGGGCTACCTTTTTTGCGAGGGCTATGCCCTCAACCTCCCGCAAGGGGCAATACCCCTTGACCCTAAACACAATACAACACGAACTCGTCGTAGGGGCATAGATGCGAGCAGCTCAAGGCGGTGTGAGGGAGCGTACAAGTAGTACGTGACCGAGCGCCAACGCCGAAATGCGAAGTATATATGCGTTTACTTTGCCCAAAGTCCGTGAAGATTGCAGTATGCATACACCGCAACCGCTTTATCGCCATCCGCAAGCTTAAACGTGCATACGGGCGCATCATTCGCTTTCAAATATTGTACTTGATAGCCTTGTTCCGTTTCCAAAGCCACCCATTCAATCAAATGTTCCGCGGTCATAGGATGCGCTACGCTGCCCACGTCCACCTTTACCGTGTTGCATTTCTTTTCCACAACGGGTACATGCTTTTCCTGCGCAGCATCCGTGCTGCCTGCGAGCAATTCTTTCCAACCGTCAAGGTTTAACGCCTCTTTCGAGATTAAGGTCTTTCCGTTTTCATTTTGATATACTTTTAACATAATTTTTACTCCTTATTGGGATTTAATCTTGATAAGAGTATAGCATAGAAAAATACTCTTGTCAATAGTTTTCGCAAAAAAAAGTAAAAAAATCCAAAAATTAACAGGTTAAAGCGTTGTTTTTATATAAAATTTCGTCCAAATACTCACAACTGCGCTTTAACTCGATGGGGTCGGAGTAGTTATCCTCGTATACCTCAATCAACAATGCGCCGTTAAAACCGATGTCCTTAAAGCGTTTTACCATCGTATCAAAGTCAAATTTCCCCTGCCCCGGCAGGCACATTTTACCCGTATCGTTAATATCGGACACGTGCGCGTACGCAAGGCGCTCCCCCATTTCCGTCAAATATTCCTCGTAAGGATAACCCGAAATGCGGGCCTGTTTGATATCCAACACACCGCGAAGGGTGGGCAATTCTTTGGCGAGCGTTGCAAAAACGGAAGGGCGGTTATAGGTCGCCCATTCTACATTTTCAAGGCAAAGGTCGATACCATGTATGCGACAAACATCTAAAATGCGTGCAAAACCCTCTACCATCTTGGGGAAATTGTCCGCGCCCGGAAGGCGAGTGGCACGCTTTACGCGCGCCGTACCGTGAAAGGTGTAATAGGGTGCGCCGAGGGCGTTGGCACTTTGTAACACTTTTTCCATCCAACCAAAGGCGTCCGCGCGTACGCGAGGGTGCGCCGCAAACAACTGCGGTTCAAAACCTGTGTTGAGGTCGTGGACGGAATTGATATGCAGGTTGCCCTTTCTCTCCTTCAAGATATCCGCAAATGGATAGCCATATTCCGAAAAAGAAGTAAGAAAGACCTCGGCAGTTTTCACCCCGAGTTCTTCCAAAAGAGGCAACGCGTCCTCTGTATTCTTTCTTAAAAACAGCGATGCTGTCGATACGCCCGTTTGCATTTTACTCTATCCAAAAAACTCTGTTTTCCTTACGAGGTTTCTTTTCGGGGTCAATATCCGCGTAACCGAGGATACAGTTCCCGATGCCCTCGTATTCCCCTTCCAACCCAAGTTTTTGCAAGATTGCCTTGCCTTCTGGCATATCGAAGGTTTCCTTTGCGCGGTGAATCCAACACGCACCCAAACCAAGCGCGTGCGCCGCAAGCTGCAGATTTTCCATCACAAGCGAGCCGTCGTAAAGGTAGGTGGGAACACTCTTATCCGCAAGCACTACAAGTACCACGGGCGCGCCGTAAAAGGGGTCCGCGCGGAAGAACGGGTCTTTGCCAGCGTTCAATTTTGACAATTCATCGCGTACCTGCCTATCAGTAACCGCCAAAATGATGGGCGCTTGCTTGTTCAAACCCGAGGGCGCGTTTAAGCCCGCGGCAATCACTTGCTCAATCAATTCCTTTGCGACAGGGTCGGGTTTATACTTCTTAATGCTCTTTCTTGTGAGCATCGCTTCCATTGCATCCATCCTGTTACTCCTTATATTGTAAATCTTTTATTTGCCAGTGTTTAAGCACCTCGTACATTTCCGCACCGATTGCTTTCGCACCTGCCAAGTCGTGGTAGAGATAGTTTCCACATTCCTCTTTTTTATTACCAGGGATTTCCCCTTCAAAATCGCGGGCGAACGCCATACTTTCACGAACAAGGGAAATTGCTTCCTCGTGGGACATCGCGTCACGCGTAAGGAAATAAAAACCTGTACAGCAACCCATAGGGCCGACATAGATTACCTTATCGCCAAGCTCGCTGTTGCGCGCGTAAGTCGCAAATAAATGTTCTAACGTATGCCCTGCGCGCATATCAAGATAGTCGCCGCCGTTAGGCAATTTCATACGGATATCATAGGTCACCACATCCCCGTCGATACGGGAAATATACATACCCTTTTCAAGCGTATCGTGGTTGACGGTAAAGCTTGCAATCTTCTTCATATTTTTCACCTTATTTGCCAAAAAATTCTCTAAATGCAGGGGGCATGGTTGCGTTGAACGACATTATCTCCTTGCTTATGGGGTGTACAAACTCGATACGGGCGGCGTGTAAACCAAGCCTGTCTAAGGGGTTTTTCACCTGCGTACCGTCCTGTTTTTTGCCGTATTTATCATCACCGACAACAGGGCAACCGATGGATTGCATATGCACGCGGATTTGGTTTTTTCTACCCGTTTCAATCTGTACCTTCAAAAGAGAATATTCTCCATTCTCTTTCATTACCTCGTAACGAGTAACCGCCTTTTGCCCCGTCGGGTCATTCGTGGAATAAACGATATTGTTTTTATTTTCCTTCAAAAAGCTGGTGATTGTCCCCTGCTTATTTTCCAAGATGCCCTCTACCACCGCAAAATATTCGCGCAAGGTTATCTGTTCGTTCCAGTGCATCTTGAGCATCGAATGGAGCTTGATATTTTTCGCAAACACAAGCACACCCGACGTTTCCTTGTCGATACGGTGTAAAATGTAAGGGCGGCTGTTTTTGCCCTGCGCCTGCATATATGCTAAGGCGTAGCCGTAGGCGCACTCCGTTTCCTTATCACTCTCTACCGATAAAAGCCCTACGGGCTTGTTGATAACAAGGAAATCATCATCCTCGAACACAATGCCGATTTGCGAAGGGGCTTTCGTGGGTGTTTTCCGTTTTTGCGTAACGGGTCTTGTCGCGGTTGCGCCCTCTTTTACGGGTTTTCTCGACAACTTTACCTCATCGTCTTTCGCAAGGGGGAAGTTGTACTGCGTTACCACACTGCCGTTAACAAGCACCTGCCGTCTTGTCAAAAGGGATTTTACGTTGTTACGGGAAGTGTCGCATTTGCGGAGCAAAAATTCCATCAACTCGTCACTGCGGTTAACCTTATATACCGCGGTGTAAACAGGCGCGCCGTTTACCCGTTCTACATTATCTTTTTTAGTGGTACGCCCGTGGGGTTTATCCTTCGATCCCCCCTTAAAATTACGTTCATCTCGTACCTGCCCCGTCTGTTTTTGTTTATTCTTGCCAAAATTATGCTGCATACTCTTCCTCTTGGGTATCTATTTCTTCCCTTTCGTTTTCTTTTTCAAAATGCACCTTGGGCAATTTCCAACGATATTTCGTCGCCAACATTCTAATACCGATCACGAGCGCCATCGACAAAATACCAGGGAAAATGGTATTGACGAGGAACAAACGCAACAAGTAATACAAAATTGTACCGCCGAGCGCCGCCAACGCGTAGATATGTTTTGTAAAAATGTACGGAGGCGTTTCCGTGAGGATATCCCTCAAAACACCGCCGCCTATCGCAGGCAAAACGCCCAACACAAGCGACAGGAATATATTGTCCGAATAACCGTAGGAAAAGGCAAGCTCGGTACTCATTACCACGAAGGTCGCAAGGCCGATTGCATCAAACACATTGTTAATATGTTCAATTTTACCGCGAAGTCCGTCAAATCTTTTACGGTAGCAATAGGAAATCAAGAATACAGCCAGCGCGCTGACGGCGGCAATCAATAAGAGATACACCCTTGAAAAAATAATCGGGGGAACGTTGCCGATAATGATATCACGCATAATACCACCCCCGACCGCCGTGATACAACCGATCACAAGCACGCCAAATATGTCAAATTTTGCCTTAATCGCCACAAATGCACCCGAAACCGCAAAGGATATCGTGCCGACGACCTCTAAAATGAATAATATTACCTCGGTCCACATACCGTTTTGTCCTCTTAATGAAAACTTTACCTTATTATAGTATATTTTCTTTATAAAGTCAACGTCTTTAAGATGGCAAAAATCTACCTTTTTCTTTATTTTTCCGTCACCCTGCCTATGCTTTCGAGTAAAAATAAAAGCCCCCTCACAAGAGGGAGCTTTTTACATTTAGATTAAATACTTTCCGTCGGGAAACCGAAGTTAATGTTTTCAAACTTGTATGTGCCATCTTTAGAGGAAACATTAGACGGAATTTCAAACCTAATACCGTAAGCCACAACACCGTCCACCATCAAATCCGAAATCTTAATTTGCACCCTATACTCTTCTTCCTCGGTAGGAACCTCTGTATATGGCATTTTTGTACTCGTATCACCTTTGTACATATTGTGTACGGCATGCAAATCACTACCGTTCTTCACTGCATAGAAAGAGAAGGATACCGTTGATACACCGTACGCGTGCAAGTTTGCAAAGAATTCTTTCGAGAGCGTAACCTCTTGGTCTTTGCTAGGGCTAGTTGTGTACAAATTCATACCTGTCGGTTTTCCATCTTCCTTGCCGTTATCCGTAATGGTTGTCGCTTTCCAGCTGCCTTCCGACATATTTACGCCAAAGTTATTTACAACCTTTTGGGGATCATCGTCTAAGAATTCCGTCAAGATCGTATCTAAGGTCATATCCTTATCCTCTTCGGCAATATCCGCAGCCTTTATGTAGTACATATGCAAGGTTTGCATACCTGCTGCATAAACAAGACCCGTTTGCGTTTCTTCCGAGATGGCTACGTCAAAGATGAAATCCATCCCATCCAACGCATCTACCATCGGTTTCGCAATGGGATATGCGGTTACTTCCGAATTAAGCTGTGCGTACAAGGATTGCGATTCCGTGTACAATGTGGACATTTCACCGTTCCCTTCCGTCGTTGCCTCCAAGTAGTGATGCTGTACAACATAACGATAGGTATAATTGGTGTAACGGTCGGTTTGGGCAAATACGTCAATGTATTTTTCCTCTAAAACGCTAGCAAGGGCTGTTTCTTCTTCCACCGCGCGTTGCGCTACATAATAAATACAACGGGTGTTGTTTGCCACATTATCTTCATAATAAGGGGCAAATTGATAGGTGTAACCCGTTACCTCGCCATTTTCGTCCATTTTGGGCATCGCAACATATACTCTACCGATATAGGAACGGGTAAAGTTGGTTACCGCGATATTTACAATCGAACCGCAAATTTCGATATTTGCATCCGCATCCTCATTCGCGCAAGACGCGCTTGCTACGTGCAGCATTGCGATTTTACCGTTAGAGGTTTGCGTTTCGTTGCTAAAATAGAAACTAGGGTTTGCGCCAAACACCGTTTCTTCGGTGATAGCCACCGTTTTTACCAAATCTTTTGCTACGATTACCGCGCCGAAACGAGCGCCCGCTTCTTTGAGCGCTGTGTATTCCGCCTCGCTAATTTCCGCGCTAAAGCGTAAGCCGTTGCTTTCCACCTCGTTACCGTTTTCGTCCGTCAACGATTTGATACGCGCTGCCGCGCCGTCTTCCATCGTGAAGGTGGACGTGTTGGGCAAGGTAGCTGCGCTTGCCTTCGTAAGGCTTGCGGTTTGAATACCTACCGCAAAGCTAGCCGCCGCAAACAAGGAAAGCATCGTAATCGTGATTTTATGTAATATTCTCATAACTTTCCCTCCTTAAAAAGCACCTATCGGTTGCGCGTCTTCGTCCTCCCAACCGCCGTAGCCGTCGTCTACGTAGGATGTGCGGATTACGTCTTCCTCCGGAAATTTCGTAATCTCCATCAAAGAAGGAATATAGTTCTTCTTCCTTTCGTCTTCCATATCCTTTTTCTCCTTTTTGCGTCAAATCCCCTCTGAAATTCTCCCCTAAAAACCTTATCCTAATTAAGAAAAATAATTATACACAATAAAGGGTTGTTTTGTCAACAAAATTATTGCCAATTCCACAAAAAAAATATTTTTTGGGGAATATTTTCTTTTTTTGTAAAGAAATATACATTATATTTTCCACAAAAAGTATTTTAGAGGAAATATCCGCTTTTTTATAAAGAAATGTACATTTGACAACAAAAAACGGCTTACCCTTACGGATAAGCCGTCTTGTTTGTTAGATTTTTACCCTACGAGATTAGTTGCGAGGGTTCTTACCAACTCAAAAATCTTAGTTTCTAGGATTTTTGATGTTTGCCTGTGCAGCAGCCAAACGTGCGATGGGCACACGGTAAGGCGAGCAGGAAACATAAGAAAGACCGATTTCGTGGCAGAATGCAATGGACGAAGGATCGCCGCCGTGTTCACCACAGATACCGATATGCATTTCAGGGCGAACTGCTTTACCGCCTTCAACAGCCATCTTCATAAGCTTACCAACGCCTGCCGTATCCAATCTTGCGAAGGGATCGGATTCGTAAATCTTGTTTGCGTAGTATGCAGGCAAGAATTTACCAGCGTCGTCACGGGAGAAGCCGAATGCCATCTGCGTAAGGTCGTTCGTACCGAAGCAGAAGAATTCTGCTTCTTTTGCGATTTCGTCTGCCGTCAAGCATGCACGAGGAATTTCGATCATCGTACCTACTTCGTACTTAAGAGCAACGCCGCTTGCTGCGATAACTTCTTCTGCAGTCTTAACAACGATGTCCTTAACGAACTTCAATTCCTTCGTTTCACCCGTAAGAGGGATCATGATTTCGGGAACGAGGTTCCAGGTAGGGTTCTTCTTCACTACATTGATAGCTGCCTTGATAACTGCCTTCGTCTGCATAACTGCGATTTCGGGGTAGGTTACGGACAAACGGCAACCACGGTGACCCATCATGGGGTTGAATTCGTGCAAGCTTTCGATGATTTCCTTAATTTGAGCAACCGTCTTGCCCTGTGCATTTGCAAGAGCAGCGATGTCTTCTTCAGAGGTAGGAACGAATTCGTGAAGGGGAGGATCGAGGAAACGGATGGTTACAGGGTAACCGCCGAGCGCTTCGAACAAACCTTCGAAGTCAGCCTGCTGCATAGGTTCAATCTTTGCAAGCGCTGCTTCTCTTTCTTCAACGGTGTCAGCACAAATCATTTCACGGAAAGCACCGATTCTCGAAGGGTCGAAGAACATGTGTTCCGTACGGCAAAGACCGATACCCTGTGCGCCGAATGCAACTGCTTGTTGAGCGTCTTCGGGGCTGTCAGCGTTGGTTCTGATGCCGAGTGCTTTATACTTATCTGCAAGTTCCATAATGCGGCCGAAGTAACCAGAGTTAGGGTCAGCAGGAACCGTCTTAATCATCGTATCGTAGATGTTACCGGTGGAACCGTCAAGGGAAAGTGCATCGCCTTCACGGAATACCTTACCAGCGAGTTCGAAGTATTTTTCTTCTTCGTGCATCTTGATTTCGCCGCAACCGGATACACAGCAGGTACCCATACCACGAGCAACTACGGCTGCGTGAGAGGTCATACCGCCGCGAACGGTCAAGATACCCTTAGCGTACTTCATACCTTCGATATCTTCGGGGGAAGTTTCAAGACGAACAAGGATTACGTTTTCACCCTTCTTACCTTCGATAACTGCGTCTTCTGCGGTGAATACAATCTTACCAGCAGCAGCGCCAGGGGAAGCCGCAAGACCCTTACCAACAACGTTGTTCTTATCAGCGTCTTTCAATGCCTTTGCATCGAACTGAGGGTGAAGCAACATGTCAAGGCTCTTAGCGTCGATTTGCATAACAGCTTCTTGTTCGGTGATCATGCCTTCGTCGATCAAATCGCAAGCGATTTTGATTGCAGCAGCAGCCGTTCTCTTACCGTTACGGGTCTGAAGCATGTAGAGTTTCTTGTCCTGAATGGTGAATTCCATATCCTGCATATCACGGTAGTGGTTTTCCAAGATACCGCATACTTCAAGGAACTGAGCGTAAGCTTCGGGGAATACTTCCTTCATTTGCGCGATGGGCATCGGGGTACGAACACCTGCAACAACGTCTTCGCCTTGCGCGTTGGTCAAGAATTCACCCATAAGGCCCTTTTCACCCGTTGCAGGGTCACGCGTGAACGCAACACCCGTACCAGAGGTTTCGCCCATGTTACCGAATGCCATCATTTGTACGTTAACTGCGGTACCCCAGCTGTAAGGGATATCGTGGTCCATACGGTAGATGTTTGCACGGGGGTTGTCCCAAGAACGGAATACAGCCTTAACCGCTGCGAAGAGCTGTTCTTTCGGATCATCGGGGAAGTCCGTACCAAGCTGCTTCTTGTATTCTGCCTTGAACTGATTAGCAAGGTTCTTAAGGTCGTCAGCGGTCAATTCAACGTCCTGCGTAACGCCTTTTTCTTCTTTCATTTCGTCAATGAGCTTTTCAAAGTACTTTTTACCAACTTCCATTACAACGTCCGAGAACATTTGAATGAAACGACGGTAGCAGTCCCAAGCCCAACGGGGGTTACCCGATTTTGCTGCAATCGTATTAACAACTTCTTCGTTCAAACCAAGGTTCAAGATGGTGTCCATCATACCAGGCATGGAAGCGCGAGCACCCGAACGAACGGATACGAGCAAGGGGTTTTCCTTGTCACCGAAT
>JAZTYG010000156.1:0-20672 GCA_045636845.1 Candidatus Scatosoma sp.
CAGGGTGCTCGCCGTTAATGGGATAAATGTCTAAAATATCGCCGCGAATAGCAAACACGCCCTTCGTTTCCACCTCAAAATTGCGATCGTACCCCATCTTTGTAAGCGTTTTAGGCAGGGAAAGAAAGTCGTAATCTTCCCCCTCTTTGAAGGTCAAAGCAGGCAATTTTTTAGGGAAAAGTTGAATGAGAGCGTCAATCTCCGCCGTTATAATATCGCAACCGTTCCACAGCTCATAAATACCGTTTAATCGACGGTAAAGCGAGTCTTTCGACAACGCTTTTCTATATATCAAAACTTCGTCCTTCGCCGCCAAAGTTTCCGTGCGTTTTCCTGTCAACGCCGCGATATTATCCGCCGCCTTGCGCGCGGAAATACTATCCGCCGTCACATACACAACAGGCAAGGGGGAAAGCCCTGCAAGCAGATACTTAAAAGAGTCCGAAACGCCGAAAACCGCCGTCGGCGTACCGCGGCGGATATCTTCTGCATAGGAGGAATATTCTTCCCCGATTTGTTCAAGCGTTAAAAAATTGCGTTTCATTCCTTTACCCTTTTAAGGTTTAGTTATTGCTGTTAAATTTACACATTACCTTTTCAATATCCAAGCCGCGCGCAAATTCCGCCGCCGCTTCCCCTGCCTTATGGCAAGCATCCGCAAAGACGGGATAATCGTCCTTGCTCACCTCGGCAAGCACATAATTGATGATGGGGATATTGACCGCCTCATCGCGGATACCGATACGGATACGGGCAAAATTTTTCAAACCCGTTTCCCCGATGATGCTTCGCATACCGTTATGCGTGCCGGCGCTGCCATTTGCGCGGATACGCACTTTACCCTTTGGTAAATCATAATCGTCGTAGATTACAAGGAGCTTGTCTTCATCGACTTTGTATTTGGACATGAGTTGTTTTACAGCCCTGCCAGAATTGTTCATATAGGTCAAAGGACGGGCGATAATTACCTTTTCGCCGCCAACAAAAGCCTCTGCAATGGAAGCCTCACATTCCTTCTTTTTGAACTTTGCGCCAAGCGCCTCCGCAGCATCGCCTACCGCGATATAACCCATATTGTGAAAGGTTTTTTCATACTTCTTGTCGGGATTCCCCAACCCTACGATTAGATACATAATTTCCTCTTATAACTGATTGAGAGCCGTCACAATGGGCGACGGCTCTTTCGTATTTTTGTTTGTATAAACGATTAGTCGTACAATTTCGACATGGGCTTGTCAAGGTATACGTTTTCGATTGCCGCTGCAAAAATATCCGCAACGGAAAGTACCTCGAACTTGTCCAACTTCTTCTCTTCGTCCAAATGTACGGTGTCAAGCATAACCAACTTGGTAATTGCCGAATTCTTCAAGCGTTCCACAGCAGGGCCGCTAAGTACAGCGTGCGTACAACCTGCATACACCTCGGTAGCACCTGCATCTTTGATTGCCTGCGCGCCTTGGCAAAGTGTGCCTGCCGTATCAATCATATCGTCGATCATCAAGCATCTCTTGCCTTTAACATCACCAATGATGCTCATTACTTCCATCACATTCGCCTTAGGACGACGCTTGTCGATGATAGCAAGGGGCACACCGAATTTTTCCGCAACCTTTCTCGAACGCTTTACACTGCCCAAGTCGGGAGCAACAACCACGTCGATATTGTTTTGCTGTGCAAAATATTGATACAGGGTAGGTCCACCCAAAAGATTATCCACAGGGATATCGAAGAAACCTTGGATTTGGTCTGCGTGCAAATCCATCGTAAGTACACGGTCAGCACCAGCCGCCGTAATCAAGTTTGCAACAAGCTTTGCCGTGATGGGATCACGAGAACGTGCCTTTCTATCTTGTCTTGCATAACCGAAATAGGGAATAACCGCCGTAATACGACCTGCCGAAGCACGCTTCGCCGCATCGATCATAATCAACAGTTCCATAAGGTTATCATTAACGGGAGCGCCGGTAGATTGAATAATGAACAAATCTCTACCACGTACAGTTTCTGCAATATGTACGTTGATCTCGCCGTCGGAGAACTTGGTTACCTCGATTTCGCCAAGCTCGGTATTGAGCTTTTTCGCAATCGCCTTTGCAAGTTCTATGTTGGAGTTACCGGAAAACAACTTAATTTCATTGCCGTGAGTTATCATGCGTAACCTTCCTTTTATTTTTGTCCGCCCGTCCTACGATTTTTCCACCGATAAGCGCGACGGATTTTTTTCGTTTGTCTTTTCCTCATCACGGGCAATCCGCCCATTTCCCCTTGATTTATCCTTACCTTATTTATAATACCTTATCGCGCATGCGAAAGTCAAGCGAATGACCGCCTTTTTACTCATCTTTTTTTTCTAAAATTTCCACTTCTGCTTTTCTTCGTTCCTTCTCTTCCTTTTGCTTTTGGCGCATCGCAATAAAGAAACCGCTTAACACCCCTGCACACTCTTCCTCTAAAACGCCGCCGATTACCTCAATTTTATGGTTGAGTAGGTTGGCGTCCGCCAACTCGTTGGTTAAGGAACGGCCCTTTTGTTCATACGCGCCGAAATACAGCTTGTCCACACGGGCATTCAAGCTCGCACCCATACACATCGGGCACGGCTCTAAGGTAACATACAATTCACACCCCTCCGGCAACCGCCAGGAACCGAATTTTTTGCACGCCTTATCAATCGCCATCATCTCGGCATGGGCAGAGGCAAGCTGCAATTTCGCGCGACGATTGTAGCCGCGTGAAACCACTTTGTCCTCATACACCACCACCGCGCCGATGGGAACTTCCCCCTCGCTTAAACCGCGTTTCGCCGCTTTGATTGCCACGCGCATAAATTTTTCTTCTCTTGTTAAACGCTTCATATTTCTATTTCCTTAGACAGCGCAAACACCGTCCGTCCATTTTTTTCGATAATATCTTGCAACGCCTTTTCGCCCAACGGATGCGAAAGGTTATCCTTCCCCACCTCTACCGTAAAAGCAGGGATACCGAGCCTTGCTATACACCAGTCTTTATAACCGCCGACACTCCCTTTCGCACTTGCCAAGGGATAGCCCGTCGCCATAGAAATCACCTTTGCTAAGCGCAAATCGCGAGGGCAGGTATGCGATGATTGAGAAAAATACCAGTAAATTTCTTCGCCTTTCGTGTGATAGCTAATGGTATAATCGGGTTTAATTTTTTCGGTAAAGTTTTTCAACGCCTGCGTTTCCAACTCCGAAAACGGATATTCACCGATGTAATTTTCCGCGCCTGCCTTGCGGATATTTTTCACACCTGTACCCCAGCCAGCGTCAAAGTTTACATTCAGGTCCACCCCTCTGCCGTTCGCCTTCCACAGGGAAAAATCTTCCCCACCGTTGATATCCGTCAAATACCCTCGCATTTCCGTCGGCGCGGTAAAAATACCCCTCTCCGACAACAGCGCTCCGTCGGGATTTGCAAGCGGAATAAACCAACAGCTACCCTTGCTTACCCCCACGCGATACTGCTCTATCGCAAGCCTTGCGGTGATAAATTCTCTGCCGTGAATGGCGCATTGTACCAACCCGACAGGCGAGCCTTCACCCACCTTCATCGCGTACACGGTACGCCCAAACAGCGTTTTTCCTATCTCTGCCTTATCCGTTTTTACTCTTTCGTAAAAGTCTGTTACCTGCTGATAAATATCCATAGGATATCCTATGAAATCTACGGCTTATTTGTGATAAGTAGAGCCTGCATTAATCATAAACGCGCGGTAAACCTGCTCCGCAAGAATTACACGCATAAGTTGATGAGGAAACGTCATATCCGAGAAAGACAAACGATAATCCGCCGTTTTCTTTACCCGATCGGAAAGACCGCAAGACGAACCAATTACAAAGGTGACATCCTTTCCCTCATCCGTCAATTTACCAAGCCGTTTTGCAAGTTGCTCACTCGACAGCTTTTCCCCCTCTACCGCAAGCGCTATGATATAGCCTTTACAAGCATGTAAAATTTCATCCGCCTCCGCCTCGGGGTTTATCCCTTCCGCAAGCTCCTTTATCTCCACCTTTGCAAAGCGGGACATACGCTTAACATATTCCGCAACCGCCTCGCGGTAAAAACCTTCTTTAATTTTTCCAACGACTACAAAGTAAATTTTTTGCATATCAAAGCCCCATCAAAAGCACGCTTATCCAAGTAAGCGCATACATCGCCACGCCCACCGATGCGTATATGAAAAAGTGTTTTTGCTCCGCCTTATTCTTCTCTCCGTTTGGCGCAATTTTACCCTTATCAAAGAAAAGGAGCCATACCAGGGATGCGATCAAGCATAAAATAGACACAATCAACACCGCAATCATCACACCGCCCTGCAATTCCGTCTTACCAAATTTTAACAAGGCAATAACAAGCGCGTTGTTGATAAAGTGAGAAACAATCGTTGGTAAAATGCTACCTGCACGGATAGCCACAAACGCAAAGGCAACCCCACAACAAAATTGATACAAGGTTTGTGCAGGGTTTTGGTGGTAAATTGCAAACAGCGCGCCGTTTAACAGCACCGCCCCCACCGTACCAAAGGATTTCATACCCTTTAACAATAAACCGCGGAAGATAAGCTCTTCAAAAACGGCAGGCATTACGGCTACCGTGAACAATACCCCCACAAAACCAAAGCCATCCAGCGAAGGAAGTTTGATGGGCGTGTCCTCATAACCAAATTTTGCCAACCAACCTAAAAACACCTCGTTCAATTGCGATAAGCACAACAAACCGCATTGCAACAAAATGGCGATGATGAAATATTTTGCAGAACAGGCTTGTTCGCGGATTTCCGCCCCTACCGATTGCCCCGACCAACGCAAAACAAACAACGCCACAAGTAAAAAGGTAAGAGGAGTTAAGAGGTAACTACAATACAAATACCAGTCCGTTGTATCATAGCCCTCTTTCGCCAAACCGAACGCGCTAACCGCAATCAAGAACAAAAAAGCCACGACAACCGAAAGAATTGCCGCAAGCGAATAGGTCAACCCCGATGCCCTTGCAGGGGTTGGCGCACCGATAAGGGAGCTCAAAACTCCGTTTTTACCCGTTTGTTTATGTTCCATAGCTATATTATAACAAATTTTTTCTCGTTTGCAAAGCGTTTACAATGTAAAAACGCGCCAAGGCAAAAAATTTCACCTCATGCGCGCATTAAAAATATTCAACCGCTTAATTTTTCACGAAATTCTTTGATGATTCGGCTTTCAATACGAGAAACCTGCACTTGGCTAACCCCGATTCGTTTCGCCACCTCGCTTTGGGTCATATCACGGAAATAGCGTAAAATGATAATGCGCCGTTCCCGATCGGGTAATGTATTGATTGCACCCCGAAGAAGCATCCTATCCAGCCATTCCTCCTGCTCGTCCCCTTTCGTCAAGGTTTCTAGCAAATCCCGTTCCTTCCCGTCCTTATAATCGTTCCCACCGTACAGCGAAAGAGGCATTTTAGACGAACCCATCACAAAGACAACCTCTGTTTCTTCTAAGCCGAATTTCTCCGCAATCGCGGACATGGGTGGTTGCTTTCCGTTTTTTAAGGTATATTCCTCGATAAAAAGATTGATTTCTTTCGCCGTTTGTTTCATCGTTCGCGACACCTTTACCGAGCCGTCGTCGCGCATAAATCTTTTTATCTCCCCTGCAATCATCGGTACGGCATAGGTGGAAAATTTTACCCCAAAGCTTTCATCAAAACCTGCAATTGCTTTCAAAAAGCCCATACAGGCAATTTGGAATAAATCATCGTAATCCACCCCCTTGCCAAGATATCGTTTTACGATACATTTCACAAGGGAAACATTGTGTTCCACAAGCATTTCCTTTGCGTTGTTATCCCCGCCCTTCGCGCGGCGTATATATTCGATTGTTGATAAATCGTCAAGCATCCATCCTTCCCTTTTCGAGCTGCGGCGAATCCTCACCCGTGATTGTACGGAACATAGAAACCGCCGTACCCTTCCCCTTTTCACTGCATAAAGAAAAGCCATCCATAAAGCTTTGCATAATGGTAAAGCCCATCCCCGACCTTTCTTCGTTTTCCAGCGTGGTAAAGAAGGGTTGCAATGCTTTTTCCACATCAGCAATACCGCACCCGTCGTCCTTTATCGTGATATGTAAAACGCCGCCTGCTATATTTTGCTCCGCCCGACACTCTATCCAAATCTTCCCTTCCGTTTTTCCACCATTATACGCGTGAACAATGCTGTTTGTTACCGCCTCCGACACCGCCGTTTTGATATCCGAAAGTTCTGCCAAGGTAGGTTGCAAACAAAGGGCAAACGCCGCCACCGCATTCCTTGCAAACCCCTCGTTGACCCCCAACGCCGCAATTTCTAATTTCATATAATTTTCCATAATGCACTCCTTGTTAAATTTTAGGCATTAGCGTATAAACGCCGCTCATTTGTAAAATTTTATCCGTACTCAAAGATGGGTTCGTTACATACACGGGTATCCCGTATCGGTGAAATTTCTTGTATCGGCCTATCAAAAAGCCTATCCCTGTGGAGTCCATAAAAGACACCTCGCCAAGATCAAAAACCACCCTCTCGCTCCCTGCGTAATCGTCCGCAAGCTTGTCCGCTGTCCGCCTCGCAAGCGCCGCGTTATGTTCGTCCATTTCACCGCTTAAGCGCATATATAAAATTCTATTGCTGTAATTGCTGTGAATTTGCATACCTACCTCCTACCTGTAAAATTTCATTTATCGCCCGCCCCTATTGCTTACCCGATTATTGTAAATGCCCCACGCGCAATTATTTTGATATTTTTTGTCAATTTTTTTCCCTTTCTATCGAAAAAAAATCGAATTTTTTTCAATTTTTGTAAATAAAACACTTGACTTTTTTTATAAAATCGTTTAAGATATATAAGCGTTGTGTGTAGACACGCTTCAAAACGGGCCTTTAGCTCAGCCTGGTTAGAGCTGTCGGCTCATAACCGATTGGTCCGCGGTTCGAATCCGTGAAGGCCCACCAAACCCGTTAACAACATTATTTATATATATGGCCCAATAGCTCAGTTGGTTAGAGCGCCAGCCTGTCACGCTGGAGGTCGACGGTTCGAGCCCGTTTTGGGTCGCCAAAAAAGCAAGCCTTATCGGCTTGCTTTTTTCATTTCTACCTCATCCCCTTTCCATTCTAAAAAAATAAAAAATTTTACAAAAACACTTGACAAACGATATACTTCGTGATATGATGTATTACGCAAGGAGGAGTATTGTATGGATGCCCAGTTAAAACGTGGCCTATTAGATATCTGTGTTTTGGCCGCAATCAAGGACGAAGAATCGTACGGGTATAAAATCATCAAAGATTTGAAGCCCTATGTTGCATTGTCCGAATCAACCCTATACACCATCCTCAAACGTTTAGAAACGGCCAAAATGTTGACCGTTCGCACAGCTGAGCACGACGGTCGTTTGCGAAAATATTACCGCATCACCTCTATCGGCACAAAACGCATCGAGGAATTTAAGCAAGAATGGAAAGAAGTCATGATGATTTATCAATTCGTGACAAAGGAGTAAAAATGACAAAAAATGAATTTCTTGTACAGTTAGTTCAAGGTCTATCCAAATTACCACAAGCGGAAATTGAAGATAGGGTTGCTTTTTATAGCGAAATGATTGACGATAGAATGGAAGAAGGCTTATCGGAATCCGAAGCCATCGACGCCATCGGCAGCGTGGATACAGTAATCGACCAAATCATCGCAGACACCCCTCTCATCTCCCTTATCAAAGAACGCGTAAAACGCAAAGGCAAGCTCAATGCGTTGGAAATCACCTTGCTTGCCGTAGGCTCTCCCATTTGGATTTCCTTAATTGCGGCGGCGTTCGCAATCGTTGCGTCCGCTTATGCAAGCATTTGGGCAGTGGCAGTTTCCCTTTGGGCGTCCTTTGCCGCAATGGTCGGCGTTAGCGTCGGCGGTGTTTTAGGCAGCATCCTCTTTATCGGGCTTGGCAAACATCCTGCAGGGTTTGGTATCCTCGGTTGCGCGCTTGTTTGCGGCGGTTTGGCTATCCTAACATTCTACGCTTGTAAATACACAACCGTTGCAATGGCTTGGTTAACCAAGAAAATTGCCCTACTCATCAAAAAAAGTTTCACGAAAAAAGGAGGAAATCAGCATGCGTAAATCCACAAAAATATGGCTTTTCAGCAGTCTTTCCTTAATTACATTAGGCAGTATCATTTTCACCGCAACCGCTTGCGCTGTGAACTGGGATTTTAGCAAATTTAGTACCGTAGAGCTTGAAACAAACACCTATATATTCACGGAGAGTTTCCAAAATCTTTCTATCGACATAAACACGGCGGACCTCACCCTTTTACCCTCCGACAACGAGGAAAGCAAGGTTGTATGCCGTGAAGATGTAAAACAAAAACACTCGGTTAGCGTTCAAAACAACGCCCTCACCATCCAACAAACGGATGAAAGAGTATGGTATGATCACATTAGCGTTATGGGTAGCGGCAACACCGCAATTACGGTATATTTACCCCAAGCGCAATATACCGCCCTTACCATTGAAACATCTACGGGCGACATAAAAATCCCCGAAAATTTTACCTTTGACAGCGTAAATATCTCAGGCAGCACCTGCGACATAGAAAGCTCCATGGCGGTTACAAATTCCCTTATCATGAAAATTAGCACAGGGGATATTACCTTGAAAAATGTAACAGCAGGCGAAGCTTCCCTTACTCTTTCCACGGGGGATATTACCGTAAAATCTTCCACATTTGAAAACGCTTTGACCACAAAAGTAAGCACAGGCGATACAGAGTTGACGGATATCACCTGTAAAAACCTTACCCACAACGCTAGAAGTGGCGATATCGACATGGAAAATGTAATTATTTCCGAAAAAATGAGCATTACGACCTCTACGGGCGACGTAGAATTTGAGCGTTGCGACGCAGGTGAAATCTATATCCAAACCACCACGGGCGATGTGAAAGGCAGCTTGCTCACCACCAAGGATTTCCACGCCGACAGCAACACAGGCGATATACAAGTGCCCAGTTCTTCCGAGGGCGGTAAATGTGAAATTACCTGCTCCACAGGGGATATTCATATCACCGTTGTAAGCAATTGACTTATCATTGATAAAACAAAAAAAGCAAGCCGCTTGGCTTGCTTTTTTCATTCCTGCTAGATTTAGTTGTCGCGGCTGTGCGCGATAAAGTTCAAGTGGTCGCCGATACGCTCTAAGTTGCATACAAGGTTGACGAAAATCGTATTGTTTTCGGGGCGGCACTTACCTTGGCTCAAACGAGTAATATGTTCCGCAACCAAATCACGGCGCATGGTATCGATTTCATCTTCCAACGCATCCGTTTCCGCCATCACGCTGTAATCTTTATCCAAAATAATACGTTTTACCAACAAATGCTGTTGTTGCAATTTTTCGTGCATTGTAGAGAGCTGTTCGTTGATACCTTCCGAGAATACGAGGTTATCCTTTACCTCTTTCTTTGTGTATTTCGTCAAGTTATCCGCAAGCTCCGCAATACGGGCAATATCACCGATATTGTTATGCAAGGCGCTTACAGTCTTTTCATCCGCAAAGGAAATACCGCTTGCGGATACTCTTACAAGATAATCACTGATTTGCTCGCTAATTTTTACGATATTTTCGTTGGCTTCATATACCTTTTCAATGGCATCCAAATCCTTTTCGATAAAGCCGTGGAAGGCAATTTTCAAACTTTCCATGGACATATCTGCCATACGGAAGGTTTCCTTTTTCAACTGACCAAGTGCAACGGGAGGCGTCGTCATAAAACGCTTGTCCATATACACGAGTTCCCAAGGCTCTTTCCCCGCCGCAGGTTTCTTTTCGGGTACGAGTATCGTAGAAAGTTTTACAAGGAATTTGGTAAACGGGATAAACATCAAGGTACAGGACACATTGAAGAATGTATGGAACATAGCAATTTGCGTACCTTCCGCACCTTCGCCTGCGAACCATTTTACAAAGGTAACTTCATAGAAGTTAGAACCTACGACACCTTCCGACCAAATCAACAACAAGATGGTAAATATCAACGTACCCGTTATGTTAAACAAGAGGTGCATGATACTCGCTCGGCGCGCGTTTACCGACGTACCGATAGACGAAATCAACGCCGTTACGCACGAACCGATGTTCGAACCCAAGATTATGTACAAAACTGCGTTGCCACCGCCGCCGATAAGCAAGCCTTGCGTGGCCATCGCGATAATAATGGTGGTAACTGCGCTGGACGATTGCAACAGCGCCGTAAATATAACACCAAACAAAAGAAGGAGGAAGGGATTTTTCATCGAGCTTAACAAACCGATAACCGCTTCCGATTCTTTATAACTACTCATTGAAGAGGACATAATTTCCAACCCGAAGAAGACAAGCCCCAACCCTGCAAGCGCAAGACCGATGGATTTGATTTTATCGTTTTTGGAAAGCATCTCCATCATAACGCCGATAAACAGCAAAGAGATAAACGCAGGCGCGATATCAAACGAACTAAGCGCGGCAAGCTGTGCCGTAATCGTCGTACCGATGTTGGCGCCCATGATTACCGTAGCCGCTTGATACAAGGACATAATCCCTGCGTTTACAAAACCAACGACCATAACGGTGGTAACGCCAGAGCTTTGCACCACGGCGGTAGAAACCGCACCGATACCAACCCCCACCACTTTGTTATCCGAGGTTTTGTTGAACAATTTTTTGAGGCTGTTACCAGCCAGCTTTTCCATATTGTCGCTGAGGAACTTAAACCCTACCAAGAACGCACCGCAAGCCGCCAACATCATAATAACATTGACCACATGCGTCATCACACCCGACGCAAGCAATATGCCCAATTCCATAATTTTTTCCATCCTTAATATAATTTACAAATGAAAATTGCCAAATTCCTACAATCACATTATACAATATTTTTTTCCAAATGTCACCTATATGAAAGAAAAAAGTCGCATTTTTTTACATAAACCGCGCACTTTTTACAAAAACTGCCCCACAGCCTTGATTTTTACGGATTTTTCCCAAATAAAATGAAGCCAACCCCTTTACAAAATGGAACATTTATGATACAATCATAAGGTAAAATCCGCCACACGGCGAAAGTAAGGAGCGTTTATGATTTACACCATTGAAAATGATAAATTTAAGGTTTCGGTTGACACCGCAGGGGCACAGCTTCAATCGATGTATTCTAAAGAAACAAACACCGAATATATTTGGCAGGGCGACTCTAAATACTGGTCAGGCAGAGCCTACAATCTCTTCCCTTTCATCGGTAGAATGTATAAAAATTTGTACAGCTTCCAAGGTCAAATGTACACCGCACGCTCGCACGGGATTGCACGCTACTATGCTTTCCGCATGGAAGAACGCTCGGCTACTCGCCTTGTGATGCTACTCACCGACAACGAAGATACTTGGCAGGAATACCCTTTCCACTTTGAATTCCGTGTATTCTTCGAGTTGAATGAAAATATTTTGAATGTACGCTACGAAGTGACCAACACCGACGACAAGACCTTAATTTGCGCGTTTGGCGGGCACCCTGGTATCAACGTTCCCTTCGGCAATGGCGAATTTGAAGATTATTATGTGGAATTTAGCGAAAAGACCAGCGTACAGCGCCAGATGTTGTCCGACAGCGACCGTTTCATGGCAGGAAAGGCTATCCCTTACGCTTTACAGGATGGTATCAAAATGCCTTTAAGACACGATTTGTTTAACCACGACGCGGTGATTTTGAGTAACACGTCTCGCTATGCAACCATCAAATCAGACAAGGAAAGCCGTCGCGTTTGCATGAATTTTGAGGACTTCAAATACCTCGGTATTTGGCATCCCGGCGATACGGACGCTCCTTTTGTTTGCTTAGAGCCTTGGGGTGCTTTACCTGCGACCGACGGTATCATCGACAACCTTGAAACCAAAGCGGATATGACCCATGTTCCTCCTCAAAAGACGGCGCAGGTATCTTACACCATAGAAATCTACGAATAATTGTACTTATGTTAAAAGCCTCGCGTTTTGCGAGGCTTTTTTATTTCAACGCGTACATGGTACGCTCATTTATACAAATCGTTCACCAACCAACACAGGAGTTGCCTTGCCTTTATTGACAACAAGATAGCAATAGCTACCGCCCTTCCCCATCGAATAGCGAAGAGAACCAGGGTTTATCAAGGTCACCCCGTCCATCTCGGTAATTTGCGCGGTATGCGTATGCCCGTACAGGGCAATATCGCAACCACGGCGTTTTGCCTCCATCGCAAGGCTAGTCAACTGCGTTTTTACCCCGTATCTATGCCCGTGGCAAAAATATATTTTCACCCCTTCCACCTCCAGCTCTCCATCATCGGGTAAGAGGGACACAAAATCACAATTTCCACCGCAGGCATACACCTTTTCGGGGTAAAAGCTACGCGCCTCGCGCATATCCGCCCAACCGTCGCCAAGATGCACGACATAATCGTTTTCGGCAATCAACGGTAAAAGCTCCGACACCCCTTTCGCATTACCGTGCGTATCGGAAAAGATTAGCAGGGTTTTCATTTATCCTGCCCCTTCCAAATTTTGAGCAATTCCTGCAAGGCACGGAAACGGTGCGAAACCTTATTTTTCTCCTCCGCAGTGGCTACGCCGAAGGATTTTTGCAAATCATCGCTAAAGAACAAGCAATCGTACCCAAAACCGCCGTTGCCCGTTTCCTCGTGTAAAATTTCCCCATAGGTATATCCTTCAGCAAGCAATTCTCTTCCGTCGGGATAGACAAGTGCAATCGCACTGGTGAAATGCGCCCTGCGGTTGGTTACCCCTTCCATATTTCTCAAAAGCACCTTGCGATTTTTCTCATCGTCGCCGTGATAACCGCAATAGCGCGCGCTGTATACACCAGGCGCACCATCCAACGCATCCACGCAAAGACCGCTATCGTCCGCAAGCACCATTTCACCAAGAGCCGCGCTTGCCGCACGCGCCTTAATCAAGGCATTTTCCGCAAAGGTCGTACCCGTTTCTTCCACGTCCTCGTCAACCCCCATTTCCTTTTGAGAGCAAACCTCAAAATCGGTGAAAATTTCCGCAATCTCACGCAGTTTGTTTTTATTGCCGCTTGCTACAACCAAGCGAATTTTTTCATTTCGTTGCATACCTGCCTACCTGTTTTATATTTTTACCTTATTATTATACCATATTTTTTATAAAAAGCAAAGCGTTTGACCAAGGTTTTTCTTTTCTTGAAAAATGTATCCCTCCTTGCACGAAAGTACGCCCATTTTAACCAAAATTAAAGCTTTACAAGGACATAAAAATAACTTTACACGTAATCCCCACACAAAACACTTGAATTATCTTATTATATTTGATATAATAAGCTCGTTAAAAAAATCAAATCAAGGACTTACAAACCATGAAAAAGTTAAAAAAAGGAATTATTTGTTTTGTCTCCTTGCTGCTTACCGCGGCAATCACCTCTTGCGACCTTTTTAACGAAATTGATACCTCTTCCTCCATCGGAAGCAGTTACTCTGAAGAAATCTCAAGCGAGCATGGCAATTCGGAAGAAGAATCAAGCAAAAACGATTCTACAAACGATAGCGCAAACGAGGAAGATTCCACCGATACCGAAAACAGCGGCAACGAAAGCAGCGACAGCACTCCTGACGACGATGACGACGGTGACAACGGCAATAACGGTGACAACGGCAATAACGGTGACAACGGTGATAACGGTGATAATGAGAATAGCGGTGAAATTAACCCCGACGAAGGCGGTGATGAAAAAGATCCCGAAGAAGGCGACGGCAACGAAGAAGATGTTCCCCCTTCTCCCCCTGCCCCTCTCTACGAGGTAATCAAGCCGATCAACGATAGCACCTCTTCGAAAAAGTTAATTAAAACGCAATTTGACACGGCAAGCGCAGTAGTCGCAGACGTAATCGCAACCGATTACGGCGCAGACCCGACAGGGCGTATCGATAGCACAACCGCAATTCAATCGGCAATCAATAGCGTAGCCAACGCAGGTGGCGGCACGGTATTTTTACCTATCGGGAAATACATTGTTTCTAAGCAAATCAATATCCCTGCCTATGTATCTATTGTTGGGGACTGGAACAAGCCCGATGCCAACAACACCAACGACGAATTTGATTACGGCACGACCATTTTGGCAAGACCGCAAACGCTTGGTGCGGCAAGCCCTCAAGATGCCCCCCTCTTTGCCCTTGGTGATGCTTCGGGTGTAGTCGGTTTAACCTTCTATTATGTGGAACAAAACGCGGCAAGCGTTAAGAACTACGGTTATACCATCTATGCAAACGCGCCTGCAACCGCAACCTTGAGAAATTTGACCTTCCTCAACAGCGCTTATGGGATCGGCGTTTCGATGAACTCCTACGCAAACGAGCTCGTTAACCTTGAAAATATCTACGGTACCTTCTTGTATAACGCACTCACCCACAATGCGACGTCGGACGTTGGTTTCTACGATAATATTAACATTTCCACCAAATACTGGAAAAACGCCGCGATGGATTACCGTTGTACGAATGCAATTTCCTTAGATTCCTTCGTAGATGCAAATTTGACCGCAATGGTTTTAGGGGATTTGGACGATCAATTAATCTCCAACATCAACATCGACGGCGGTAAAATCGGTATGAAGTTCACAAGAGGTTTACGAACGGATGCAGGTTTCTGGGGTGTAGTACACAAGGCGAATATTTCTTGTCAAATCGGCATCTACGCCGACTACTTAAATCCCGTAAGCGGTGTTGTATTCACCGACTCTCATGTAGGTACTATTGAAAACAACTCCTCGGTTGGCTGTATCAAAATGAGCAACTCCACCTATCAAACCGCAGGAACGGGTCGCGTTCTTAACGAATCGGGCAATTTACCTTCGACCGAAGTGGTTACCCCATTAAACGTTGAATTTCCCACCTCCACCCGTTTATTTGTGGCAAACACATTGACCACAGGCGGCGTTGTAGATAATGTTTCCACCCTTCAAAGCATCTTAAATTCTGTTGGCGAACAAGGCGGTATCGTGTTAATCCCTAACGGCGTTTACAGATTGAACTCCACGGTGATTATCCCCGAAAATGTTGAGCTTCGCTCCTCGCAATCGACTTTCACAAGAACGAACTCGGTGCAAAACGGTAAAAACGGTGTTGTGTTCATCTCCTACGCTTCGAACGCGACCTTCCTTTTGAAGGACAATGCAGGTATTGTCGGTGTAAGAATTTGGCACGCAAAAAATGATTTCCTCACCGCGCACAATAACTTGAAAAACAATACCATCCCCGTTCATACCTCCATCAAGGCGGACGGCGACGGCGCATACGCCTATATGAACGAAAGCGTTGGCGCGTATGTCGGTTATGATTTCTCCGCTTGCGACAACCATATTTTGAAGAGTAATTACGGTATTTCTTATATAAACTTTATCAAAGCTGGCGGTAAAAACGGCATCATTACACAATGTCTTTCTAACCCCAACTTTATGGCGAGAAGCAATCTTTACAATTATTTTGACAGCTCTTTATCGAATATTTCCGCTTGGGAAAGAATAAGAAACAGCGGTGAAACCAACGCAGATTTTGCCATTTTACGCGACGATATCGGTAGAACCTTTACCAAAATGGTACATCTTGAAAATGCCGAAAATGAAATTGCTTTCAATGTATTCGCGTACGGTGAAACCGGGCTTTTCGAAATGGTTAACACCACCGCAACCCTTATCAATACCTCGCTTGACTATATCCCCGGAACGGCGTTCGTTTACGAGCTTTCGGGCGGTCGTTGCGATATCATCGGTTCGTTGAGGGTTTATGGTACTTCGGTGCAGGTAAACAGCGGCGTAATAACGGCTTACGGTAGAATCGCACACAGCGAAGTAAAGGAAAAAATGTACGATTCCTCCGTTACTTTGGCGGACGAAATTGAATATGTTTCCGCAAACGCAAAGCGATTAACCTTGTTCAACTGCGATTCTTTTAGCCTCAATTTCTTATCGAGCGTATCCACCAACAGCAACTCGGCATATATCAAGGAAGGAAATGGCAGTTGGAAATGGAAATCCGACACCTTCTCTGGTAAATTTACCGCCAAAAATCTTAGCGAGTATAAAAACGGTTATTTACATTTCTACCTCTATTGCAGCGATATCACACAGGTCGGTAACCATGGTCAAATCGAAATTACCTCTTCGGGTACCTGCGATAAGAACGAATACAACTGGAACACGGCGCAGTACATTACCAAAACAGGTTGGAATGAAGTTTGGCTTGATTTCTCTGCGGCAGGCACTACAAACGGCGAAGCGGATTTGTCGGCAATCAATTACATTCGTATCTATTTGTTAAACGCAACGGCAACGTTCTATATCGACAATATCGAGGTTGTAACCGATTAAGCCATCTCAAAAAACAATGAGACGTATACGAGGGAATTAAGATGATTTTTGCCTTAAAGACGGGCGCAGGGGTGCTACTTGGAGCCTGGCATAAACGGCGGCACTGTGTTCAAGGTCAATCAAGACGGGGTTTCTTCCGTCACCCATGAATATATGGATATTTCCCATCTTATCAAGTAAAAATAAAACGGACAATTTTCACCGTCCGTAAAATAGAAAAGCGGCTGTTTTGCACAGCCGCTTTTTTCTTAGTTTCTTGTAATTCTACCAAAAATTTCTTCCTTATCAAAGAAGTGCCCATGAGGGTGTTCGTACAATTCACATTGCCCTTCCGCGCCCGCTTTTTTGTAGATTTTCTCAATCACCGAATACACCTCACGCGTACCCTCGATATGGAAAATATGATCAATTTGACCGTTGGAAAGCAAAAGCTTTCGAGGCGCAATCAATGCCGCCAACTCGCCCATGTCAAAGTATTTCGCCGCGTTGGGGATATAGTTACAGGAACAATGCCAGGTGTAACCGATACTTTCGATATACGAACAAACCGCACAGCTAGGGATTGCCATTTTGATACGTTCGTCGTAGCAAGCCGCATAATAGGTTGCCGTACCGCCGCCCGAATTGCCCACGCAAGTAATATCGTCCAAATCCAAATTCTTAAAGAAGGATAAGGAATCGATTGCGCGGGATACGTCCCATACTCTTTCGCCGAGCAAGGTTCTACCCGTCAAAAGCGCCGTAAGCGCCGTATAATAACAAGGGCAGCCCCTACCTTCCACTCTACCCCTATGCTGTATCGGAGTTTGGCGTTCGCCCATACCGCGCTGTTCGATACAAAGCGCCGCATAGCCGTTCTTTACGCCATCTAACGCAAAGGTGCTGGTTTTTGTACTGTCTTCATCACCAGGATATTTCTCCACGCCGATAGAAATGTGGAACCCTGCCGTATGCCCCTGCAAACAAATGAGTACGGGGTATTTTTCCTTACCCGTATCAGGAATGAGCAAGTAGCAGGGAAGATAATTCCCTTTTTCTGTTTCAAACACGTAACGGTAACGGATGTAGCCGTCTTGTTTTACCACTTCTTCAATTTCCACGTTGATATCGCAGGTATTTTGCGCGATTTCTTCCAAACCCAACAACTCGATATATTTATCCTTAATCTTTGCTTTCCATTCGGCATAATCCGCATTTTCATCAAAAGCCAAGACAGGTTTTCTTCTCATCAGGTTTTCGTGCAATAAATCGTTGTTAATTTCCCTCATCAGTTTTGCTCCTTCATTGTATATTCTGTAAATAATACCTCCTTCCAGGTTTCGCCCTTTAAGAAGAAAGTTTTAATTTCATACCCACCAAAGCTTGCCTGTAAAATAGGCAAACCGCCGACACGGATAGCTGCATTGGTTGCTTTGCCTTCGCACTCGTACGCGCGCACAACATAGCCCGTACCGTCTTCCGACCTCTTCACAGCAGATACCACCAAGTTTTCCGCATCCACCTCAATTCCTTTATAGGTCAAGGGTAAAACGCCCTCGTGGTGATTTTCAAGCACAACCGTAAGCGGCGCGTTGAGAATTTGCGCGTCCTTAAACAATTTCGCCTTTTCCCCTGTGGTTGCAGGTAAAATAGCATAGGCAAATTCGTGTACGCCTTGATCGGTATAATTGCTTTCTTCCGTACGCTTTCTACCATGATCGCAATAAATAGGGCTGCGGATTGCTGTCAACGACAATATATTCCCCTTTGCGGAATAGCTGTATTTGCAATCGTTTAACAGGGCAAGCCCGTTCGAGTTATCCCCGACCATCGCCCAAGTCAAGGCAGGCTCTTCCTCGCCATTACAAGGCCGTTCTAGCGTGCCAAAAGGAATTTCATAAAGGCTCGTCGGCGTATCGCACGCAACGGGGAAGTCAAGCTTTAACATTTTATGCTTTTCATTCCAGTTCAAGCGCACGCGTACACGCACAAATTCTTCCCCTTTATTCAAGGTGTAATATTGCATCAAGGTCGAATCTCCGTAAACGGATGTCACCTTGATAATTTCACGGATCTCATTCGATTCGATTTTCTCAATCTTTTGAACGGTAAATTCCCCTATCGCTTTGTCGAAATAATTTCTACCATGACTCCAAGTATCGTGTTCGGTTTCATCGATTACCACCGATTTCGTTTCACCTTTCAATACTTCTTTGCCCGTCTTTTTATCAAACACCGATTTCAACGCACCCTGCGCCGTAAACGTAACCGATAAACACTCGTTTTCCATGCACAATGGGTCAGACACCCTACCCATGTATGCGTTGGACGCACTCGTGCGGTTAAAATTCACACCGCTTACATAGTAGTAAACCGCATAACCCATTGCAGGAACTTTTGCCTTAAAAATGGCATTATCACGTTCAAAAACAGGTTGTGGTTCGGACGGCACGTTCACAAACGGCACGTCGTTGCCGTACATATCTTTGACGGAAATTGCGTTGGCGTTGATTTCCACCACCTCTTCCACGTCAAACGGGTGGGAGTTGAACAAGACAATCGGCAAGCCGTGGCGTTTATCCGTGGTATCAATTTTCCACGAAAGGGATTGCGCCGCGCTATTTTTTTGTTTTTCCGCCAAGGAAATGGCCTCGTAGCCCATATACAAGCTGTTATCATACGCACTCTTGATACAACAACCGCCCAAAATATCGTGGAAGGTAAGGAAGTTGAGGTTTTCCCAGCCCTGTTGAATGGTTTTCCTATCGTACTTCTTATCGATGAGCAAATCTGCCAAAACGGACAATCTTTCCGCCTCACCGAGCTTGGTTTCCCCTTTACGAAGTAAGGTTTTCGCCTCGGAAACGGCGCTGTAACAACCGCTTGCGTGATGTTGCAATTCCTCATCCACCACCATCAAATCGCACTCTTTCTCAATCTTCTCAAAATACTCGACAGGGTCCGCCATCGTAAGGTGGAATTTCGCATCCGCCTTTTCGTTGTATTCCTTGATAAGTTGAATATTTCTAATCGTAGGGCCGCCGCCATGGTTTCCTACGCCGTAATACCCCATAAAGGATTTTCCCTTGTAGAATTTTTCACAATCCGCCAAGTAGTCTTCCAGCTCGCCCATCTCGTTAAACTGCTTGCAATATTCTTGGTTAATACGGAACGCAGTCACGCGCGACCCATCGGGAGCTTGCCATGTAAACACATTCTCCTGCATGGATTTTTCCCATTCCATCGGGCGCATATAGACGTAGTATTTCATACCGCTTTTTCTTAAAATTTGCGGCAACATAAGGTTATGACCGAAACTGTCAACATTATAGCCAACTTTAGCTGTAACACCGAATTTTTCTTTAAAATAACGCTGTGAATAAAGCGACTGCCTTGCAAAGCCCTCGCCTGCAGGTAAATTACAGTCTGGTTGGACATGCCAACCACCAACTATTATAAATCTACCCTCTTGTACACGGCGCTTTATTTCCTCGAACATTTCGGGGCAAAATTCTTCTATCCACATAAAAACAGAAGATGACGAACAAACAAACTTAAATTCCGGAAATTCATTCATTCTATCAAGCGCCGAGCGAATTGTTGCTTTTGCTTCGGCACTTCCCTCTTGCCAACGCCACTGCCAAATAGGGTCAAGATGGGCGTTGCCAACTAGATAAATATGATTCTTTTTACTCATATTAACCTCCTGATACAATCAGGTAGAATATTGCACACCTTCAGTGTCAACAGAAAGCGGTAAAACTTCCCAATTGTTTTTATGCTCTGCTTTCAAGCGGACAGCCATTTTGTTAGAAAAGTCTGCACTTGACGAAATACACATAATTGTTGGACCTGCGCCGCTTAAATACACCGCAGCACAGTTAAGACTTTTAGCAATACTCTCAATCTTCGAGTAATCCCTAATAAGCATTTTACGGTATGGCTGATGTAACCTATCATTTACAGCAATATTTAGCATTTTTTCGTCGCCGCTTTCAAATGCTTTTAGCATTACCGCGGTTCGTGAAAGGTTATAAACTGCATCGCGCACGGTAATAGCCCGCGGTAATGCCGCACGCGCTTTGCTTGTATTAAGCCTAAAACTAGGTACAAGTGCAGTAAAATGCCACTTTTTATTAATATCATATCTAACAGTATGAGGAACACCGCCATCCATAAAAGATGCAGTAAGACCACCGAAAATTGCGGGAGCAACATTATCAGGATGCCCCTCGATTTTAGATGC